>CAJBER010000001.1 GCA_903952135.1 uncultured Algoriphagus sp.
AAAGCAGGCTTTTTTAGGCCTGCTGCAAAGGAAATGATTGGTTGCCTACCGCAACTTTTCGTTTTCCTGATGACGGGTCAAGTCGCGGGTATTTTTCTTTTCCAAATTCTTTTGCAAGGCATCCGTCAGATTCACCCCCGTTTGGTTGGCCAAGCAAATCAGCACCCAAAGCACATCGGCCATTTCATCGTCGAGTGCACGCCCTTTGTCCGATTCTTTGAAAGACTGCTCTCCATAGGTACGTGCCATGATGCGTGCCAATTCACCCACTTCTTCCATCAGAAGGGACATGTTGGTCAGTTCATTGAAGTAGCGTACACCCACCGTCTGAATCCAGTGATCTACTAATTTTTGCGCTTCATTGAGCGTAAGTTCATTTTTTTCCATAAGTTCAATCCGCTTTCAACTATAGAACTTCATAGTTTATGAATCCCAAACCTAATTCAATCCAAGAGTACTTTTCTTGGTTTACTCCTGAAATTCAAGCCAAGTTACAGCAAATGCGGGAAATCCTGCGCCAAGCGGTACCCGAGGCAGAAGAAGTGATCAGTTACCACATGCCAGCCTTCAAAACCTCAGAAGTTCTGGTGTATTATGCTGCAGCCAAAAGCCATATGGGGTATTACCCTACCTCTTCAGGAGTGATTAATTTTAAAGAAGAATTGGCTGGGTATGTAACTTCCAAAGGAGCCATTCAATTTCAGTACGGGGAGGATTTGCCGGAGCAGCTTATAAGCGAGATTGCGCAGTTTCGCGCCCAAGAAGCTCTAGAAAGGGCCGCTGCAAAGAAGAAGAAAAACTCAAGTAAGAATTCGAGTTAAGGAGGCTAGGAACGCATCTACCTCATCTTTGGTGTTGTAAACGTGCGTGGACACGCGAATCGCATTTACCTTTCCTTCTGGAACCTGACGAATCCGAAATCCAGCTTTTCCCAGTTCATTTCCGCAAACCTGGTAGGTCATATTTTTTGGACGGAAGGTGAGGAGTGAAATTCGAGATTCTTTTTCCAACGGGGTAAGGATATCAAGTTTGCTGTCAAGTTCCAAAAGCCCATCCAATAAGTACTGATTGAGGGTTTGCAAGCGAGTTTCTATGTGGTCCTTGCCAATCTGTGTATGAAACTCCGTGGCAGCCACCATGCCAACCGCTAGTGCCTTACTCTGCGTGCCGTAATCAAATCGTCGGGCAGAGGGGACATAACCTGCGAGGGTAGGGGGTGTCGATGTCATGTCCCAGCCCGTATCCGAATGTCCGCCTATCATGACAGGACGCAGTTTTTCCAAGGATTCTTCGCGTACGTAGAGAAAAGCAGTGCCACTAGGGCCCAACATCCATTTGTGGAAGCATCCTGCATAAAAATCACAACCTAGTGCAGTCAGGTCCAGGTTAAAGGTACCTGCTCCATGCGCTCCATCGATGGCTGTGAGAATCCCTCGTGCTTTTGCTAGGCTACAAATCTCCTGAATGGGAAATACCAATCCCGTGGTGCAGGTCACATGGGGGATGGCAATCACCTTGGTTTTGGAGTTGATTAATTTTTGAATCTCGTTCAAATTTTCAACTTGGGTTGCTCTGGGCTCAAAGGTACGGAGCACTATTCCGTCGTATTTGGCCCGATTGAGCCAAGGAAGGGCGTTACCCGCATGTTCGTGGGTGGTGAGGATCACTTCATCACCTGCCTGTAGTGGGATGCCCCAAGCCAAGATATTGATGCCCTCGGTGGTGTTATGGGTGATGGAAAATTCGGTGGTTTTGATGCCAAAAAATTGAGCCAACTGCACGCGTTCTGCATCCGAGTTGCCGTACTCCCCGCTGGTATTGATATCCAAACTGCTTTTCTGGAGCGCATCGAGCACCGAAAAGGGTGCAGGACCAAAGGTGCCGTTGTTGAGGTAAATGCGGTTGCTCTGAAGCGGAAATTGCTGGCGAATGGCTTTCCAGTAGGCTTCTTCCTTCAGGTTTGGAGAAGGAAAGGGAGTTCTTGAGGTATTGGGTAGGGCAAATGCCGCCAATCCAGGAAGGCTTAATCCTAGCCCAAGGTGATGGAGAAAAGTTCTTCTGCTTGCCATAACGATCGCATTGAGAAGGAAAATAAGAAAAATTGCTGGGATCCCCTTACTTTTTCCATAGTTGGTGGCGATTCCCAGTTTGGTGGTGCTGCGCCTGCAAGGATTTAGGATAGGGCCAATTCCAAATCAACACAAGGCGGAACATCCTCTTCGTAATGGCTCACGTAGATAACAGCAGTAGGAATTCGGGTTAGGAGGTCCTGTAGCGTGTTTCTAAACAGGTCTCGCTGCTGTTCGTCCAA
>CAJBER010000002.1 GCA_903952135.1 uncultured Algoriphagus sp.
ATTCATTGGGGGAAATTGCTTGCCTTGGGAATGGTGGATCAGAATTTTGGATGGACCATTGAGATGCAAATCAAGGCGCACCAAGCAGGCCTTTCTTACGCGGAGGTGCCGGTCACTTACCGAAAACGAATTGGTGTTTCGAAAGTGAGCGGCACGGTGAAAGGGGTTATTGGCGCCGGATATAAAATTATTTTCACGATATTTAAGTATTGGCGGCCCTTTCGATAGCCGCTTCTGATTGTTCCACTCTTGGCTTCTTGTCCCATGCAAAAACTAGCTAGATTAACCCTGCCTGTCTCTTTATTTCTTTTTTTGGGTGCAGTTGGATTAGTTTCCTGTGCTCCTGAGAATCGAGAAGGTGTGGTAGAAACTCAATTTGCAAGTTACTGGTACCAAGGAACTGCTGAGGTGAATGTATTTGACTTGCAGCAAAGCAGGTATGGGGTGGTTCGTCCGGGCAAGGCAGTGATGATTTTTGTTACCGAAGATTTTTCTAAAAGCAAGCAGGTCAAGTTGGATGCTCCTGAGGAAAGGCCATCTGATGTGCAGAAGGTGCTGAAGCTGAATATGACGCGGGATTTTGTGACAGGTGTGTATCCCTATCACACCATGCTATCAGTATTTACGCCCGTATACGAAGAAAGCCCTGCTCCAAAATTGACAGCCTCGGTGACCGAGTGGTGTGGGCAATCTTTTACCCAGCTCAATCATAAGTCTGGGAAATATACTGCAAAGCAGTTTTCCTATTTTGAATCTGAGGGTGACCTGGAATCCAAACTGGATGGACAAGCGGAGGAGGAGCTTTTTACCTTAATCCGACTTCATCCCGACCTAGTTCCTCTTGGAAATGTCACCCTGATTCCCAGCCTTATTTTTCAGCGCTTTGCACATATTCCCTTGAAGGCAGAGCAAGCGACGATCTCCCGAAAAGCCTTGGGATCGGACCAAGCCGAGGTGAAGGTGGTGTATGCCGAGATTGGTCGGACGGTTACCATTCGCTACCAGCAACTATTTCCCTATGAGATTACTGGATTTACAGAAACCTGGACCAAAGCAAATGGGCAACAGGAAGTGACCACGGCTACCCGAACGCACTTGAGGCAGATGCCGTATTGGAAACAAAACGAGCAGGTATATGAATCCCTGCGAAAGGAATTGGGACTTTGAGTGATCCAGTGAAAAGGGGATTTAAAGTTGCTTCAGTCGTTCTATTGGCTGGGGCTTTACTGCTTTTGGCACAGGTTCCTCGGGAAAATTTCGGATTGACGGTTCTCCTATTCTCTCTTGCATTTGGAGGCATGCTGGGCAGTTACCTGCTCTCTGGTGAGGAAGTTAATTTCAAGAGGCTGCTGCTGCTCGGGGTACTTTTGAGGGGATGTCTTTTCTTTTTTGAGCCGAATTGGTCGGAGGACGGAGCGAGGTTTTTGTGGGATGGGGAGCTTTTACGTCAAGGTCAGAATCCTTATGGCTTGACTCCAACGCAAATACAAGAGCAACAAGGTGAGGGAAGCGGGATAAGCGCCCAGCTTTTCCAAGACCTGAATTCTCCGAACTACTATTCTGTGTATCCTCCCTTCAATCAAGCCATCTTTTGGCTTGGAGCGTTGGCGGCACAAGGGAGTGTGGCGCAAGGATATCTTGCAATGCGATGCATGCTTCTGTTGGGTGAGATAGGTGTTTTTTACCTGCTTTGGAGCTTGCTTGCCCGATTTGAGCTCCCTCAAAAACAAATTCTTTTGTACTGGTTTAATCCCTTGGTGATCTTGGAAGTAGTGGGCAACCTGCATTTTGAGGGTTTTGTGCTTTTGTTTTTACTGGCCACACTTCTCAATTTATCTCGGCAGAAGCTGGGGTGGTCAGGCGCGTTTTGGGGATTAGCAGTGGGAATGAAATTGCTTCCTTTCCTGCTAGCTCCAGCTTTTTTCTTTTGGAAGGGTGTACGAATTTCACCTCGGTTCTGGGGTATGGCCGCAGGAGTTTTAGTCTTATCTTTTCTCCCGCTAGTTTACTGGAATTCATGGGAAAATTTTCTCCAAAGCCTGCAGCTCTATCAAGGGAAATTTGAGTTCAATGCCTCGTTGTATTACTTGTTTCGAGCCGTAGGTTTTGAGCTAGCAGGTTTCAATACCATTTGGTACTTGACTAAAATTGGAATGGTAATCACCCTCCTCGGGGCAGTATGGATTTCCTGGAAGCGGTCAAACGCCTCCCGCTTCGAAATCCCTGGTGTATGGGTACAGCTGTATTTGATCTACTTCTTGTTGCAGCCGGTGGTTCATCCGTGGTACCTATTGCCAGGATTGGGCTTGTCCATTCTTTCTCGCCAATGGACCTTCCTGCTTTGGTCTTTTGGTGCGATTTTTTCCTACCAAGCTTACAGCCAAAATCCGGTTCAGGAGCAAACTCTATTTTTAGGTTTGGAATATGTATTGGTACTAGTTGGTCTTTACTTGGACTATTTTCGAAAGCAAAGAACTGCTACCTTAGGTCTATGAAAAACGCAGTGTTATTTCTTGTAATCCTATTTGCATGGTCGGCATGTACGCCAAGCTCTGAGGAACAGGCGCTAGATCTTTTGGATAAGTCCATTGCAGCGCATGGAGGCAAGGAGGGATGGGAGAACTTGAAGGGAATCAAATTCCAAAAGTGGACGCGGATGTTGGATGCAGAAGGGAATGTAGAATCGGAATTGGATCAATCGCATGAGTTTCGATTTAGCCCACGGTTTGAAGGGAAAATCAGTTGGACCAAGGATAGTATTCCGCATTCGATGAGTTGGGATGGGGCGGTCTTTCGCTACCAGATGGGGGAGAATGAGATTTTGAACGCAGATTTTTTGGCTTCAAAAAAGAAAGATTTTGATGCGGCATTTTACACTGTGGCACAGCCTTGGAAGTTGCTCGACAAGGGAGGGAAACTGATTTATGAGGGAAAAAAGACCTTGGAAAATGGAACGGAAGTGGAATCCATCCGAGTGGATTATGGCCCAGATTCAGATACCTGGTGGTACTATTTTGATCCAAGCAACTTCCTGATGGTGGGGAATGAAGTTAAGCTCAAGGATCACCGAAGTTTGGTGTACGATATAGCTTCTGAACAGGCAGACAAACTGCTGTTTCATGGTACCCGAGAGAGTTGGCGGGTGGATGAGTCAGGAAAGCGCTTGTTTCTCCGAGCCGAGTACCGTTATTCCAACTTTGAATTGGTGTATTGATCACCGGTTCTTTTTTCTCTTAAAAGAAGAATTTCATTTAAACTACTACAGCTATGAAATTGGTATTATTCAGTTTATGCATTCTCTCCCTTACTTTTTTTGGGGTTTCCTGTGATTCCAGAACGGAGGTAGAACAAATCGTGGATGCGGCCATCGCTGCTCATGGAGGTGACCGCTATGCCGAAACCGCCATCGATTTTGATTTCAGAGGAACGCATTATTCCATTTTCAAATCTCCGACTGCCTTTGAGTATAGCCGGGAATTTACCGACTCTACGGGTCAGGTAGTGGACGTATTGAATAATGCCGGTTTTACGCGAAGTGTCAATGGAGTGCTGATCGATACCTTAACTGAGGAGCGGATAGGGGCATTTTCTCGATCGGTCAATTCGGTGGCCTACTTTGCCTTTTTGCCCTACGGGCTAAATGATGCAGCAGCTATCAAAACCTACCTCGGTCAAACGAAGATTAAGGGAAAGGATTACCATCAAGTCAAGGTGACTTTTCAAGCAGAAGGTGGTGGAGATCATTTCGAGGATGAGTTTTTGTACTGGTTTGGGGTGGTAGATTCCCGAATGGATTACATGGCTTACAGCTACCATACCGATGGTGGCGGAGTTCGGATGCGGGAAGTTCGTGAGGTACGCGAAGTAGGTGGGATTCGCTTCCAGGATTACATCAACTTGAAGGCTGCCAACAAAGAAACCCCTTTAGATTCCATGCAGTACTTGTTTGAAAAAGGGGCATTGGAGAAGCTTTCTGAAATCAATTTGGAGAACATCCGCACCTCTGCAATTCCGGAAAACTAAGGGATTGTTTCTTTTTTGGATTGGCGGTAAGGACTTTTTTTGATTTTTTAGTAACTAGGGGATGCAAACCCAAAAAAGCATATCCCTATGAATCGTAGAAGAGAATTTTTAAAGACCACTGGACTAGCAGGTCTAGGATTATTTGGTGCAGGAAGCGCCTTGGCTGACTCCATGAAGGTGTTGCCTTTGGAGGCATCCTATGGAGCTTCTCGAGTGCAGTCGTTCAATATGTCTGGCTTTGCTGCTCCAAAATTGGCTACCGTTCGGGTCGGGATAGTGGGCTTGGGAATGCGTGGACCTGGAGCGGTAGATCGCCTGAGCAAAATCGAAGGCGTAGAGATCAAAGCCTTGTGTGACCTACTTCCTGAGCGTGCGGAAAAGGCAAAAAAGTCTTTGGAAGGAAGCATTCATAAACCAGAATTGTACTCGGGTTCGCCTTTTGCATGGAAGAAAATGTGTGAGCGACCTGATCTAGATTTGATTTACATCACTACTCCTTGGGAGTGGCATACGCCAATGGCGGTGTATGCGATGGAGTCAGGCAAGCATGCTGCCGTAGAGGTGCCTGCTGCTAGAACCTTAGAAGATTGCTGGCAGTTGGTAGAAACTTCTGAGCGCACCAAAAAGCATTGCATGCAGTTGGAGAATTGCTGCTACGATTTCTTTGAGTTGATGACCTTAAAAATGGCTCGAGAGGGATTTTTTGGAGATGTAGTGCACGTAGAGGGAGCGTATATCCACGATTTGGTGTGGCTCAACTTCGATAAGGACAAGGGATTTCAGGGTATGTGGCGATTGGAAGAAAACTTCCGAAATGGAAATCTTTACCCTACTCACGGACTTGGGCCCATCTGTCAGATTTTGAATATCAATCGCGGGGATCAGATGGATTACCTGACCTCTTTGTCTTCAAATGATTTTCAAATGAAGAAAAAAGCGCAGGAACTTGCCGAGCAGGATTCCTTCTGGAATAGCTATGCGGCCAAGTCCTATCGAGGTAACATGAATACTAGTGTAGTCAAAACCAAGCTAGGAAAAAGCATTGTAATCCAGCATGATGTGACTTCTCCTCGCCCTTATTCTCGATTGCATGTGGTGAGTGGCACCGAAGGCTATGCTCAAAAGTACCCCGAGCAAAAAGTGGCAAAAGGACACAGCTGGATGAAGGAGGATGAAATGATGGCGCTCAAAGAAAAATACACGCCTGAGATCGTTCAAAAGGTAGGCGAACTAGCCAAGCAAATTGGAGGCCATGGAGGAATGGATTTCATGATGGATTGGAGATTGATCGATTGCTTGCGCAATGGCCTTCCGCTAGATCAGGATGTGTATGATGCTGCGTTATGGAGCTGCATCACTCCAATGAGCGAGTGGTCTGTGGCTAATCGTTCCAATTCCATCGATATTCCTGACTTTACCGGAGGTCACTGGAAGACCAATGCGCCGGTAGAGATCACCTTGAAGGGTGGAGGAACGACGAAGGTACGGGTGTAAAAAAGTACAAAGTACAAAGTACCAAGTACGAAGTAGGGAGCAGCATTCTGCTTTTGAGGGAAACTTCTTGATACTCGATACTTTCTTTAATGTCTAAGAAAATCGCCTAAAAACAGGATTTCATACTTTGTACATTATACTTGGTACATTATACCTGGTACCTTCTACCTAGTCTGTCTTCGTTTCCTCATTTCTTCAGCTACTTCTAAGTCGCCAGGTGTTGTGCTTTGTTCCAGCTGCTGAAGGATCCGTTCGTAGTTTTCATCGTCTCGGTTTTGCGAAAGTTTAGCACTGGCATGAACTTCGGTGATTTCCAATTCAAAGCCCACCAAGGCCCGAATTTGTCCTTCCAAATAGCCTGGGCTCATGGTTTCCACTTGCACGCGATTCGGTCTTCCTGTTTCGAACTGATCGACCAAGGATTTGAGGTGGTGCATAAGTTCTTCCCCTTCGATCAGCCTCACTTTTCCATAGACATGTACGGCTAGGTAGTTCCAAGTGGGGACATTTTCGTGGGTATACCAAGAAGAAGAAATGTAGGCATGTGGACCTTGGAACACTACCAAAACTTCTTCAGCCTGAGCCAGCTGCTTCCACTGAAGGTTGGCCTTGGCAAGGTGTCCATGAAGTACAAATTTTCCCTCAGGTTTCCCTTCTAAAAATACCGGTAGGTGAGTGGCCCAAGGTCTGCCTTCCGCTTGAGCGTAGAGGGTAGCAAAAGCATTTTTTCGAATAAAATCCAGGACTTCAGGTTGGCTTTCCCAGGCGTTGAGTGGATGGATATACATGTGATTAAGGTTCTAATGGGAAGATATTCGTTCAAACTACGGGTGCGCCCAAAATTACTAGTAATTTTTACTAAGCCCCTTCAAGGTATGCAACAATAACCTAATTTAGCCAAATGAATACTTCTACGGACCGACTGGAGCTCGCGGCGAGATTTGTAAATACCACGGGAGCCCCTATTTTTTTGACGGGTAAAGCAGGCACAGGAAAAACCACTTTCCTTCGTGAGCTAGCACAACAAACACACAAGCGTTTTGTAATCGTGGCACCAACGGGTATCGCTGCATTGAATGCAAAGGGGGTGACTGTACACTCCCAATTTCTGTTTCCATTTGGATCCTTTTTGCCCACGCGTGAGCCGGAGGGAAACTTTACGGATCGACAAGGGTTTTTTACCCAGCAAACCCTTGCACGCAGGCATCCACTCAACCAACTCAGGAGAAAAGTACTCAAAGCGATTGACTTGTTGGTGATTGACGAAGTTAGTATGCTCCGCGCCGATATGCTGGATGCGATTGACTACCGTATGCGTCATGTGAAGCGAAATTATCAGGTTCCGTTTGGGGGAGTTCAGGTGCTATTGATTGGGGATTTATACCAATTGCCACCCATAGTCAAGGACGATGAATGGACTGTTTTGAGTCGATTTTACAACTCCATGCATTTCTTTGAAGCAAAAGCTCTGCAGCAGTCGGGAATGGTGTATTTGGAATTGGACAAGATCTTTCGGCAGCAGGACGATACTTTTATTCGCATCCTGAATAACCTGCGAGACAATAAATCCACTCCAGAGGATGTACGGAGATTGAATCAGCAGTTTAAGACCTTGGATGAGATTCAGGACATGATGCCCTGCATCACCTTGACCACGCATAATTATAAGGCGGACGAACTGAATTTGAGGGAACTTCGAAGTTTGGAAAGCCCCTCGTTTTTTTACGATGCGGATCTAGACCGAGAATTCCCTGAAAGCATGTTTCCGCTTCCTCCCATCTTGGAATTGAAGGTGGGTGCGCGGGTGATGTTTATCAAAAATGACTCCTCGGGCAATGCCAATTACTTCAATGGCAAGCTGGCTACGGTGATTCAGCTGGCTGCGGATGAGGTAAAAGTACGCATGGATGATCAGCAAGAGGAGTATGTGCTCAGAAAGGAGGATTGGGAGAACAAACGGTACCAGCTCAACGCGGAAACCAAAGAATTAGAGGAGGAGGTCATTGGTACATTTTCCCAGTATCCGATCAAACTGGCCTGGGCAGTGACGGTACACAAGAGCCAGGGACTGACCTTTGATAAAGCTATTGTGGATGTGGGGCAGGCCTTTGCGCCAGGGCAGGTGTATGTGGCCTTGAGTAGACTTCGGAGTTTGGAGGGCCTTATTTTACGAACCCGCATCCAAACGGAGGTGATTTTTTCAGATGCCAAGGTGGTGGGTTTCACTCAGGAAAAGTCAACTCAACAAGATTTGGCTGCCTTACTGAGTGTACATCAAGAAAACTACCTCTTTCAATTGGTAGAACGCACTTTTGAATTTGAAAGCGTGATTGGGGCCTTGATCCAATTTCAGAATGAGCAGGCCTCCTCCATGGAGTTTGAGGAGCAAGAATTGCGGGAGGACTTGCCTGCGGTGTATCGACTTCTAGAAGCAGAGCGGGAGAATACCCGGAAGTTTCGGCAGCAATTGCAGTATTTAATTCAGCAGAAAGAAGTAGAGAAGTTGCTGGATCGTTTGGAAAAAGGCTCGTCCTATTACTTGGAGCTTTTGCTCGAGGGCATGAAGATATTGCTTCGGCATTTGGTCAAAATTGAGCGATTTACGCGTGTGAAGGAGTATCAAGAATCGATGGAAGAGTTGGAGTTGGAGTTTCTGAATAAGTACACGGCCATTGCTCGGAGCAAAGTACTCTTGGAAGCCATTTTACAGGGTCAATCGATTGGTTCCTTGGATGCCGTGGATTTAAAAATTAGGCAGGTGCGGCAGCAGCTCGTGTCCCAATTTCGAGAAGCCATGCCTGCCGCCTCCCCTACAAAAAATAAGTCAGGAAAGAAAAAATCTTCAAAAGACAAACCTTCAAAAGAGAAGAAAGAGGATACGAAGGAACAGACGATACGCCTTTTTTTGGAGGGAAAAACTCCTGAAGAAATTGCATCCGATCGGGGACTAAGTCCTGGAACTATCCTCAATCACCTGACGCATGGGGTAAAGATTGGAAAAATCCAGGTGGAGGCGCTGGTTTCACAGGAAGCCATTTGGGAGATTCAGGGGGTAACCGAAAAACTCAGTTCGCTAAAGGCCTACTTTGAACACTTTGAAGGCAGGTACGATTACGACACCTTGAGACTTGTTTTGTATGCAGAGAAATGAGTTTATCCTTTAGTATAAATTGATTGTTCGAATTTTAGTTTGGTAGACTTTTCCTTAAGCTATCTTTGCATTTTGAAAAGAAAGCGCAACAAATGGAGATGAAGCAGATTTGGTGGTTTAATACCCTCATTTTTTTACTAGTTATAAGTACTCCAGTGTTTGGTCAGCAGGATAGTATTTCGAATCCCAAGGAGTTCAAGGGGGTAATATCCGGTGTGGTAGATTTCTTTTACGGCTATGATTTTAATCAGCCTGAAGGCAAAACTAGACTGCCTTTTCTTTGCAACCACAATCGACACAATCAGGTAGCACTCAATTTGGGCTTGATTAAAATTGCAATGACCAAAGGGCAGTTTCGAAGCAATGTTGCGCTACATGCTGGAGCCTATTCGGTAGACAATTATGCGGATGAACCAGGGATCCTAAAGCATGTATTTGAGGCAATTGCAGGGGTTTTGCTTTCGAAAAAAGGCAATGTGTGGATAGACGCGGGTGTCTTGCCTTCTCATATTGGATTTGAAAGCGCGATTTCCCCTGATAATTGGACGGTAACACGTTCCATTTTGGCTGAAAACACCCCCTATTTTTTAACAGGTGGGAAGGTGAGTTTTCTGCCCTCTGAAAAGTGGTTTTTTTCTGGTTTAATCTTCAATGGTTGGCAACGAATTACGAATGTGGAAGGCAGTACCAAACCCTCCTTTGGAACGCAAGTGGTTTATCGTCCTAAAGACAATGTCCTTGTAAATTGGAGTACCTTCTTGGGGTCTGATGATCCAGATGCCACTCGGAGACGGCGTTATTTTTCCAATTTGTATGGTCAGTTTCAAGTAAACGATGCCTTGGCATTGACTGTGGGGATCGACATGGGGGTTCAACAACAAAAGCGGGGAAGTACTGTGTATGATCCCTGGTTTAGTCCAATCGTGATTGGTCAGGTGAAGTGGAATCAGCGGATCAAATCAGCAGTACGGGTGGAATATTACCAGGATCGAACAGGTATCCGAGTAAAGAACGAACACCCCAATGGCTTTGCCACCACTGCGGTATCAGTCAATGTGGATTACTCCATCTGGAAAGGTTTGTTGTGGAGAGTAGAAGCAAGTAATTACCGGAGCAGAGACCAAGTATTTTTATATCCCGAGTCTCCCACAGCCACCAATTTTTTCCTAATTAGTTCCCTTGCGTATCGATTTTGATGCCTCCCGAAAAGACAGAATAAACTACCTTGAAGTAAGATTTTTTTAAACAATCAGGCTCAATACATCTTCTCTGTCAACACACTCATAATCGTACGAATCCCTTCTTTGTAATTTCCTAGGCGGAGGTTTTCGTTCGGACTATGTTGATTGTTGTCCGCATTCACCGTAGGAATGGTGACCGCTGGAATACCCAATGCATCTACGAATGGAGAAATGGGTATGGAGCCTCCAGAAATACGTATCTGAACCGGATCTGCTCCAAAGGAACGATTCATGGCCTTTCTTAGCCAAGCACCCACTGGAGAATCCATAGGAGTTCGAAAAGCCTGGTAAGAGATGGACGTGCCTACCTTGACGATTTTGGGATGTGCCATTCGCTCTTCATCGCTAGGATCTTTATCCGTGATGTAAAATCCTTGCTTGCGAATATGGTCTTTGATCAGTTCAAATAAGCGAACGGGATCAGATTCGGGTACCAGACGCATGTCTAGTTCGGCTACCGCAATGGCTGGGATGATGGTAGTCGCCTGAGCGCCGGTATATCCTGCCGATAGGCCTTTGATGTTTAGGGAAGGGTAGTTGATGCTCTCTTGGTAGCTCTGTCCTACCTGATCGGTTCGGCCAAGGCCTAGGCGTTTTTTGACCGCAGGTTCGTTGTCCGGTACTGCAGCGAAGATCTTACGCTCCGCTTCGGTAAACGTAATCCCATCGTAAAATCCTGGAATCACCACGCGGCCATTTTCATTTTTCATGGAAGAAAGTAGCTGGGACATCAATAGGGCAGGGTTGGGGGCATAGTTGCCGTAGTGCCCACTGTGCTGGGGAAGTTTGGGGCCGTAGGTGGTCAAAAAGAGTTCGGAGATGCCTCGAGCACCATAACTAAGCGTAGGCAGGTTGGAGGTGTGACGTGGTCCATCCATGATGAGCATCAGATCCGCTTTTAGTTTTTCCTTGTGCTTGACTACGGCTGCTGGGAGTCTGGGAGAACCTTGTTCTTCCTCAAAGTCCAGGATGATTTTTACGGAGTAATCAGGGGAAATTCCCGCTGCTGTAAGCGCATCCCAGGCGGTAATGAGCATAGCCAAAGGGCCTTTGTCATCGGAGGTAGAGCGGCCAAATATCCGCCAATCGGCATTGTATTCGATTTGAAGCCTTTCCATTGGGAGGGCTTCCCAAGTGCCCGCTGCAGTTTGTGCCTTCAGCACAGGTTGGTAGGCATCCTTCTGATCCCACTTGCTGATATCCACTGCTTGTCCATCTACGTGAAAGTAGAATAGGGCTGTTTTTTTAGCATTCGGTTGTTTCTTTTCCACTAGTAGCAATGGGATGCCACCTGTTTCCAGTCGATTCACGGTCCAGTTTCGCTTCGAAAAGGCAGCCTCACACCAGGCGATATTCACGGCGATTTGCTCAGGATATACCGCGTCATTGGGCATGGAAACCAGTTCATTCAACAGACGAAGCCCGGATTGCCATTCCTTTTCGGTGAGTGCTTCTAATTGCGCTTGATCAAGGGTTTGAGCTGAAAGATTTAAGCTAAATAGGAGAGCAAAGAGTAGGGAGACTTGTTTCATTTTGTATTTCCCTTTTCGGGTTTAAATGAGATTAATTCTTAAGGTTGAAAATAAGCTAATCAATTTTTATTTTTTGCCCAATCTGTAAGATGCTTTTCTCTTTAAGGTTGTTCAATTTCAATAAACTATTGACACTGACTTTGAAGGTTCTTGAGAGGGAATACAAGGTGTCCCCTTTCTTGATATAATATACTCTTTTAGCCTTTTGAATTGATTCTTCCGGCTCTTTTTCTGCAGCAGCCTCAATTTGCTGTGTTGCGATAGGTTCAACTTTTAGTGAGTCCAAGGGCAACTTATATGCACTAGACTGGGGATCATCTAGTCGAAATTGAAAAAGCCAATTGTAGAGGGTGTCTTTTTGAAATTCCCAAGCCAATTCACTGTGACCTAGTTTTGGGTAAATGGTTAGGTTAGCTTCTTTGATCGGGTTGCAAGCCAAAATGGCCTCGTGGATTTTTGTGGATTCGGTATACGCTACATCCCTATCTAATTTCCCGTGTTGGATCCATAAATTTGTTTTCCCCAAATTACAAGCATCTTTGATATTTCCTCCACCGCACAATGCAGCTGCGGCAGCGATTCTTTCTGGGAATTTCCCAGCGAAATGGAGAGTGCCGTACCCGCCTAGACTCATACCGGTAACATATACTCTATTTAGATCTGTTTGGTAGTTGGCTTGTACGTAATTTAAAACATCGAGTAGTTTATCTGGATCCCAGCTTTCTGATCTTTTTACTTGAGGGGCGATGATTACTGCAGGTATTTTTACACCTCTTTTTAAGCCATCAAAAACACCATATTTCTTTACTAGATTTAAATCAGTGCCAGATAAACTTCGTCCATGCAAAAAAATGAGTAGTGGTAAATCTCCTTCCTCAGGCAAAGAATCAGGAACATAAAGTAAAAATGGATACGCTGCTTTACCTTTTATCTCTTTAATTTCATGAGTTTGACCCTGTGAAATAACTTGATTGAAGAAAAAAAGAAAGATTAGAAGCGCTATTCTCATGACTTTATTTTGAACGATAAAATAGAGTTTCCTCTCGAGGCTATAAATATCTGATCCTTAACAACAACGGGCGATGACTCAAATACGTAATTGGTTTTTTCCTTGAAGATAATACCTCCTGTAAGTCCATCAAGGAGGTAGATAGTTCCAAAAACATCTGTTAAAAAAATATAAACGTTACCTGCTTCATCGTAAATATCTACTGGAGAAGACCAGGAATAATTGTCTAGAAGAACACTAAAAACCTCTTTTCCTGTTTTTTTATCTATTGCGATAAATTCACCCTTGTTTTGCTTGTTTACCCTTGAAAATACGGTGTAAACCAAATGGCTTCCTTGGGCTTTTCCAATGACTGGACTAGATAAAATTCCGCCACTGTTGGTCTTTCCGTTAATTGGTGTTCCGAAACATTCTCGACTAACTTTCCATACCTCTTCGCCAGTGATTGGATCTACTTTTCTAAAATATGCATTGCTAATTGGACCAGTTAGATCTACTTCATTTCCCGTATATAAAAAATGCTTCCCAGGGGCTTCAGTATCAATGGTTATGGTCGCATCTGAATCGTCCATATTACTCACATTCCAAACTGGATTCATGGTTTTTAAATCTATACTCATTACAGTTCCACTATTGTCAGACAGAAATCCATACTGACCAATAACTGCCATACTTGATTCAATTCCAGCACGCTTTAGTTGATCGTGCTTGTATCGTAGTTTCGAAATTTTCCCAACATTCTTGTTTGCATCAATAGTGAATTTGTAAATCAAACCATTTTCAGCTGGCCAAAAAACAGTCCCACTCTTTTCCTCAATAATCGGGTTACTGTCAAATGAACCCCATCTTCTACGTGCATCTGAATCTATTCCTTTTATATGGAGGATTTCAGTTCCTTTAAACATATCAAATACGTAAGCCCCAAGCCGTTCTTTGTGTTGTATGCCTTGGCCAACATAGAGTAATCCGTTTTTTCTTGGATCTACTGATATCGTTCCTTTAATTGGATTATCGATTGATAAATGTTTTCGAGTAGGAGTGCCTGTTTCTGCATTTAAAAAATAAATGTTCCCGCACAAGGAACCGATAATTACTTCTAATGAAGAATCATTAGTCAGGAATTTTTCATCCTTGATACCCAATTGATTTTTTTGATCTTTTGTCCAATGAATTACTAGCGGTTGGCCTGTCCATCCTGCTCCACCTCCCCATTGACCATACTCTGTAATTGTATTATCGTAATCTGTTTTGAACACCCAATCTAAAGCCACTTGAGTCGGATTGTTTTTTATTTTACCTCTTGAGGGGTTATTTCTTTCTTGGTTTCCGCGAAAGCAAAAAATGCTTAGACTATCACTTGAGGAGTAATCCTTGCCAAAATTTTCGAAAATTAAGTCTTTTGCAGAAGAGTCTGAACCTATTATTTCAAAGGTGAAATTACTTTTCAAACTACTGATTGGAAGAAATTGTGGATCTAATTTTTCCACTTCTTTAGTTTCTAATGAGTCTAGCTTTTGCTGATTGTCGATGTTACCACTTAACTTTTCGAAATTGTTTTGTAGTAGAAATGCTAAAAAAATGAGTGTAAGAAATGAACTTGAAATCAAGAGTACTTTCTTTGGGGAATTCAACATGCTCATAGTATTGGAATAAAGAATTAGCATGCGAAACTATTAAATTTTTTAACTTATATTTTTAATATTTTTTTATTTC
>CAJBER010000003.1 GCA_903952135.1 uncultured Algoriphagus sp.
CTACATGACGGCTTTGGTAACCCAAAATATGCTCCCTGTCCTCTCTTGATCAACATGGTCACGGCTGGATTCAAGGGCGCAAAATCAGGGGAAGGATTTTATTGCTACCCTGCTGGCACCAAAGACTACCCCGTTTCCCCTAGATTTTCAAAGTAAAAACTACCCCCATGCATTTAGCAGTATCTGGAAATATTGGCAGCGGCAAAACCACGCTCACCGAAAAATTAGCAAAACATTACGGCTGGAAGGCTGAATTTGAGGCAGTGGATGATAATCCCTACCTGCCCGATTTTTACGAGGACATGAAGCGCTGGTCTTTTCACTTGCAGGTGTACTTTTTGAATTCCCGTTTCAACCAACTGAAAACTATCCAAGGAAGTAGTGTGTCGACCATCCAAGACCGGACGATCTACGAGGATGCCTATATTTTTGCAGCCAACCTCTACAAAAGCAATCTCTTGACAGAGCGTGACTATGCCAATTACAAGAGTCTATTTGATTCCATGATCTCCCATGTGAAGGCTCCAGATCTCTTGATTTATTTGAAGGCAGACATCCCCAAACTTGTAGGGCAAATCGAAAAGCGTGGAAGAAGTTACGAAACGGCCATGCGCATCGACTACTTAAAAAATCTGAACTCTCATTACGAAGATTGGATCGCTGGCTACAAGGAGGGAAAACTGTTGGTTATTGATGTCAACAATTTGGATTTTGTCGAGCGCCCAGGAGACTTTTCCTTTATTGTTGAAAAAATCGAACGGGAAATGTTTGGGCTTTTTGCCTAATCCTATCCTATTCTATTTAGGATAATTTACGCATCAGCCAACCATATAGCATGTTGCGCTGCTCTTCCTTGGGATTGATTAAAAGTTGATCCAATCGCTTCAATGATCCCCCTGTCATGATGGTTTCGTAAGGGCTTAGTCTGATCAATTTGTATCCATGAATGCGCGTTAGCAAATCCACTTGCAAGTGATTGTAAGCGCTTAATTTCCATCCGGTAGCACCAACTCCATGAAAGTCTCCAGGATCTGAAGGGCTACCAAAAATCCGTGTTGCCAATGGAGGTCCCTCCCAAATTCGCTGCGGCATGCCCGCCTTTAGGGCCTCTTTTTCAAAAGTTCTACAGAGCCTTTTGTGCCCTTCAAAAAAAGTATATTGAAATTCTTCATACATCGGGGAGCGCAAACTAATTCCACGGTAGCGGTTAAAATTCACTTCCTCATCCCAAATCAGTAGGGTTCTACCCAACTTAAAATCAACCGGAACTTTTTCAAAAAGGGGTAATGGACCTGTTCCACCCAGATCTTCTAAAGCAGAGGTAAACCAGGATTTACTGCGTGCATCCAAGTAGCGGGGTTGAACTTCAAAATCTACCTGCCAGTCGTAAGTAGCCCCTCCTTCCTTCAAGATCAGATCCAGTTGCCTGGTCATCAGGTGCTCCATGGGATTAACTTACGTCTCGAAGGATTTCCCAGGTATGGTCAGCCAATAACTTGATTTCGGCTACAAAATTTGCCCAGTTCTTTTTTCTTCCCCACTCTTCGGGAGCGATCATGCTCATAAAGTCCGTCCCATCTTCTTTTTGGTATAGAAAATAGCGGTGATTGATCAAGGGTTCAAAGGAAATGGAAGCTTGGTAAATGCGTTCTGAAACTTCGATTCGAGACTGGATTTTCTTGGCTTGATCTGCCAAAAGTTTCATTTGGTCGTAGATTTGGGCCATTTGCATGTCGGTCTGACTATGCATTGCAGCTACTGCCCTACCCGTAATTTTTCCCTTATCCTCAGGTTTGATGATCGCACTACCTGCATGGTGTGCATACGGCAAAATCCCCGGATTCTCCGTGGTCTTTTCCTTCATCAAATCCAGATCCAAACGATCTACATCAATCTTCTTTCCTATCATGCCTACTATTTTTCAACTTCTGTAGAAATTCGTTCTTTCAAATTACCCTTAGAGCCTGGAAACGTGGTTCTTCTAGAGATGTCATAACTCACGTAGAAAATTATCAGCATGAAAACGACAAATAGAAACAAGAATATTTTTTTATTTTTCTGCATCAGTAAAAAGATTCAACGCACAAAATTAACGATTACTACCCTTTTTGTCCCTGTTTGATCCACTCATTTTTAGAATCCTTTCCCATCCAAAAGGAACTGAATACTTGTTTCAAGGTCAATTATGAGTTTAAACCTCATTACTTACCCAATTGTTAAAAACTCTTCCTAAAAATTTACTAAATGAATTTCCACCAATGGAATGCCTTCCATGTCTTAGATTTATAAATTGCAGGGATTACGCCCTTGATTCCTAATTCATGGACTTGAAATAGAATCCATTTTTCATATTCACCATTAAATTCACTTGTTCTAGCCTTATGCTACGCAAAATCTTTCTTCTTCTGCCCCTACTTTGGGTCTACTCCCTTTCTTCAGCGCAGTCACAATTGTCCGTAGAGTCCATTATGCGCGACCCAAGTTGGATGGGAACATTTCCCTCTGGACATTATTGGAGCGCCAATAGCAAGCAGATTTACTTCAATTACAACCCCGAAAAGAACCTGGCCGACTCGCTCTACAAAATTGAGGCTATTGCAGGAGCCAAGCCCAGCAAAGTCCTGTGGTCAGAGGAAAAAACGCTGAAGAAGGAAGCCATTTTATCCTCCGATGAAAGCCTAAAACTTTACAAAAAGGGCAATCAAGTCTTTTTGGAAGATGTGAAAAAAGGAAAAACAACCACCCTGTTTGATTGGTATGGTCCATTGGAGAAACTCAAATTTCTCGCCAATGAAAACTACATCGCCTTTAGTTCTGACCTGAATTTTTACCGATTTGATCGAAAAAATAACCGTCTTGAAAAACTAACCTCCATCGTAAACGCAACAAAGCCAGCAAAAGGAAAACCTACGGAGACAGGAAAACCAAATTTCGTGGAACAAGAAAATTTGGCCCTATTGGAAGAAGTACGCAAGCGAAAAGAAACCCAAAAAGCATCCCAAGCCTACCGAGCCAGCATCCGTGAAGTTGTGGAGGAAGAGTTTGTTTTTTATACCGAAGGTAAAAATCTCACTAACCTGCAACTTTCAGCAGATGGGCGCTACGTGACCTTTGCCGTATTTACTCCTCCGGCAGGGAACAAAAACACCAAAGTGCCTGACTACGCTGCGGCCTCTGGCTATACCGAGGATCTCAACAGCAGACCAAAAGTGGGTACACAAGCTGGCAAGACGGAATTGGGAATTTATGACCTAGAACGTGATACTGTCTATTACGTAACTACCGCCAGCCTCCCAGGAATTCAGGATGCTCCGGATTACAGAGCCGATTATCCTGAAAAAACTTGGGAGAAAAAGAATCGAGAATTATCACTTACGGGGCCTTATTTCTCCCCTGATGGAACCAAAGCAGTACTTCAAGCCAGAGCCGTAGACAATAAGGATCGCTGGATTGCAGCCATTGACTTGACCTCAGGAGCCTTAACCACCCTAGATCGGCAGCGCGACGAAGCCTGGATTGCTGGACCAGGAATTGGTTGGGGTGGCACCTTAGGTTGGCTCCCTGACTCCAAGCACCTGTACTTCCAATCCGAAGAAAGTGGTTATTCCCATCTGTACTTGGTTCATGCGGAGACCAAAGAGAAAAAAGCACTGACTGCAGGGAAATTTGAAGTATTTGATCCCTTCCTGTCCAAAGACAAAAAGTCTTGGTACTTGACCACCTCTGAGGTACATCCTGGCGAGCGACATTTTTACCGCCTGCCGCTATGGGGTGGAAAGATGGAGCAGTTGACCTCCATGGAAGGTGAAAATCAGGTAGTCCTTTCTCCTGATGAAAAGCATCTTGCCATCTTACACAGTTACTCCAACGTGCCGTATGAACTGTATGTGCAAGAAAACAAGGTTGGGGCCAAGCCCATTCGTCTTACCGATGGCCAATCCCAGGAATTCAAAAACTATGCTTGGAGGGACCCACAACTAGTTCGCTTCCCTGCTCAGGATGGTGCTCAAGTACCTGCAAGGCTTTACCTACCTGATCCTAGCAAAAAGAATGGAACAGCAGTCATCTTCGTTCATGGTGCCGGATACCTCCAAAATGTCCATAAATGGTGGAGCAGTTACTTCCGAGAGTATTTTTTCCATAACCTCCTTACTGACCTAGGCTATACCGTTCTAGATATTGATTACCGAGGATCTGCAGGCTATGGCCGCGACTGGCGAACCGGGATCTACCGTCACATGGGAGGCAAAGACCTTTCCGATCAAGTGGATGGAGCAAAATACCTGATCCAGCAGCACGGAGTCGAAGCAGGACGAATCGGGATTTATGGTGGCAGTTATGGTGGGTTTATTACCCTGATGGCCATGTTTAACCATGGAGATCTATTTACCTCAGGTGCAGCCTTGCGTTCGGTTACCGATTGGGCACATTACAACCATGGCTACACAGCCAATATTTTGAATACCCCAGAAGAAGATCCCATTGCCTACCGTCGCTCCTCTCCCATCTATTTTGCAGAGGGCTTGAAAGGGAATCTCCTAATCGCACACGGCATGCTGGATGTAAATGTGCACTTCCAAGATGTGGTTCGCCTCTCTCAGCGACTGATTGAATTGAAAAAAGATAACTGGGAAATGGCCGTTTACCCCATTGAAGACCACGGTTTTGTGACCCCAAGTTCTTGGACAGACGAGTACAAGCGAATTTTGAAATTATTCAACAACACACTCCCTAAAAAATGAGCACCTTCTCACGAACCGTATTTTCCTTTGCAACCACTTTAGCTGTTGCTGTTGGATTTTTTACCCAAAGTGTGGCTCAGACCACCAAAGTTCAAGGACTTGTAGCCGATAAAGCCATGGTGGTCTCTGCTCGGGAGGAGGCCTCTCGGATAGGAATCGAGATCATCCGGGCAGGTGGCAATGCCTTCGATGCGATGATGGCTACCGAAATGGCCTTGGCAGTGACTTTCCCTTTCGCTGGAAACCTTGGCGGTGGGGGATTTATGGTATACCGCATGGCCGATGGACGGATAGGAAGTTTGGACTACCGGGAAAAAGCTCCTCTAGCAGCCACTAAGGATATGTACCTGGATGAAAATGGCAATGTCATCCCCCAATTAAGTACCCAAGGAATTTTGGCCTCTGGAGTACCAGGCACCTTGGCTGGCATTTTTGAAGCTCAGGCAAAATTTGGGAAACTGAAACCTAAGCAAGTGTTTCAACCCGTAATTGATTTGGCTCGAAATGGCTATGTAGTGACTAAAAATCAAGGCGAAAGTCTACGAATGCATCGGCAGCTTTTCATCCAAGTAAATGGTCCAAACACCTTTTTTGGAAAAGAGATCAAGGCAGGTGACACGTTAAAGCAACCCGCACTCGCCAATACCTTGGAGCGAATTGCTAAGAATGGGAAAAATGAGTTTTACAAAGGAGAGACAGCTAAGATCTTGGTAAACCATTTTCAAACCAATGGAGGAATCATTTCCAAAGAGGACATGATCCAGTACAAAGCTGTGTGGAGAGATCCCATTGTTTTTCCGTATCGAGATCTGAAAATCATTTCTATGGCTCCCCCAAGTTCTGGAGGAATCACCTTGGGCCAAATCCTCAAAATGCTCGAACCCTATCCCCTTCGCCAATTGGGGCACCATTCCCCAGAATACATCCAAGCCCTTGTAGAGGCAGAGCGTCGCGCCTATGCCGATCGAAATTACTACTTAGGTGACCCTGACTTTGTACAAATTCCTGTCAAACAACTGCTTGATCCTGCCTACCTAAAATCCAGAATGAGTGACTTTTCCTTCGAAAAAGCAAGTAAGTCAGAAGACATTGGCCGAGGAGACATCCAGTTTTCCGAGAGCATGGAAACGACCCACTACTCCATTGTGGATGCAGATGGGAATGCCGTGTCAGTGACCACCACCCTCAATGGAGCCTACGGTTCCAAGGTATTTGTGGAGGAATTAGGCTTCTTCATGAACAATGAAATGGATGATTTCAGCGCCAAGCCGGGAATCCCAAATATGTTTGGCCTCATTGGAGCCGAAGCCAATAGCATTGCTCCAGGCAAGCGCATGCTGAGCTCCATGACCCCCACTATCGTGGAAAAAGAAGGAAAACTAGCCATGGTCGTGGGTACTCCAGGAGGATCCACCATCATCACTTCCGTGCTTCAGACGATTCTCAACGTGTATGAGTTTGACATGGGGATGCAGGAGGCAGTCAACGCCCCTCGTTTTCATCACCAATGGTTGCCTGACTTGGTCAACTTTGAACCCAAGGCTTTTGGAGCGGCATTAGTAGAGCAACTCAAATCTAGAGGGTATCTAATCAACGAGGGAAATAGCCCCATCATTGGAAAAGTAGACGCCATACGCGTCTTGTCCAACGGCAAACTCGAAGGTGGTGCCGATCCAAGAGGAGACGATAAGGCGGTAGGATTTTAATTTGGGAGGTAGTTCCCTCCCATTTCTATTTCTAAATCAATAGAACAAGACTCTTCTTTCAAGCACCCATTTTAAAACTTAGTTTGTCATAAAGTGCATTCAATTGAACTTTATGCTCCACTAATTTTTGCCCAGTAATCTGTGCTTTTTTTGCCTGCCAAACCTTGGGGATTGCCCATTTACCCTGGGCCAAGGAATACATCCATAGTAAGTCCAAGAAATTGATAAGGAGGTTGATTCTGTAAAACAAGGAAGGTTCAATGAGTTCAAAACCAATTCGTTGAACTGTCCGGTTACTAAAAAAATAAGAGGTTCCAACAATATTCACCGATTCCGGTACTGCTTTATCCTCGATCAATTGAATGATCTTTTTCAAGCCCTCCAATTGAAATAGCAGCAACCTATTTCTCATTTCAATTCCTGACTTGTACTTCCTCATCACAAACAAGTAGTCAAAACTACCCCCACTATGCAAATCTATCTGGGTATCAGATGGGGTATATCCTAGCAGCATGGGAGAATAATACCTGTATACCCCCAGCAGTGTAAAAAAGGGAGTAAAGGAAAATTGCCCGATGGGCACATAAAAAATAATCAACAAGTAGGCAATGGGATGAGCGTAACCTAATTCGATTAGAGCAAGTGCTGGAAAAAATCCACTGACGAGCAAGAGTAAGGCAAGCACCCATTGCAGCACTTTTGGCAGTTTATAAAAGTCGTTCATACTCTGAAAATCAGATCTGCGATGTCTTAAGCGTAATTTTTGAAGAGAATTATAAAGTCGACTTCCTCTCTTTTTTTCTCAAATATCCAGTAAAAAAAGGACTCACTCAAATTTCAATGGAGGGGAGCAAATGATTCTGTCTTGCCGTTGGTAAAAATTCCTTAAGAAACCCTCAGAAATAGTTTAAATTGATGGATTATTCCTCAAACAATGAACCTATGAAAAATCGTCGCGAGTTTATTCAAAAATCATTACTTGGATTTGCAGGAGCCCTATCAGCTCCAACTTGGCTACAAGGAGCCCCCGCATTTATTAAATCCCTTGGTAAGCCAAATTCCTTGATTAATGGAGTTCAGATCGGGTGCATCACCTACTCCTTCCGCTCCATGGCAGATCAAAGTGCTGAAGCAACGCTAAAATACGTGCTTGACTCTGGTATTTCATCCATTGAATTGATGGGAGATCCTGCTGAGAGTTTTGCTGGCATGCCTACTCCTACCTTCAATCGTTCACGAATTTTTCAATTGGGCGGAAAGCAGCGTCGTGGGGAAGCACTGACCGAGGATGAAAAAAAGGAACTTACTGACCTCCAAGCCCAAAGTACTGCCTTCAACAAAACCGTTGCAGATTGGCGTGCCAATGCAGACATGAAAAAGTTTGAACAGATGGGCAAAATGTACAAAGATGCGGGCGTATCGATCTATGCTTTCAAACCCAATGCCTTTGGAACAAACAACTCTGATCTGGAAGTTGCCTACGGCATGCGAGCAGCTAAAGCTCTTGGCGCAAGCCATGTGACCCTAGAGCATCCCTCCAACGATGAGCAGACGATGCGATTGGGTAAGTTGGGTGAAAAAGAGAGAATGGCTGTGGGCTACCATGGGCACGAACAAGAAACCTTTACTTTTTGGGACACTGCGTTGACGCAAAGTACTGCCAATGGGTTAAATCTGGATGCTGGGCACTACATCGCAGCTGGCCATGCGGATTTGATTCCTTTAATTGAAAAGCAGCACTCCAGAATCTTGAGCATGCATACCAAGGATCGTAAAACTCCAACCAATGGCAAAGGAAACGTGACCTGGGGTACGGGCGACACTCCTATTGGGGATGTTTTGCAGTTGATGAAGAAAAACAAATATGCCTTCCCAGCCACGATCGAACTCGAATACCAAATACCTACCAGTTCAAATGCGGTCACAGAGGTTCAGCGTTGCTTGGAATTCTGCAGAGAAGCATTGAAATAAGAAAAAGGGGTTTATCCCCTTTTTTTATGCCCAAACCCTATTCATGCCCTTCAGGAATCTTTTCACCTGCAGGTACTGCGAAAGGGAGCCGATTGGATTTGGGAGGAATGGGGCAAGTCGCAAACTCCGTGTAGGCGCAGGGAGGATTGTAGGCATAATTGAAGTCAAGAGTAGTCATTCCCTTCCCATCAGGGGGATTGACGTACAGGTAGCGACCAGTGGGATAGGTTTCCAAAGCAGAAGTCTCGTCGGAGAATAAGATAAAGAGCTTCCCTAGCTCATCTAAAACTAGAAGTTCAAATTTTTGTCCCTCTCGATCAAACTGTAAAACTCCAATCACCTTCCAGGTAATGAGTTGCCCCAAGACGTTGGGGATTTCAAGAGTTTGGTTGAATCTAGGTACCAACTTTGCAGTAAACCGGAAGGCTGGATTGTAGTCAAAAGTGGGCGTAGGAGTGAATTTTTGAAGGTTCGGATGATTTAGATCACGCAATCGGAGTGCATACTTCCCGCCTCGCTGAATAATGGTCCATTTCCAATTCTTGAAATAAACCCCTCCTCCAGTGCCGTAGGCAATGGGGTATACCAGTATCCTCTTGGATTGTGCGGCGTTAGATTTATTTTGAATAGCCAATTCCGAAGGTTCAAACCATACCGAATCCTGTCCAAATTCAAACTTTCCTAACGTGGCGGATCCAGAACTTTTGCCAAAGCCAAGGGTAGTCTCATTCACTTCTTCCAAATAGGGAGAATCGGCTTCCATCCAATACAAACCAACCAAATTCAGCCATCCGTCTTCTCCAGTCAATTCTACTTGCCTTTTGAGCTTCCATTGGTCGAAATCGGATTCTTGTGCCATAGAAACCCCTGAGAAAGCCAAAAAAAAGAAGAAAAGAATCCAGGGTTTCATAGGAGGTTAAAAATTTAAGTATTGATTAACGATAAAATATACAACTATTTAGTATTCAATGCTTTATTTTATTTAAATCTAATCAAAAAGAATTTCAATTTTTTGAATTCGACGCAAGGCTTCTTCCAGCTCTTCTTCTTTTTTGGCAAAACAAAAGCGAAGCACTTGATGATCCTGTCCAGTAGAATAAAACACGGAAACGGGAATACAAGCCACCTTGAGTTGCCGCGTCATCTGCTCGGCGATTAGCACATCGGATTTTTTGCTGAGATGGGCATAAGATACCAACTGGAAAAAACTTCCCTGACTGTCTTGAAAGGTAAAAGGGGTGGATTTCAAACCTTCTACAAACAGATCCCGCTTCTTTTGGTAAAAGGCCGGTAAGCCCAGGTAATGTTGGGGATTTTCTAAGTATTCGGCTAGCGCATATTGGATCGGAGTGACCGTGCTAAAGGTCAGGTACTGGTGAATTTTCCGAAATTCAGCACTTAACACTTTCGGTGCAATGCAATATCCTATTTTCCAGCCGGTGACATGAAAGGTCTTTCCAAAAGATCCACAAACAAAGGTCTGCTCTCGTAAAATAGGATGCGAACCCAAGGAAATATGGACTCTCCTGTCAAATAAGATGTGTTCGTACACTTCATCACTAATTACATAAATACCCGTCTTCGATACCAAGGAAGCCAATTGCTCCACATCCTCCCTGCTCCACACCTGGCCACTCGGATTGTGTGGGCTATTGACCACGATGGCTCGAGTTTTCGAAGTGACTTTTGAGGCTACTAACTCCCAATCCACTGAAAAATCGATAGGATTAAGGGACACAAAAATGGGAATACCCCCATTTAAGTGGATTGCAGGTACATAACTGTCGTAGGCAGGTTCCAAGACAATCACTTCATCTCCAGGGCGAACCACAGCCGTAAAGGCAGCAAAAAGTGCTTCTGTGGCTCCAGATACAATCGTTACCTCCGTTTCTGGGTCCGGATAATAGCCTTGAGTAAGTTGGGTCTTTTTAGCCAATGCAAGTTTCAATTCAGAAACTCCCGACATGGGCGCATATTGATTCTGTCCTCCGCGAGTATACTTGGCCACCAATTCCAATAAGGCTGGGTCTGATCCAAAGCCTGGAAATCCCTGTGCCAGGTTAATCGCATTTTCCTCCTGCGCCATGCGAGACATGGTTGTAAATATGGTCGTTCCGACTTGAGGCAGTTTTGAAATCAAAGGCATTTGATTCACTTAGTTGAGTTTCTACTTGTCAAGAAAGGAATTTTTTTCAAATTTGAGAAGTAAAGCGCTAATCCTATGAAATTACAAATCCTTCTTTTTGCACTTCTTGGCACCTTACTCTTCGCCTGCTCAGTTGAATCCCCTGAGGATCCTCTAGATGTCTATCGCAATCTGGCCTACACTGCCTTAAGTCCCGCTCAAAAATCATCGATTCTTGGTGATTGGAAACAAGCGGAAGTAGGCGCTTGGACCAATGGCAACTATGTTGTGGTTTTCAAAACAAAAGACAGTGCGGTGATTATTCGGGTGGTAGTAGATCCAGTAAATGGTCGAGTAGTCGAGATTTTAACCTAACTCGGCACAGACAAACCTTCCATGCGTGACTCAAAACACCCCAATAAAACACTTTTTCTACCCCAAATCAATTGCGATCTTGGCGAGGGTGTAGCTTGGGAGGAGCAAATTTTTCCTTTTGTAGATGTGGCCAGTCTGGCGTGTGGTGGACATTTTGGAACCCAAGATAGTTTGGACGCTTCCTTATCCTTAGCCACCAAATACGGCAAAAAAGTGGGTGCACATCCCTCCTATCCTGATCGAGAAAATTTTGGTAGGGTTTCCATCAAAATGCCGGTTGGAGACCTGATCGAATCCATTCGGCAACAAATTGAATGGTTTACCAAAAGTGCCCAAGCCCATCATTTAAGTCTGGATCACATTAAATTTCACGGCGCGCTTTACAACGACGCCGCAAAAGATTCGGATTTAGCCAATCTGTTGACTGATTTTTTACTGGAAAATTACCCGCAAACACCCTTGCTAGTTCCCCCACATTCTGAATTGGAGAAAAAAGCACAGGAAAAAGGCCTTTCGATTCGCCTAGAAGTATTTGCGGACCGAGCCTACACGGCAGACTACCTGCTTAGTTCAAGAAGCCTAGAAGGATCCTTGCTTCAGGATCTCACCTCCGTAGAACCACAAGTCAAGCGCTTGCTTTTTGAAGGGCAATTACTGAGTATGGAAGGTGTTCAGCTGCCAATCCAAGCTGATACGCTCTGCTTTCATGGGGACAATCCAGGTATCCTTGACTTTTTACCCATCCTTAGAAATCGATACTGGACATGATCCCTCACTATCAACTCCTCAGCCCAACCTTTGGGGAATTGGTATGGGATCAGCACCCAACCGATGAATTGCTTGGATACCAATTGGCCTATTTGACTTACATTCAACTTAATTTCTCGGATACTTTAGAAGAAGCCCGTCAGGGTTTTACTCGAATCAGTTTGGTTTGGAAAAACCCCAAAAACCAACAGGAGTTCTTAGCCCAGTTAAAGGACCTCAAACTGCCGCCAATGGAGTTATCCACTACAATCTGGCAGGTTCCTGTATGCTATGACCCAGAATATGGGCAAGATCAAAATTCCCTAGCGGAATCTAAAAATCTAAGCCTAACCGAACTTATCCAACTCCATTCCGAACCGCTGTACCGAATCCATTTCTTTGGATTTTTGCCAGGGTTCTTTTACCTGAACGGCCTTTCCCCTAAGCTCCATATTCCTCGAAAAAGCGTTCCCTTGCTCGCTGTGCCGCCAGGATCTGTGGCCATTGGAGGCAGCCAAACGGGCATCTACCCCATGCAAAGTCCTGGAGGATGGCACATCATCGGCAGAAGTCCCCTAACCTTTTTTGATTCCAAGCAGCCTATCCCGGTATGGGCAAAGCCAGGGGAACAAATTGAATTTGTACCCATCAGTGCGGCCCAATTCCAGAACTGGAAGGAGCCTTACCCTAAACTCCTTCGGAAATGAGTCAACTCCTTGGAAAAGCGGTATTGTTGCGCTGCCCAGCAGGCACTTCCTTGCAGGACGAGGGGCGTCTAGCGGGAGCTCAATTCGGCATTCCTACCTCGGGGGCAATGGATCAAAAGAGTTTCCAATGGGCAAACCATATCCTGCATAACTCCAGCAATGCGGTGGCCTTGGAAATGGCTCAACCTGGTTTACGAATTCAATTTGACCAAGCCTGCCAGATTGCTTTGGCAGGAGCACAAGTGGCGGTTAGCCTTAACCAAACGCCACTGTCAAATTCCACTTTAATTTCCATTGCAGCAGGTGATCTCCTTGAAATTGGAGCATTCCTAACCGGTAGTCGTTTGTACCTATGCATTCAAGGCGGGTTTCAGGTGGAGCGCTACCTTGGGTCAGGAAGTGATTTTGAATCGGTCACCTCCTCTTCCAAACGAAGTACCCAGGAGGTCTTGTCCTATCTCGCAATTCCCCAATCCAATTCACTGGGGGCCAAACCCAAGTGGGAAACTACTTGGTTTGAATCTCCTGAAATCGAAGCCTATCGGGGTGCAGATTGGCCACTTTTGTCTTCAGCGCAACAAGAATTAATCCAATCTTCCATCTTCCACCTTTCCAAATACAGTAATCGAATGGGTATTCAGTTGGAAGAACTTGTTCCCAACCAACTGGAGGACCTGCCCACCAATCCGGTTTTTCCAGGTACCGTCCAGTTGACGCCTGGAGGAAAGATCATTGTCTTGATGCGAGATGCAGGGGTAACAGGTGGATATCCCCGAATCCTTTACCTGACTGAAGAAGGGCTATCCAAACTGGCTCAGAAAAGAGTAGGCGATCCCATTCGATTTCAACTTATGGAGATAACTCCCGCTGGATAAAGCAGAATAAAAGCTGAGAATAGTTGAGCTTTTGTTAAAAGTAAATTATCTTGAAATTCTAAGTTTATCCCAAAATACCCAGCCATGGACGCTACTCTTTCCGAAAAAATAACTGCACAAGGCAAGCAGATTGAAGCCATTCAACAACAATTGGAAAGTTTCAAGCATGGTTTCCCTTTTTTGAGTTTGGTAGGTCCAGCCACTCCCGCTCGAGGAATACAGGTTTGGGGGGAAAATCAAGTGCAGCACTACCAAAGTTATTATGCTCGTAAGGCTGCGGAATTGGATATCGTCAAATTTGTTCCTGCTTCAGGTGCTGCCAGTCGCATGTTTAAGGATCTTTTCTCCTTTTTAGAAACAGATGGAGATTTGGCAAAAAATGGCTTCACCCAGAAATTTATTGGGAACCTGAGTCAGTTTGCCTTTTACCAGGACTTGGATGCAGCACTTCAACACGGAGGCGAATCCATTGCTTCTTTGCTGGAAAACAAAGAATACAAAAAATTGGTAGCAGCCTTACTTACAGAAACAGGCTTGAACTACGGCAATCTCCCCAAAGGATTGTTGAAATTTCATGCCTATTCAGATGCAAATCGCTGCCCTGCAGAGGAACATTTAATTGAAGGAGTTCAGTACGGTGTAGGCAAGGACAAGCAGGTAAACATTCATTTCACCGTTTCGCCTGAACACGAAGAAGGCTTCGTAAAGGAAATAAACCAGCACCTACCTCGGCTTCAAGAGCAAACTGGATTAGCATTTTCCGTGAGCTATTCCCATCAAAAAAAATCCACAGATACCATCGCTGTGGATGAATCGAATGAACCCTTCCTAGAAGATGATGGAAGCCTCTTGTTTAGACCCGCAGGTCACGGGGCATTACTTGAAAATCTAAATGAGGTAGCCGCGGATCTGATTTTTATCAAAAACATAGACAACGTAGTTCCTGATCGCCTTAAGCCAGTTACGAAATCTTACAAAATGGCCCTTGGAGGCTTGCTATTGGAGGTTCAAACACGAGTATTTGAGGCCTTGAAAGCACTGGAAGAAGTGACTTCCCAATCGGTAAGGAAAGCGCAAGAAGTTTATGTATCGGATTTGGGAGGAATTGTGCCAGCGGGAATCCAAAACGCTAGCCTCTCGGAGCAAGCGGCATTTTTTCAAGCCAAATTGAATCGCCCAATTCGAGTGTGTGGAATGGTGAAAAATACCGGTGAACCAGGAGGAGGGCCTTTTTGGATCCATGAAAAAGACGGCACCCAATCCCTACAAATCCTGGAAACTGCCCAAATTGATTTGAATGACTCCGCATCCAAACAGCATTTTCAAGCATCTACCCATTTCAATCCTGTGGATTTGGTCTGTGGCACACGCGATTACCGTGGCCATGCCTTTGACCTGCTTCACTTCCGAGACATGAATACGGGATTTATCACCGAAAAATCAAAAAGTGGAAAGGTGCTAAAAGCCTTGGAACTGCCTGGATTGTGGAATGGGGCAATGGCGAACTGGAACACTCTTTTTGTGGAAGTGCCCCTACTCACTTTCAATCCTGTAAAGACCATCAACGACCTTCTTCGAGAAGAGCACCAAGCCTAAGCAATTCTGTTTTGAACTAGGGTCAATAAAAGCCCTTTTGGATTTGCTCTGCTAGGTAGGCTTTGAGTTCATTCCCCTCCTCTACCTTGATTTCTCCAGGTAGCCCCAGAATAAATCGAGCTAAGCCAGGCAAGTGCGGAATCTCGCCTTCAAAATAGTAGTGATTTCGATTTTTGATTTGGATAAAAGGCCTGGCAGTGGGATACTCTTCGACCATCAATTGGTAGGCCTTCTTGCTAAGTTTGAGTTTGATGTGAATCTTTCCCTTTCCTGTAAATCCAAACAAAGCTTGCTCTGGAAGTTCATGAGCGGATTCAAACTTCCATCTTTCAGAAGCGATGACCACCTCTCCCATGCGTTCCACTTTAAACATTTTCATGGTTTGACTCTCCAGTTCAAAGGCATGAATGTGCTCGTAATCAGAAGTAAACCCAACGGGCTCCACCAAGCGATCTGATACCGTATCGCTGCGCAAGGAATAATAATCCTTAATCCAAACTTGCTTTTTCTGGGTGATCCCCTGAGCAATTAGATCCACCATGCGCCCAAGGTTTGCCTTGAACAAGTCTTCTGTACTTAATTGAACTTCTGATTGGAGGTTCAACTTTTGGACTACCGCATCTTTAAGCGCATTTCCTTTTCCCTGCGTTTCCAAGAGTGTGCTGAGCCATTGGTTTTCCTCAGCGGAAAAAGTGGTGTTGCTGCTAGGCTTGGGAAGGTACTCCGGGCGCTCCTGGATTTTGTACTTGCTAAATTCCTTCACTACCACAAATCCCAAGGCTTCCAAAAGCTTGAAGTACCTGTAAATCGTCCGCTCGTCAGTTTGCAACAATTCCGCAAGTCGGTGAACAGGCTTGCCAATGGTGCCTTGCAAGAGATTGATTAACTTAAATACCCGTAAAATCTTTTGCTGCTCAATAGGACTAGATTTGGCCATGGTGTTTTTGACGATTAGTGTCCAAAAATAAGAGGATGGAAATTATCAAACTAAAATTTGACACTATTTGTCAATTAATTTGAGATAAAAATAAAGGCCTCAATCCATGAAGAATTGAGACCAAGAATGAATTTGAACCAAACACAGAAACCGATCAGGACAAGACCTTACTTGTTGATCGTGAGTGTAGAACCTGAAACAGAAGTGCTATAAACATCTAAAGGCTGGCCAGCCGGGCCTTGCACCACTTTTCCTGCGATATCAAAAATGGAATTGTGACAGGTACAGGTAAATTGACTATTGGTGAATGACCAACTATCGAAACAACCAGAGTGGGTACATACCGATGTCAAAGCCACATAGGCACCATTGAGATTCGCTACTAACGTTTTGGCAGAAGTGATTAACAACCAACCACCTGAAGCGGCTAGCTTGTTTTGAATAGTGAGATTCACCTGTACCGTATTTCCTGAAATGGTAATTCCATTGGGAGCGGTTGTATTTGGCGGTGTAGTCGTATCGTCGGGCTTCTCTGAGCTTACACAAGAAGTAAAAAAGGCGACTCCGAAAGTACTTAGTACAGTAGCTAATCCTGCTTTTTCCAAAAATTGTCTTCTGGATTCAGAAAGACTGCCCGATTGTAAAAATTGATCTTTTTTCATTTCAATGGTGATTTAGAAAAAATTTATAACTCTCAAGTAATCAACTCTTTTGAAATAAAAAGGTTTGAAAAATTCTTAAAAATGTTTGGGTTTTAGGATTTCACTTACAATAACAGCATCTCGAAAAGATTTGGGATTCTTCAACAACTCTGCATAAGGATTTCGATTTTCCTGGGGAAGTTCATAAATCTTAGGCCGTGCAGCGAGTGTAGGCTCAATGGTAGTCTCGGTCTGCTCATAAAACTGCTGCCTAGCATTTCGTCTCGAACTTTCCGCTTCAACATCTACCCCTTCAGCAACTATAACCTCCCGTTGTGGTAGTGAATGCCTCTTTGGTTTTTTGTGATTTGAAGAGGTAGGAACAGGCTCCTCTGGTTGAACAGGTGGTGCTTCTACTACTACCTCAGGAATTTTTGGCTCTTGACTTTCACGAATCTCCCGTAGCAATTCTTCAAAAGTGAACCCTTTTTGAGGAGCATCAGGAGTTGGATTATCTCCATCTGGGAGGGATTCAGGTTTCTTTTTTGAACTTGCCCGATACAGAAAATAAGCCACAATGGCTACGACATAGATGATTTGTCCGAATTCCATGAAGTTAAGGTACTCCAAAAAGTTGTAAATACGAATCAGCCTAATTTTTTCTGAAAAGACACTTTCAATTTTCTTTTTAAAATAGGGCCTATTCCCAGGTTTTTTTTGCCTAATTCCTAGAATCGAGCTATTTTGAACCCTTATTCCCCATAAAAATTAGTAATGCTACTTAGTAAGCTGGAAATCAAAGGATTCAAAAGTTTCGGAGACAAAATGGTCATCCATTTTGACAAAGGCATTACGGGTGTAGTGGGTCCCAATGGCTGTGGCAAATCCAATGTAGTAGATGCGATTCGATGGGTCCTAGGTGAACAAAAATCACGAATGCTCCGCTCTGATAAAATGGAGAACGTGATTTTTAACGGTACCAAAAATAGAAAGCCAACCAACCTAGCAGAGGTGTCCCTCACCTTTGAAAATACCAAGAACCTACTCCCTACCGAATACACGCATGTCACCATCACGAGAAGGTATTACCGAAGTGGGGAAAGTGAATATCAAATCAATGGGGTTACCTGCAGGCTCAAGGACATCACCAACCTATTTTTAGATACCGGCATCAATTCCAATTCCTATGCGATCATTGAACTCAAAATGATCGATGAATTGCTCAATGACAAGAATAACTCCCGTCGTGAGCTTTTTGAAGAAGCCGCTGGAATCTCCAAATTCAAAAACCGCAAGCGGGAGACGCTACGCAAATTAGAAGATACCGATGCTGACCTTGCTCGAGTAGAAGACTTGCTTTTTGAAATCGATAAAAACCTCAAGTCACTAGAAAAGCAAGCCAAGCAGGCGTCCAAGTACTTTGAAATAAAGGCAGAATACCGGGTGGCTAGCATCAACTTGGCCAAGAAATCCTTGGAGCAATTGCAACTTGCCCTAGTGGATACCCAAAGTAAGATCCAACAGGAATCTGACCGCAAGTTGGAGATTCAAACCCAAATTGCCGACCTAGAAGCACAATTGAGTGCTGCTAAGGCGGATTTGATTGGCAAAGAAAAGTTACTCGCCTCCAGACAAAAAGCCCTCAATGAGCAGGTCAACAAAATCAGGACCTTTGAATCGGATAAGAAAATAAAAAATGAGCGCCTCCGATTTTTAGAGGATCGGTCTCAGGCCCTACGCGAACAAATTGACCAAGATCGAAAATCCAATGAGCGTGCAGCTTTTGCGATTCGATCCCTTGAACAAGAAAAGGAAGCAGCTGAGAAGATTTTAGCCGAAAAAGAAGTGCTCGTGGCCCAGTTACGGGAAGCCTACGACCTTCAAAAAACTGCTGCCTCAGAAAAGCAAGAGCAGCACAAGGAACTCAGTCAGCAAGTTTCTCAAATCAAAGAGCGCGTTTACCAAGCAAGTAAGGAAGTTGAAATCAAGCAAATTCAATGGTCTACCCTCAAACAAGAACTAGAGCGTACCTCATCAGACGATAGTTCCCAAGAAGCAAGTCTCGCGGATTTTGAACAGAATTTAACCCGCATCAAGTCCCAACTGGATGAAGCCCAGCAGGCTTTTGACCTACTCAAACAAAAGCAAGAAGATCAAGACCAAAAAGTAGAAGAAACGAGCCGAATCGTCGAAATGATCCGAGAGGAATTGACTCAGGTATCCCGTAAACTGGATTCGAAGACGAATGAATTCAACTTGACCAAATCCTTAGTTGAGAATCTGGAAGGCTTTCCTGAGGCCATCAAGTTTTTAAAGAAGAATCCAAGTTGGGGCAAGGATGTTCCCCTCCTATCTGATCTCCTTACGACCGATGAAAAGTACCGGGTGACTATCGAAAATTACCTGGAAAACTACCTCAATTATTACGTAGTAGATACTGAGGCTGAGGCCATTGCTGCCATCCAATTGCTCAGTGATGCAGCTCGAGGAAAGGCCAACTTTTTTATCTTAGATCATTTCGAACATTTTTCCCCAAGTCAATCTCAGATTTTCCCAAATGCGATCGCTGCTACGGAGATTATCGAATTTGACATCAAATACAGCCGGTTGATCAACTTCATTCTGGACAATGTCTACATCGTTCAAGGCGAGTACCAGGATTTCCCAAGCCAAAAAGAAGGCGTTTTTCTTGCTGAATCAGGAAAGTACATCAAGAAGAAATTTTCCCTATCCGGCGGTTCAGTAGGCTTATTTGAAGGCAAGCGAATCGGTCGAGCCAAAAACCTGGAAAAATTAGAAAAGGAAATTAAGGAGCTCAATAAAAAAGTGAGCACTTCACGGGCCAACCTGGATCAAAAATTGGGTGAGTTGACCAAACTGAAGGAGTTGAGTTACAAAAAGGCTTTGGAAGAAAGCCAGGTGACCTTGCAGGCAATGAATTCCGAATACATCTCGGTTCGGACCAAAAAGGAACAGCTTTCAGAATTGCTCACCTCCAACGCAACCAAGCGGGAAGACATTTTGGCTCGAATTGCAAGTCTAGAAGAAAGCCTGGAGCAAATCCAACCTCTGCTTGTTAAAGAAAAAGCCCTTTTTGAGGAATTAGATGAACAACTTCTTCAAGTGACCGAAGAGTTGGAACAAGTAAATAAGCTCCTGGCGGACAAATCACAGCTTTTCAATCAAGAGAACATCACCTACATCCAGCAGCTCAACAGAGTAAGTAATGCTGAGCAAGAAATCAGCTTCAAGCAAGCTGCATTTGAAAGCTCAAAAGAGCGGATTGAAAAATCCCAAGAAGAACTGGCTCAATTGGATGCTGAAGTTAAGACCCTCCTGGACAACAACGAAGTAAAGGACGATGAATTGATCGCGCTTTACACCGAAAAAGAGGACATAGAATTGGGGGTAACGGAAGCGGAAAAAATCTATTACGGGACTCGAGGGCTGATTGACGAATTGGACACGCGAATCCGAAGTTTGCAAAAAGCCAAAGAAGGTTACGATGATTTGGTGCTCGCCCTACAATCCCAAATCAATGAAATTCGTCTCAAAATGGCGGGGATGAAGGAACGATTAAATGTTGAGTTTGATCTGGACTTGGAAGCACTGATGGCAGAAAATGCCGTAGTAGACGAGGCGTTTCTAGACTTTAAGGAGGAAGATCTCAAGGAATTGGTTCACAAGCAAAAGGACCGTCTTGATAAAATAGGCCCGATCAATCCTATGGCTATGGAAGCCTACGATGAAATCAAGATTCGCTACGATTTCATTACTACCCAAAAAGAGGATTTGATTAAAGCCAAGGAATCACTCCTTTCGACGATTTCGGAGATTGATTTAGTTGCCAGAGAAACCTTCTTGGATGCGTTTGGTAAGATCAAGGAAAACTTTGTACGAGTGTTCCGTTCCCTTTTCACTGAGCAGGACGATTGCGATCTGACACTTGTCGATCCAGAAAATCCATTGGAGTCTGCCATCGAAATTATGGCCAAGCCAAAAGGCAAGCGCCCTTTGACCATCAATCAGTTGAGCGGAGGAGAAAAAACCTTAACGGCAACCTCCTTGCTATTCTCTATCTACCTATTGAAGCCTGCACCTTTCTGTATTTTTGACGAAGTGGATGCACCGCTTGACGATGCCAACATTGATAAATTCAATCAGATCATCCAGAAGTTTAGTGCAGAAAGCCAGTTTATCATCGTGACGCACAACAAGCGAACCATGGCAAGCACGGATATCATTTATGGTATTACCATGATTGAAGCAGGTGTCTCACGCGTGGTGCCTGTGGACCTTAGAGAGTTGGATTGAAGCCAATCGAATTTCAGCAACTGATTTTTATCCATCCGATAAACATAATTTATTACTAACTTTTCGGTAAATAAGTTTGACACATCAGCCCCCTACTTTTGTTTTATGACAGTTAAGAAAAAGATTAAGGCTTCTGTTCTTGGAACCTATTTTTTAGTTATTTTCTTAATTGGCTTAGTTCTCTTTCCATTTTACGAGAAAGGCGCTATTGAACTAAAAATAAATCAACTCCATCATCCAATTTGGGATGCATTTTTTGCAAACATTACCCACCTTGGAGATGGGTTAATTTTAGTAATTCCACTCCTCCTACTTATTTTTCACAAGTACTGCTATTTGATCCTTTTTGCTTTGTCTTCCTTAATCCACCTGATCCTGGTCCATATTGGTAAAAAATGGGTCTTTGGTGGAATGCCAAGGCCAGCAGAATACTTAAAGGATGTTTCATTTTACGAAGTACCCGGTATTGAACTACACCAATGGGGAAGCTTTCCTTCTGGCCACACCACCACTGCATTTATGCTTGCCTCATTTTTATTTTTGGTGTTGCCCAAAAAATACAAACTACATTATCTAGTGATGGGAATTGCCTTTATTGTTGGGTTGAGCAGAGTGTATTTAATGCAACACTTCCTGATGGATATCTGGGCTGGTGCATTGCTAGGAATATTCTCTAGTTTGGTAAGCTATATTCTTGTTTTAAAGTTTTTCTCTAAAAAAACGTACCAAAAAAGTATTATTGAGAACCTCAAGCCTAAACCTTCCTTTTGAAATCAAGTCAAAGGAAGAGTAAAAAATGAATTATTTCGATTTCCCTCAAGTTCAAACCTATGAAAAGTACTAGTTCATCCTGCACCCTCGCAGTCTTCTTTTTCATTTCCTTTTTCTCCATTTCCATCTTCGTCCAAGCTCAAACCCCAGTTCCTCCCCTTCCTATGGAATTGATGTTTGGCAATGATCGCTTGGATTTCCAGATGGTGGTCAAACGAAATTTCACCGCACAAAGTAAGTTTAGCGTATTGGCAATTGCAGCCTTCTCGGAAAATTACGGGAAAGAAAAACAGTTGGGTGATGCCATAGTCATCCCCTTTCAAATAAACTATGCATTAGGGAAATCTGGCCTTTCACTTGTAGCAGGTGGAGAAGCCAATTCAGTGGCAGGATTTGGAACTTCCCTTGGGCTATCGCATAGCAAGGCTTCTAAAGAGATTCTAGCCATCAGCGTACTTTCCTATCAATTGAGTAGCGCTCAGAATTTAAAGTTTTTTGGACTGTACGAGTACAAACCTGCTCTTACCGAAAAATTGTCAATTTACAGTCGTCTACAACTCACCTACAATCAGGGTATGGCAGCAGGCTTTCACAACAGAAGCTTTCTCTACTTCCGTGCGGGTTTGAAAAAAGGCCCATTTGGCTTTGGATTAGGTGCCAACTTTGATGCTTATGGACCATCTAAAGTTGCACGGGAGAATTATGGCCTCTTTACCAGATGGGAATTTTAATTGTCCTAGAGTAGGAAACTCGTAATTACCCCTCCGAAAGTGGACAATGGAGCAATTAGGCGTTCGATTACGAACAGCCTATTTTCTTAAGTA
>CAJBER010000004.1 GCA_903952135.1 uncultured Algoriphagus sp.
ACCCTACAAGAAATAGCCTTGATGAAGGATGGAGCGGCAACCATTTCTTACATGTACGCTTATCAGCATCCCGATGTGGTGGCGGCATTCAATGCCAAGCGAATTAGCTCCTTCTCCATGGATGCAGTTCCCCGAATTTCACGTGCCCAAAAGATGGATGCTTTGTCCTCTCAGGCCAACTTGGCTGGTTACAAGGCAGTGTTGCTTGGCGCAAATTATTTAGGAAAAATATTCCCTTTATTGATGACTGCCTCGGGAACGATTACACCTGCACGAGTTTTGATTTTTGGTGCAGGGGTGGCGGGCTTGCAGGCCATTGCCACGGCCAAACGGCTAGGAGCAGTGGTGGAATGTACCGATGTGCGTCCAGAGACCAAGGAACAAGTAGAATCACTGGGCGGAAGATTTTTGAGCGTTGAAGGTGCCGAAGGGGTAAAAACCGAAGGCGGCTATGCGCGTGAGGTGTCTGCCGAATACTTGGAAAAGCAACAGCAGCTGATTCGCGAGAAAATCAAAGAGGCAGATTTGGTAATTACCACTGCCCTGGTGATGGGTAAAAAATCCCCCATTCTCGTGACTGAGGAGATGGTCAAAAGCATGAAAGCTGGATCTGTGATCGTGGATATGGCCGTGGAATCTGGAGGCAATTGTGCGATTTCTGAGAAAAATGCCACGGTAGTAAAGCATGGCGTCACCTTGGTGGGTGAGTCTAACCTTCCCTCGCTTTTGCCAGTCAATGCCAGTCAACTTTATGCAACCAATATCAGTACCCTTGCCTTCCATGTGGCAAATGAAACCGGATTAACCCTTGATCTGGAGGATGAAATCACAAAAGGTGTCCTAATTACCCATCAAGGGGAATTGGTGCATGCCTTTACGAAACAACTACTTTCTTAATAAAACTTTATTCTATGGATGCATCAGAGCTAATTGTACTGATCTATGTTCTTGTCCTAGCGAGTTACCTGGGCTTTGAATTGATTTTCAAGGTACCTCCTACCTTGCATACCCCCCTGATGTCAGGATCCAATGCCATTTCAGGGATTACCATTGTGGGAGCTTTGATTGCTTGCAATGAATTGGGTTATTCCACCCTGAGTAAATGGCTGGGCATGATTGCCTTGGTTTTGGCTACCATCAATGTGGTCGGCGGCTACGCAGTGACCGATCGCATGCTTAAAATGTTTAAGAAGAAATGAACACTGGAATTCAACTCGCCTACTTGGTAGCCTCTGTGCTATTTATTCTAGGCATCAAATATTTGGGCAAGACTAAGGATGCTCGGAAAGGCAATTTTGTTTCCGCTGTGGGTATGCTGATTGCCATCGTAGCCACACTAGTAACGCTTGATATCCTTACCCTTCTTGAAATAGGGGTTTGTATTTTGATTGGCTCGGCAATTGGACTTTACTATGCCTACAAGGTTCCGATGACCAAGATTCCAGAGATGGTAGCCCTATTTAATGGGTTTGGTGGATTGGCTTCCTTTGCTGTGGCTTTGTCCGATTATTACCTCAAAAGCGAAACCAATCTCGCTTCGTTGGATGCGGTGAACTTGACGAGTATTATTTTATCCTTATTGATCGGTGGAGTCACCTTTACCGGTTCCATGGTGGCTTACCTCAAGTTGGATGGAAAAGTATCCGGGCAGCCCATCACCTTCAAAGGGCAGCACCTGCTCAATTTGTTGTTGCTGCTCGCTTTTGTGGCGGCATCCGTGCTGGTATTTTTGGACCCAACCCAGATCACCTATATCGTCATTTTGATTGTAATCTCTTTGCTGCTCGGAATATTGACTGTGATTCCGATTGGAGGGGCAGATATGCCTGTGGTGATTTCCTTGCTCAACTCCTACTCGGGTATGGCGGCTTGCGCGACGGGTTTTATTCTGAACAACAATGTCTTGATCGTGGCAGGCTCCTTGGTTGGTGCTTCGGGGATTATCCTTACGCAGATCATGTGCAAGGCCATGAACCGCTCTTTGGTCAATGTCTTGCTGGGTGGTTTTGGACAAACGGTAGCCACAGGTGGAGCAGATGGTCCTGCGGTGGTGGTCAAGGAAATTGGTGTGGAGGAAACGGCCATGCTATTTGATTCCGCTTCTTCAGTGATTGTAGTGCCGGGCTATGGTATGGCCGTGGCACAAGCACAGCACGTGATTCGGGAATTGATGGAGCAGTGTGAAAAGCGAAACATCAATTTCAGGTTTGCGATTCACCCGGTGGCAGGACGTATGCCTGGCCACATGAACGTATTGCTTGCTGAGGCGAATATCTCCTACGACAAACTGATCGAGATGGACGACATCAACGAGGATTTTTCAAATACCGATTTGGTGTTTGTGGTAGGGGCCAATGACGTGGTCAATCCTGCCGCCCGAACTAATCCAGAAAGTCCGATTTATGGAATGCCTATACTCAATGCAGATAAAGCGCGTACGGTAATCGTATCCAAGCGAAGTATGGGTAAAGGCTATGCTGGAGTGGAAAATGAGTTGTTTGGGTATCCAAATTGCCTCATGCTCTTTGGAGATGCCAAGCAGACCATCACCAAGGTGGTGGGTGAACTCAAGGAAATGGCCTAAGGAAAAATGTTATTCTAGTCCTAAGGAAAGCTGTGGTGAGAGGAGTTGAAAGCTTTTTCGATGCCAATCACAGCTGCCATGGGATTGGATGCCCTCGCGGTGCTTCTTGGTAGGATAACCTGCATTTTGTTCCCAGCCGTAGTGCGGGAATTCTTGCCCCAGTTTTTCCATCAATTCATCTCGATAGACCTTGGCTAAGATGGATGCTGCCGCAATTGAAGCAAATTTCCCATCCCCTTTGATCACGCAGGTGTAGGAATAGGGAAGGGTGGACTTCCATCGGTTGCCATCAATCAGTAAGTGTTCAGGTGCTTGAGGAAGTTGCTGTATGGCGCGTTCCATCGCAAGAAAGGAGGCTTGAAGGATATTGATTCGGTCTATTTCTGCTACGCTCGCTTCAGCTATTGCCCATCCGAGTGCTGCACCTTTGATTTCCTGAATGAGTTCTTCTCGCGTATGCTTACTCAATTTTTTCGAATCTTGAATCCAGGGGTTGTGGTAGTCTGAGGGTAAAATTACCGCTGCAGCCACCACTGGGCCAGCTAGGCATCCTCTGCCCACTTCATCGCAGCCTGCTTCGATCCGATTAGCTTCTAAAAAGGGGAGAAGTGTCATCCTGGTGACTGGGTGAAGGTTGGTAATAGGAGTGAATCATTTCAGCGACCAAGGCTGTCCACCCTGTTTGGTGAGATGCACCCAGTCCCTTTCCGGAATCTCCATGGAAGTATTCATGAAATAGAAGGTGGTCTTTGAAATGTGGGTCCTCCTGAAACTTGGTTTGGCTGCCAAAAATCGGGCGATTCCCATCCTTATCTCGCATAAATAGGGAAATGCAACGAAGGGAAAGTTCCTTGGCAATGATGTCCATGGTCAAGAATTTACCCGAACCAGTGGGGTATTCAATGGAGAGGTCTTCTCCGTAGTAGCTGTCGAATTTCTTCAAGGACTCCATGATCAGAAAGTTGATCGGGAACCAAATAGGCCCTCTCCAATTTGAATTACCTCCAAACATTTGGGTGTCTGCCTCTCCGGGTGTGTAACGAATCGAAAGCGTGTCCCCATTGATTTTCATGGTGTAGGGATGGTTTTCGTGGTATTTGGACAGGGAGCGAATGCCAAAATCACTGAGGAATTCTTCTTCATTGAGCATGCGCTGAAGCACGCTTTTCATGCGGTGACCACGGAGAAGTGAGAATAATCGGCGTTTGCCATGTCCGGGTTGAACCCAGCTGGATACCAAAGCTGCTAGTTTTGGTTTCTCCTTGAGAATGAAATCGAGTCGCTTTTTGAATTCGGGAAGGGAGTCGAATAACTCTTCTCGTATGGGTTCCACGGCGAATAGGGGGATGAGTCCTACGATGGATCGGACCTTTAGTTTTTTAGGCTCCTTGCCTTGGTAATGAAATACGTCGTAAAAGAAATTGTCTTCATCGTCCCAAAGCGAGATTTGCTCTGAGGAGATCGTGTTCATGGCTCCAGCGATGTAGAGGAAGTGCTCTAGAAATTTGGTGGCACTAAACTGGTAGACGGTATTGTGCTCGCAGAGGTCCAGTGCAATGCGGAGCATGTTGAGGGAAAACATGGCCATCCAAGAAGTGCCATCCGCCTGTTCCAGTTTGCCTTGGTAGTATTGGGCGTGGTTGCGGTCAAATAGGGAAATGTTGTCCAGCCCCAGGAAGCCTCCTTCAAAGATATTATTGCCTTCCGAATCCTTTCGATTGACCCACCAAGTGAAGTTGAGCATGAGCTTGTGCATGGCACGCTCTAGGAATTGCTGGTCACCTTTGCCACCATTTAACTTTTTGTCAATTTGGTATACCCGCTGAACCGCATAAGCATGTACTGGAGGATTTACATCCGAAAAATTCCATTCGTAGGCCGGAATCTGTCCGTTGGGGTGCATGTACCACTCGTTGAGGAGGAGGAGCAGTTGATTTTTGGCAAATTCCGCATCCAACCGGGCCAAAGGGATGCAGTGGAAGGCCAGGTCCCAGGCAGCATACCAGGGATATTCCCATTTGTCCGGCATGGAAATGATGTCAAAATTTTGGAGGTGTGTCCAGCTGTGATTTCGACCTTTTTTGCGCTCTTGTGGAGGCTGATATCTTCCAGGATCTCCTTCAAGCCAGCGGTTGACATCGTAGTAGTAAAACTGTTTGGACCAGAGCAATCCTGCATAGGCTTGACGTTGGATGTGCTGATGTTCCGTATTCAGTACATTTTCTTGAAGGACCTGGTAGAATTCATCCGCTTCTTTTTTTCGCTGCGCTAAGATTTCAGGTATTGCACCTTGTGCGTGTTGATCCGGGTGGCGATGCATGCGAAATTGTACCGTAGCCTGTCCACCAGCAGGGATGCTTAATTCATAAATCGCTGCAGCTTTGGTACCTGTCCCTGAATTCAGCCTGGAAGTATCTCCCTTGAGGAGGTAATCGTTGATTGCGTCCTTGGTGGATTTTCGCTCGTTTGGAATGCCATAAAGCCGTTCTCGGTTCGTTTCATTGTCACAAAAAACCAATTCCTTATGATCTGAGAAACTGAAAAAATAATTACCCGACTTCGGGTTAAATGCTTTGATGCAATCCGAATTGACCTGGGTCATCTTGGGCATGAACGGTTCGTGCCCGGTAAACCAAAACTTCCGAAACCAGACCGTTGGCAAAACCCAGAGTTTGGCCTCTTCAGGACCCCGGTTGGTAATGGTGGCCGAAGCCACGATATCCTCTGCATCCTCTTTGGCATATTCAATGACGATGTCAAAATACCGATCGGCATCAAAAATACCGGTGTCTAGTAGTTCGTATTCGTCTTGGAGTTTGGTTGCCTTCTTATTTTCATCTACCAACTTTTGATAGGGAAATTCTGCTTGAGGATACTTGTACAGCATCTTCATGTAGCTGTGGGTAGGTGTGGAGTCCTCGTAGAAATACACTTCCTTCACATCTTCCCCATGGTTGCCCTGGTTGCCGGTCAATCCAAAAAAACGTTCTTTCAAAAAGGGATCTTTCCCATTCCAAAAAGCCCAAGCCATGCAAATAATTTGGCGATGGTCGGAAAGGCCTGCAATTCCCTCTTCTCCCCAGCGGTAGGCTTTGGACCGAGCATGGTCATGGGTTACATTTTCCCAAGCCGCTCCATCGGAACTGTAATCTTCGCGCACAGTTCCCCATTGCCGGTCTGTGAGGTATGGACCCCATTTCTTCCAATGCTTTTTGTTCTCCTTATCTTCTTGTAGTCGTGTGTGTTCGGCAGACATGAACTTGTTGTTCCTTGGGCGAGGGGTGAAATTATCATTTTCACCGCAGAAAGCCGCATGGAAATTTACCTTATCTGATAAAAAAACGAGTGCAAGAATTTACTCCAAATAGGGTTAAAATTGATATTTTCCTAGTTCTTCAAAAAATCAACCGATTGAATTCGATTTTTTCTTAGTTGAGTTTTATAAACTTTAACAATCAGATGAATAAAAAAAAATTACCTTTGACATACTATTTTTTGATTCTAACCTCTCATCGTTACTGCTATGAAAAATTCCTCTCCTTTTCCCATGAAGTCAAGAATTGTCCTTGTGTTTTCCTTACTTCTACTTTTTGCAGGTATTTATTTTGGTGGAAGCCAGATTCTGACAGAAGAGCAAGTAGTGAACGAATCTAATCCAACAGCCGTATCCTTGTCCCAAGGGGTGCCTGTAAATTTTGTAAGTCAGGGTGATGAGTCAGCATCTAGCGGTTCAGATTTGGTTGCCAAGTACACTCAATTGTATGGAAAGTACCAAGTGAAAGTTTATGCCAACCGCAAATTTTCAGTTTTTACAAATCAAGAAATCGAGGCACTACGCTTGGAGGCAGAAGCATTGGATAAGCTCTATTCCCAAATGACGCTTGAAGAGCGGACCAAAATCAAACGAGCTGCTTTTCCTTTTTTCAAACTTGAGGAAGGTGGAAAAACAATTTACAAAAAAGCGGAGGATTTAACTCCAGCCGAAAGAAGTAAACTCAGCTGCTAACATACACAAATTCAGGACTGTCTTTTTTTGATTCTGATTTCAGGTTGTGTACTAGTTTCCGGAATGCTATAGGCCAACTTTCAGCCCATTCTTGGTAAGCTGACGTATGAGCTGCCTCAGGTAATGGTAAGCTAGTGAGTAGCCCAAAATCAAAGAAATCTGACTTTTTTCCTGCCCCTGATTGTTCTCCATCTAGGGCATTGCAGGCTTGTTCGTACTGACCTGCAATAGGCACCATCACCACGGGTTTGCCCAAGTACATCGCTTCACAAACCGATTCAAAACCTGCAGTGCAGAGTAGCCCCTTGCATGCTGCCATGGCTACCAAAAACTTCTGATCATTGACTTGGTGAAAACTCAGGTTGGGAAGGGGGTATTCATTTTCTGCGGCTCCCTTCTTATCCCAAAATGCCTTGATTTGGACTTCTGGGTTATTTCTCGCAAAAGTTAGCACTTCCTCGCCATAGCCTGAATTGACCATGTAGGTTAGGTAGAAATCTTCCTGAGAAACGGTCAGTTCCTTTACCTCTTGCCGAAGTAAGGGAGGAACTACGTGGACCCCATTGCGATTTTCCTTTGGTAAAAAGGATAGTGCCAACCGCTCCGATGCGCCCCAGGATGTAACCCGAGTATGGATGCGAAAAAGAAATTTTTCCAAGCCTCGGTTTGGAGCAAAAGTAAATTCAGGGTGCTTTTCCAAGTATTGGTGACCAATGGCCCAAAATGCTAGTTTGGGTGCAAAAAGTAAGTTGTATAGCCCAGCAAGCGGTTCATAGAAGTTCACCACCACCTCAGGTTGCGTTTCTTGAACCAATGCATGGATTTTTTGTAGGCTAGTCCAGTAGGTAGGCAGCTTAGCTAGATTTTTTCGAATGGTTTTTCCAAGTAGGATCTTCTTTTCCAGCCCATCGGTTTCAAAGTTTGGGCTTTCGACCGGCGTCACTTCCACTCCAATTTTTTGGAGAAAGAAATCAGGAACCTGTCTTCTTGGACTTTTCCCTACCACCACGCCTACCAATTCATGTTGCTCCTTTTTAAGCAGCGCTGCAAAGGAGAGCGCCTGTGTTAGATGTCCTCTTCCTTCACCCTGAATTAAAAATAAAAACCGCATGGCTTAAAGTTGAATACCTGGAGTTTGCAACTCTTCATCCTGGATGCCGGTAAAGGCAACGCGAGGAAGATCAATTTCGGTCAATTCTTCCATTCGTGATGGCATAGAGATTTCTTGGTGGGTATTTATCTTCTTAAAGTCGATTTGATTGAAGTAAATCAACTCCCAGTTACCCTCGTGGTCTTCAGCTAAGGCACTCATGGTCTCCACCCAATCCCCAGAATTCAGGTAGTGGATGCCGTCAATCATGCGGTTTTCCGCCTTATGGATGTGTCCGCAGATAATACCGTCGCAGCCCTTGGATTTGGCCATTTTGGCAAGTTCGGTTTCGTAATCGTCTACGTAGGATACCGCCTGTTTTACCTTTCCTTTTACAAATTGGGAAAGCGAGAAGTAAGGAAGTCCTTTTTTGTAGCGGTAGTAGTTGACTACTCGGTTGAGCCAAAGCAAAAAAGTATATCCCACATCCCCCAAATAGGCAATCCAGCGGAGATTCGTAGTGATGCTATCGAATACATCCCCGTGGGTAATGAAGTAGGTTTTACCATTACTTTCGTAGGTCATGTCCGCAAGAATCTGTAGTCGGCCAATTTGTAACGGTAAAATCTGATCCAAAAAATCATCGTGGTTTCCACGCAGGTAGTACACGTTTGTGGATTGGTTTTCCATCATCTTCAACACGCGATTGAAGAATCGGGTGTGTTTTCGCTTCCAACTCCCCGACTTTTTCAATTGCCAGCCATCGATGATGTCGCCGTTCAAGATGAGGTTGTCGCAGTGAAATTGCTTTAGAAATCGAGCGATTTCTTTTGCCTTGGAGCCCTTGGTTCCCAAGTGAACATCCGAAACGATGATGGTTTTGTAGTTGGTCTTCACACAAGTCGTTTTGCTTCACAATTTCTCGTGCAAACGTCACTTGAGTGTGTTTGAAACATTACGTTTTTGTGTTTAAAACGAAATTTTATTCCTTAAAAATTAAAATTAGGTTAAGTAAAGATTAAAAATTAGGATGAGCACTCTATTGAATATACTACTTGTGTCATCGAAAAACTTAATTTATCAGATAGCACTAAAATTTTTAAAGAATTGAAAAAATCTAGAATGAAGTCCTTGCATAAAATTCTAAAGAAATTTAAAAATATACAGACCGTTTTTTTAAGTATGTATATTACTTTGCGAATTAGAATTCAATTGATGAATTAATTTATGAAAAGACTCATTTGGATTGGTGTTTTTTTCAATCTAGTATTCTTTATTTTCTTAGCGAAAGCAATTTGGCAACCACAGCTTTTGCAGGAATTAAAATCTCCCGAATTGACTTTTCTACAAGAATTAGAAATGGGGCAAGCTGTAGAAAAGAAGAATAAGATTGCGGAGGAGGAATATTCAGTGCCTGACAGTGTAGGGGAAGATTCCCTTCAAAAGGAACTTGTTAACCAAACCTATGACTTTCCATATACAATCAATGACTCAATTAAGCGGATCTTGTTTGTGGGGGATTCCCAGTTGGAAAACCTCAGAAAACCAGTAAGGAAGCGGTTGATGGATAATGAGTATCAATTAGTAGCTTCTGTCGTTTGGTACGGGTCAACCACTAAGCAATGGGCAAACACAGATACTTTGGCCTATTTTATTTCAAAATACAAACCTGATTTTGTACTAGTAGCCCTTGGTTTGAACGAAGTGCATGCGAGGGATCATGAAAGAAGAAAAAAGTATGCTCAAACCATTAAAAGTAATCTTGAACAGCGTAATCTACCCTATTTTTATATTGGCCCTGCTTTTTGGATGAAAGACAAGGGAATTACCACTGTCTTGCAAGAAACCTTTGGGGAGTTATTTTATCCTTCACATTTGCTAACACTAGATCGGTCAACTGATGGTAGGCATCCATCAAAAGATGCTGCGAATGTTTGGTTTGAAAAAGTCGCTGAGCAAATTACAACTAAAGGCATACTTAACTTGGGCTCGGTAAAGGATACAATTTATCGGGACAACAGTGAAACTATTTTTTTAAAAGTTCCTAAAAATGATTGATTTCAACTCTTTAATCTCTGAATTTGCCTATCATGCCGAGGCGCCAATGCTTTTCCACCATGGGATATTTTTATTCTTGTTCGCGAATTTTTTAATCCTGTACGCTATTTTTTATACAAGTTCAAAGGTTCAAAAATGGATATTAATTCTTTTCAGTTTCTACTTTTACTATAAGTCTAGTGGTAATTACCTGTTGTTGCTTTTGGTGACAGTGGGTGTAGATTATTTTTTCTCAATCCTTATTTCCAAAACTACAAAGCCAAAGCTGGCCACTTTCCTTACGGCTTTAGCCATAGTCTTTAGTTTGAGTTTCTTGATGTACTTCAAGTATTTGGATTTTTTCCTGCGTTCACTTGGCTTGGATGAGCAGGGACTACAAACTGCTAGCATCGTTTTACCGATTGGAATTTCATTTTACACCTTCCAATCCATCAGCTACCTAGTGGATATTCACCGGAAGGTGATTAAGGTGCCAAGCTTGCTTGATTATCTGCTTTACATGAGTTTTTTCCCTCATCTAGTGGCTGGCCCCATTGTCAGGGCAAAGGACTTTTTACCTCAGTTGAAAAAGAAAATCCACGTAACGAGGGAAATGGTGAATGAAGGATTTTATTTGATCACAAAAGGGTTCATAAAAAAAGCAATTATAGCCGATTTCATTGCGCAGTATGTGGACATCATCTATGCCTCACCAACTGGAGCAAGTGGGGTAGAAGCGATTTTCGCAGTACTTGGTTATGCGCTTCAAATCTTCTGTGATTTTTCAGGCTATACCGATATGGCTATAGGAATAGCCTTGCTGATGGGATATAGGTTGTGCTTGAATTTTGATTCACCTTACAAATCTCTAAACATTACTCAATTTTGGAGAAAATGGCATATTTCGCTTTCCAGCTGGCTTCGGGATTTCATTTATATACCCTTAGGAGGCAATAAAAATGGGTTTGCATTGCAGTTGTTGTTCCTACTTGTGACGATGATAATTGGTGGTTTTTGGCATGGTGCCGACTGGAAATTTGTTTGGTGGGGAATTGGACATGGCTTGCTTTTGGTTTTTCACAAGCTCCTAAGCAGGTGGGTTACCATCTCAGGATCCAAGGTTTGGGATTCTTTATCATGGATACTTACTTTTTCGGCGGTCGTGATCTTGTGGATTCCCTTCCGAGCAGTGAGTCTTTCGGATAGTTTGATTCTCTTCAAGGCCTTATTCCAGGTAATCGATTTAGAAACCTTGTTTATTTTTTGTCAGCAAAATTCCCTCTACGTTTTCCTTTTAGGAATTGGATTTTCTATGACGCTATTGAATGATGGATTAAAAGAAAAATTTAAAACCTGGTATTATAAAGAAAGCATACTTATTAAGTTAGTTTTATTGGTAGTGTTAATTCAAGTAATGTATGAGATTCAGTCTTCAGAGGTACAGCCTTTTATTTATTTTCAATTTTAACTCACTAGCTCTAGCAAGCTTTCTTTTGTGTGCTACTGTCCGTGCACAAGAGGTGAAAATTACTAACTCCGTAGGGACAAGTAACAATGGTGCGGATAAGACGAGCACAATTAAGATTTTGCATATTGGAGATTCTCATTTGCAACCCAATAATTTAACGGGAAGTGCAAGGTTAATTTTGCAAAAAGAATTTGGCAATGCAGGCAGAGGGTTAATTTTCCCCTATAGTTTGGCCAAAACGTATGGGCCAAATGATTACACTTTTTCAAGTAATGTGTCTTGGACTTCAGCATGGATTACTAAATCTTCCACCCAATCCATTGGGCTCACGGGGATATCTGTAAAAAGTGCTACCACTAGCGGAAAGGTTTCCTGGTCAACAGGGAAGGATGTGCTTGATTACCCATTTCAAAAAGGCCAGATTTTGTTTGAGATGCAAGGTTGCACAGACTGTTCTGTTGAAATAAATGGGGTTAAAAGAACCTATTCAAATCAACCTAAGGTATTGGACACGCTTTCATTTTTAGTGAAGAAAGACACCTCTACCTTGACGTTTAAGGGGGGATATTTTACGTTGTTGGATTTGGTTGAAGAAACAAACCTACCAGGAGTCATCTATAATTCCACAGGCGTTGCTAGTGCAACTTTCACGAGCTATAATCTAAATCCCAATTTTCAAAAGGGGTTAGCGATGATCCGTCCAGATTACCTTTTGATTTCCTTGGGAACAAACGAGAGCTATAGAAATTGGAATGCCTCTTACTTTAACAAGGAGGTGAATCTATGTTTGGATAGAATTGCCGAAGCCTCTCCAACTACTGAGGTGATTCTTGTCCTACCGAATGAGAATTACAAGAAAATTAATGGCAAATATGCGTACAATGCGGCCGTAGATTCGGTGAGAAATAGCTTGAAAAATATTGCCGCACAGCGGCAGCTGACCACCTACGATCAACTAGAAGCCATGGGCGGCAAAGGATCCCTGTTGGAATGGTTAAAGCAGGGGCTGGTGAACGCGGATCATGTTCATTTACTTCGGAAGGGCTACCAAAAGCAAGGCGAATTGTTGGCAGCCTTTCTATTGGGTTACCTTCAAAATAAGCCCGATTGATTTTCGGAAGAAAAATGTGTTTTTATTTAAATTAGTTACTTGAGCCTATTGAATTTTTCAAACAACAAAAATTTTAAGCTATATCTAGCTTTAACGCTTTTCACTTTTTCTGTTGTCGGCTTTATGCTGAAGTTACCCCGTTTTTTTTCATCATTTCGATAAGGAGTTGCATTCGCTCTTTTATTTTTGTGCAACTTGTTTTTTGCTCTTATTGTACTCCAAAAGATGGTTTATCATCCCAACCTCTCTTTTTGTATTTGGTGTGCTAATTGAGTTAGCGCAAGATTTCTCAAACAAAATATCAGTTCGAATTATCGGAAAGAGAATTCATGGTCGATTTGATCCTGAAGACATATTTTTTAATCTACTGGGTATTTTAATTGGCCTGGCGGCCTTCTATTTGTTAAGCGTACTATTTCGCGCGTTTAATAAAATGAGTAGCTACTAGTTGCGAATGCATTCCCTACTTTTATTTAGTAGGCTATATAAAAGGGTGACTGATTTATTAAGTTAAAATTCCCTAAATAATCTAATAAGGTAAATTTTAGTGCATCATTTTCAACAAGCTATCCGTTAGCATTGGCAGATTATGAATAGCTAGGTAAGTAAGTAAACTACAGTTTAATACCGTAAAGAATGATTTTAATAGAGTTTTATCAATGATCAATTAATTGCGCATTTAAGTAATAGTAGCTGCACATGAAGATTCGGTATAAAAAGCGATTGGTTTTTCTAGGATTGATTTTTACTGTCCTATTTGTTATAAACCAATTTAAAGCTCCTGTAGTCATTTACCTCCCCTTTAATCTCCCTGATGAACTAAAAGGTACTACCATACCGCCATTTGGGATGTTTATTCTTGAAAAGTATAAAGGTGAAAAGAATCCTAATGCATGCACCGTATTGCAGCACGAAATGGAGCATTGGAACCAATACAGGCAAATGGGCTTGTTTTCCTTTCATTATCATTATCTAAAGGAGTTCGTAGTTAATGGTAGAGTAAACCATTGGATGGAAAGGGAGGCAAATAATAGTTGCAAAAGAAAATTGAAGGCATCCAAGACTCTCTCAACCGTTCAACTGAAAGAATGCCTAGTCAGGGTTCCTAATTTTGTGAGTTCAATAAATTGAAAATCTATAATTCAAACTATTAAATGAAAAGATGATGAAAAAAATAGTGCTACCTATACTTTTAGTGTTGCTAGTAACCCTGATTGTATTAGCGAAAGATTCCTACAGCCATTTAATTTTTGGAAAGGGTTCTTTAAATGATGTTGCTCTAAGTTCTTCCTTTAGTGATGAATTGAAAGATGGAGATTTAATTTTTCAAACTTCACGTTCTAGTCAAAGTAAGGCCATCCAGCTAGCAACCAATTCACAATATTCACATTGTGGAATTGTGTTTAAGGAAGGCAATTCTTTTTATGTTTTTGAAGCAGTTCAACCGGTAAAACGAACTCCTCTAGCGGAGTGGATTGCGCGTGGAGAAAAGGGAGAATATGTGGTAAAACGCCTTAAAAATGCTGAGCAAACGTTAACTCCTGATGTGATTCAAAAAATGAAAGAAATCGGAAAAGGATTCTATGGAAAAAATTACGATTTAGCTTTTGAATGGACAGACGAAAAAATTTATTGTTCTGAGTTAATCTGGAAAATCTACCAGCGTGCTACGGGTATTGAAATAGGTAATCTTGAACAGCTAGGAGACTTTGATCTATCAAGTAAAGTAGTGAAACAGAAAATTAAAGAGCGTTATGGAGAAAAAATCCCTTTAGATGAGCTTGTAATCTCACCCGCTTCACTATTTGAAAGTGATAAATTAGTGACCATAAAAACAAATTAAATTCATTTCAAGAAGGTGTTTTGGTGGCTCGTTATTTTGTAGGGTTAAAATAATTAATTAGTTTAATATCAGATTAAAATAAGCATTTCTACAGTTAATCAGAATAAAAAATGGCCACCCAAGATTTAAGAGATAGAACAGGTAAATTATTAGGACGAATAAAAGAGGTGGGCGGTAAATTTGAAATCCGAAGTGCTACTGGAGCATTAAAAGGAAAGTATGATTCCAAAACAAATGAAACTAGAGATGCTACGGGTCGACTTGTAGGTAAAGGAAACCTTTTAAGCAGCCTTCTTTGACCAATAATTTGTGGTTTTTTAATCCATTAATCTAATCCTTTGCCCTATGTTTCTACGAGTCATCCCAATCTTGTTGATCGTTATACCCCTACTTGGATTCTTCTTGGACCCAGAACCTCCTAGGTCAAATAGACCCTTAGACAATTTGGTGTTTTTGATTTTGCAATTGCCTTGGTATTTTAAAATTCTATCAATGGGTATAGGGGCCCTTTGGTTGATGTCTTCAATTAAGTCAAATTCTCAGGATGATCCTGAATAAAAATGGATCAACAGCCTCCTAACCAACTGATTAGGAATTCTTCATTCTCAAATTCATAAGTAACGTCTACTTCTTCAGGACTTAATCATCCTGCCATGGTTTTAGGCAATCTTTCTAACCCCTTTATAAAGATTTCTTTTAAGGTCATAAGGATGAATAAGGAATATGTTGCGGATTCATGCTCACAAATTGCTTGCATTGAAATTCCGTTTTCATGATTTGTAACATTAATGCTTCTGGCATATTTCTCGTCCAAATAGTCCTTCTGAAATTAAAGGATGTGTTAGACATCTTTAACCCCTAAAGTAACTTCACTGCTATCTAAGCAGGGGTTATTTTAGGGCCTCTCGTTATTAGAATATGATGTCATTGAATTGATTTCGCAATTTCTGAGTATACTATCTTATTCATTTAATTACGTTGACATTTTTTCCTTTTTAATCACTTTAGAATCAATTCAAATTCCAAAAAATCATCTTCTTATCTGACCTTTATTAATTTCTAATTGATTAGTTTTTATTCGAGCGGTGATTTGCTCTTCCATTCCATTTCCTAGTTTCGTAGTTCTAATTCTTTCTCTCCCATGAAAAAAATTGCATTCCTCCTGAGTTGCCTGCTGCTTGCGTTTTCAAGTGTTGCGCAACAACCTACTTACCAAGGAAATTACGAGTTAGCCGCTCGTTTTTCTCCCGATAAATTGAAGAAAATGATTTTTTCGACCAGTGTAGATCCGCATTGGATGAAAAAATCAGATCGCTTTTGGTACGAATACGAAACTACCCAAGGGAAGAAATGGGTGCTAGTTGATCCGGTAAGACGAACCAAGTCTCCGCTTTTTGATGCGGACAAACTTGCAGCAGAACTCACAAAGGCTGTTAAAGACCCCTTTGATGGGCAGCACCTCAAATTGGACAACATGAAGTTGCTCGGTGACGAAAACACCCTCCAATTCACCGTAAAAAGTACAGCTGATGTACTGAAAAAGGATTGGGCTGAGTTAAAAGCTAAAAATAAGAATGCGAAAGATTCCCTGGAGAAGAAGGTGCATACCTTTCAATTCAATTTGACTTCCCAGCAACTCAAAGAAATCGAAACTGTCAAGGAGCCTGCCCGTCTTGCATGGGCCAATATTGCTCCTGATTCCTCCAAGGTAGTGTATGTGAAAAACTTCAACTTGTATTGGATGGACAAAGCCAATTTCCTAAAGGCAGTCAAAGATTTGAAGGATACCACTTTGGTAGAGCAAGCACTTACTACGGATGGAGTGGCCGATTACGAATATGGCTGGGGAGATCGTGGAGAAGACAATGTAGAGGTTGAAAAAAAGAAAAACGACCGGAAGCGTGCTCCAGTGCTTTGGAGTGCAGACAGCAAGCAATTTATCCTGACCCGCTCCGACCAGCGTAAAGTAAAAGACCTTTGGGTAATTCATAATACCCGTGATCCTAGACCCACCTTGGAAACCTACAAGTATGCCATGCCGGGGGAGAAGGAGCAGCCGATCACCGACCTGGTCCATTATTCTTTTGAGACTCAAAAGTTGAGCAACCTACCTATCTCCACATTTAAAGATCAAACAGTCTCCCTTTGGTCCACTACACCTGCAGTCAATACGCGGGACGATGATTTTAGACCGACCACCTGGCTAGGGAATACCAATGAATTTTACTTTGCCTTGACCTCCCGTGACCTGAAGCGTGTGGATGTCTTGCGTTGGAATTTGAAGACCAACCAGAAAGAGGTGCTCATCGAAGAAAGAAGCAATACTTACATTGATTTTGAAAAACCCGAGTTGGTAGGCAATGACCTGATCTGGTGGTCAGAGCGCGATGGTTGGGGACATTTTTATCTCTACGGCAAGGATGGAACCTTCAAGCGTCAACTTACCTCAGGTCCCTTCCATTCTGCAGGTGCCGCCCGGGTAGATGCGGGTCTACGCAAACTGTATTTTACGGCCAATGGTCGTGAAAAAGGTGAGGACCCTTACTACGAACACTTGTATTCCGTTTCCCTGGATGGGGGAGCAGTCTCCTTATTGAATAAAGGAGACTTCAACCATGAAATCAGCATCAATGATCCAGCTTCCTATTTTGTATCGAATTTCTCCCGCGTAAATACGGTACCGGCCTCGGTGCTCTACGATCGAAATGGTGCCAAAATCATGGATTTGGAGACGGCAGATCTGAGTCAGCTCATGGCGGCAGGATACAAATTTCCTGAGCCCTTTACCTTTAAGGCTGACGACGGCATTACTGATTTGTTTGGCGTAATGTACAAGCCTTTTGATTTTGACTCTACACGAAGCTACCCCATGATCCAGTATGTGTATCCTGGTCCACAGACGGAAGCGGTAAACAAGTCTTTTGGTCGCGGCATGGACCGCACGGATCGCTTGGCGCAGTTTGGCTTTGTGGTGGTGACCTTGGGCAACCGAGGTGGACATCCGGCCCGATCCAAGTGGTACCACAACTTTGGCTATGGAGACCTTCGTGACTACGGATTGGCAGATAAAAAGGCAGCAGTAGAACAGTTAGCAGATAGACATTCCTTTATCGATCGACACAAAGTAGGGATCCAAGGGCATTCCGGAGGTGGATTTATGTCCACTGCAGCGATGTTGGTGTATCCGGACGTATTTAAAGTGGCGGTTTCCTCGGCAGGAAATCACGAAAATAATATTTACAACCGTTGGTGGTCTGAAAAGCACCATGGGGTGCAGGAGCGAATCTTGCCAAGCGGGGATACCACCTTTGTGTATCAAATTGAGAAAAATCCAGACCTGGCGAAAAACCTAAAGGGACATTTGATGCTTAGCACAGGTGATGTAGATAACAATGTGCATCCTGCTGGTACCATCCGAATGGCCAATGCCTTGATTAAGGCTGGAAAGCGGTTTGAATTTGTGCTACTTCCTGGTCAGCGTCATGGCTATGGAGACATGACCGAATACTTCTTCTGGAAGATGGGTGATTACTTTGTGGCACACCTGTTGGGAGATACTGCACCACCTCCGGTGGACATGGTGCAGATGCAGCGGGACAAGCCCAAGGATAAGTAAGGAACTAATTAAACAGCAAACCCCTCAAAAGAGGGGTTTGCTGTTTTTAGGATTAAGACATTGAAAAAGTGAGCGCGTTGAATAATTTTTCAATAAGAAAAGAACGAACATGCCATTTAAAGTTTTTTAAATTTTACGGATTTATATCAAGCTAAAGAAAGAGGTACTAGAGGTTTTTAGATAGAAAATTTAATTAAATTTATTATTACATAAAATTTAAGTCAATGCAGGAAAACCAAACTTATTTAGGTTCGCTCAAGAAAGGGCTAAAAGATTATTTAGTTGAATTTTTCCTCCTTTTTACAGCAGTGACGCTAGGATTTTTTGCAGAGAACTTGCGGGAAGAATATGTGCAAGGTCGATTGGAGATACGGTTAATGAAGTCTATGGTGGCCGATTTGGAGCGTAATGAAGAATTACTTGCCCGTCAACAAACCGCCTTATTACAGCGGAAAGTCGCAGCAGATTCATTAGCCTATTTTTTCAATCAGCCCGATGTAAAAGCGCATGGGGCTAAATTATATCAGTTTGGAAGGAGGCTTGGTGTCTATGCAAGTGAGTTTCCACTTGCATCACGCTCGCTGGATCAACTTAAAAATTCCGGTATGTTTAGCATTATCAGTAAAGAAGTAGTGGCTGATTCCTTGTCCAATTACGACAACCAGAAAACGCAATACGAACAGCGAATCAAGTGGTATTTTGAAGATGTCAAAAAAGTCCAAGATGAAAATAAACACATTTTTGATGCGCGAGTATTTGAGAAATCAACCCGATATTCAGATGCTTATACCTTTGAAATTTTGACCCCAGAAGGTAACCCTGCCTTGCTTACCTACCAAGAAAGGGAGTTGCAACAGTTTTACAATACCTTTTATTACCTAAAAAGAAATACAGAGACGCAAATTCGGGATGTAGAACTGCTAATTCAAAGTACGGTTGCCCTGCGCAGATTGATTCAGGAAGAATATTCAATTTAACTTATCTTTAGATTAATACATTAGTATAAAATCACTAGTTCCAATGAAAAATAAACTCCTCATCTTCCTTTTTCTAGGTAGTTTCCTAAGTTTAACTTCCTATGCCCAGGAGGTACCCGTAAGTACTGGTCCTCAAACTACTGTAACTAAGGGGTTGAAAGAATTGGATAGGGTAGCCACTAAAACTTGGGAAGAACTAAAGCGGATATTCAAGAGGGAAAAGCCTTTGATGACCTACAAGATCGGAACCAATAAGCACGAAACGGTAGTCAAGCAACACCAAGCTCCTCCTACCTACTTTCCAGTAAGGAATCTAGTCACGACAAGCAAGGATCAATTTGCTGCGGTTGCGGTGGAGAAGGATAGAGTTCCTCAACTAGAGGCAAAAGCACTCTTTCCACGGATAACTGCAACTAAGGGCTACGTTTCGTTTAAAGTGGGAGATCTTGGTTACCAGCGATATTTAAATGACATCAAAAAAGAAAATATAGAGAAACTTACCCTTCGAAGACCTGATTCGGTAGAATGTATTGTTAAAAAATGGGTTTTACTTCCCAAACGGGAAGTCAAAAGGCACTATTCTTTTGTACTCGACCATAGTGGGTCTATGGGGGATTATCGTGCAAGTGAGCTTCAGGAGAGTGTATTTGAGGCTGTTCAAGCTAATTCCCAGCGGGATCCGAAGGCGCTAACTACTTATTCTATTCAAAAATTTGATGGGGAAGGAAATATCAGGCACCTTATAACTTCTTCGGAAGTTAATCGCCTTAAACAGGTATTGGTTCCGCCCATTGGGCTGGCAGGATTTGGTAGGTCTACCGCCATCAAGGATGCCTTGTACGAGGCTATTCAAAAGTTGTCACAGGACAGCAGCTCAGACTCCAAGATTATCATCTTGTTTACAGATGGGGAAACCAACACAGACCAAATCTCTCTTGATTTAAGTGAGGTAATCCGTTTGGCGATTGATAATAACATCAATGTGATTCCTGTGGGATTTGGAGAATATGTCAATGAAGAGTACCTAAAGACTATTGCCTACTATGCAGGTGGCGAATTCTACCAAATTTATCATGAGGATGAATTTGCGACACTTTTTGATAACATGTTGCAGGATATTGGACTTAACTACGAACTTGAATTTTCTCCCTGCATGTTTGGAGAGGAGGTTGAAATAGAACTTAGTTTCAAGGGTCTGGATACTCCGTTAAAAGCAACTACCTTCTTTTCTACACCTGCAAGAGAAGGGTATACAATTGATTTGGACATCCTTTTTAAGGAAGCCAGCGCAGAGATTGATCAAGCTGCGGATTTGGAGGAGCTGGAGCAATTATTGCTTTTAATGCAAGCCAAGACTGATATTCGGATTGTAGTGGAAGGACACACAGACAAGGTGGGAACAGAAAAATACAACTTAGATCTTTCTTTGCGCAGAGCAAATGCAGTGAAGGAGTACCTGGTGAAAAAAGGAATTGATTCAAGTCGAATTGAGACCAAGGGATACGGTTGGTCAACTCCTGCCTACCCCTACCAGGGAACTGAAAAAGAAAACCCACTCAACCGACGCATCGAGGTAAAAATTGCGAACTAATCAAAAAAAAACGCTCAAGAAATTCTCAACTGAAAATTTCTTGAGCGTTTAAGAAGGAGAATTTATTCTACTTTGAAGGCATAATCGCCATCTTCGTCGATGTATAGTGTTAAGATTGAAACCTCACATAGGTCAATTTCATTGATGTAGATGTAATCCTCTTCTGAAGCGTTGTGGGTAAGCCTGAGATCCCACATGCAGAGGGTCTCATCATCAACATATTCGAATGTAATGTCTATGGTATCCCCATCTTTCACGATATCTTCAGGAAGGATGTCCTCACTCCAATCTTGCGTATCTGTATCTGTTAAATACACGGCATAAAAATCTTCGCCAGTGTTATTAACCAATTTAAAGTCTAGGACAGTCTGTGCTTGCGTCCAAGTTGTAGCAGCAAAAACAAGGGCTACGAGAAGTAATACGTGCTTTTTCATTTCATTAGTTGTTTGAATGGGTGAAGCTACGGTTATTAATTAAAAATAATTATGAAT
>CAJBER010000005.1 GCA_903952135.1 uncultured Algoriphagus sp.
AAGCAGAAGACGGCATACGAGATTTCGCGGAGTGACTGGAGTTCAGACGTGTGCTCTCCGATCTGAGTCACTTCTTTCACCACTCTCATGGGGTGCGGCGAACTTCAGAAGTGAAGTTGATTTTGGAAGACAAGGAGGAGGCTACCGAACAGTATTTCTCCACGGATAAGGCCACCACTTTTTCAAATTCCTCCGCAGTTGCATCCGGAGATACCAATACAAAATGGAGGGCGATTTCGGTATAGTAACCCGGCACCCCATCGTTGCGAACGCCTTCTACCTCCACAAAAAAGTCAAGCAATTCTCTTCGCTTCTTTTTCATCATCAACACTGCATCCACCGACGCACAGCCTCCAAGTGCTGAAAGCAACAATTCCATCGGAGATTGGGCTTGCTTCTGCTCGGGATCGTTCATGTCGATGTCCACCCGATTTCCCTGAGGATTGGTGGATTCGTAAGTCATGTCGGTCTTCATGCGTACGGTGACGCTTCGTGTATTTGCCATAGGTTCTCTTTTTATTGGTGCATCCAAAGCACCAATTCACTTACATATTTCGTCTGTATTGCCCGCCCACCTCATACAAGGCTCGGGTCAATTGACCCAAAGAACAGGATTTTGCGGCTTCCATCAAGCATTCAAACACGTTTTCATTGGAAATCGCCGCTTTTTTCAAAGTCTTGAGTTGGGCATCGAGTACCTCCTGATGCGACTCATGCAGGGAGTTCAAGGTCTGGATTTGTCCCTCCTTTTCCTCCAACGTCGCACGAATCACCTCACCTGGAATCACCGTAGGGGATCCAGTACTGGACAGGAAGGTATTGACTCCGATGATGGGGTATTCCCCGGTATGCTTGAGCATTTCGTAATGCAAACTTTCCTCCTGGATCTTACCCCGCTGGTACATGGTTTCCATGGCTCCAAGGACCCCTCCACGCTCGGTGATGCGATCAAACTCTACGTAGACGGCCTCTTCCACCAAGTCAGTCAACTCCTCAATGATGAAGGATCCTTGCAGAGGGTTTTCATTTTTGGCCAGACCCAATTCCTTGTTGATAATCAACTGAATGGCCATCGCGCGTCTTACAGATCCTTCCGTAGGCGTGGTAATCGCCTCGTCATAGGCATTGGTATGCAGGGAGTTGCAGTTGTCGTAGATCGCATACAAGGCCTGCAGCGTAGTGCGGATATCGTTGAAGTCAATTTCCTGGGCATGCAGGGAGCGGCCAGAGGTTTGAATGTGGTACTTGAGCATTTGCGCACGCTCATTGGCTCCATACTTCAACTTCAGCGCTTTGGCCCAGATCCTACGTGCCACCCGACCGATTACCGCGTATTCTGGATCGATGCCGTTGGAGAAAAAGAAGGAAAGATTGGGCGCAAAATCATTGATGTCCATCCCTCGAGAGAGGTAGTACTCCAGGTAGGTAAATCCATTCGACAGCGTCAAGGCCAATTGCGTAATGGGGTTGGCCCCCGCTTCGGCAATGTGGTATCCTGAGATGGATACGGAATAGAAATTACGCACCCGCTGATCAATGAAGTACTGCTGTACATCCCCCATCAGGCGAAGGGAAAACTCGGTGGAAAAGATGCAGGTGTTTTGTGCCTGGTCCTCTTTCAAAATATCCGCTTGTACGGTACCGCGCACCTTGGAAAGGGTATCGGCCTTGATTTGGGCATAGACCTCCGTTGGAAGGACTTGATCTCCCGTCACCCCAAGCAAAAGCAGGCCGAGGCCGTTATTTCCCTCGGGAAGTGCGCCTCGGTAGGTAGGTCTTGGAAGTCCTTTTTTAGCATAAATCGCATCTATCTGCGCAATGACCTGTTTCTCTAGGCCCTTCTCTTTGATGTACACCTCACACTGCTGGTCGATCGCTGCATTCATGAAAAAGGCAGTCATTGCGGCAGCAGGCCCATTGATGGTCATGGACACCGAGGTCATCGGATCAATTAAGTTAAACCCAGAGTACAACTTCTTGGCATCGTCCAAGCAACAAATATTCACCCCAGCATTGCCAATCTTGCCGTAGATATCGGGACGGTAGTCCGGGTCTTCTCCATAGAGCGTCACCGAATCAAAGGCCGTGGATAAGCGCTTGGCTGGCATGTCTTTGGAAAGGTAGTGGAAGCGCTTGTTGGTGCGCTCGGGTCCTCCTTCTCCGGCAAACATGCGAGTCGGATCCTCTCCTTCCCGCTTGAAGGGAAATACCCCGGCAGTGTAAGGGAATTTGCCCGGTAGATTTTCCCGTAGCCCCCACTTCAACAGTTCCCCCCAGGCTTGGAAAGGCGGC
>CAJBER010000006.1 GCA_903952135.1 uncultured Algoriphagus sp.
AGTCATAATCAATTCCTTATTAATAGCTAGTGCTACTGCAGTTTTGTCCTTGTTGATTGTGGTAGTGTTTATCCTAATTGTCGGAAAGTCCATCTTAATTCCATTGGCCTTAGGAGCATTTTTTGCAGTGCTTTTTACCCCTTTCAGCCTTTTCATAGAAAAATACAAGGTCCCACGTGTTCTTTCTAGCATTATTTCACTTGTCCTGATGATCGGATTAGTTGCTGGATTACTGAGTTTTATCGTGAGCAACTTGATTAGTTTTTCGGCAGATTTTGCAAATGTTTCCGTTCGAATTAATACACTTATCCAACAAGTAGACCAGTTTACAAGCTCCCAATTCGGGTTTAACCAGAAACTTGCAGATCAATTGGATCCAGATGTTTTGCTTAACCTTCTTAAAAAAAATAGCAGCAATATTTCTTCATTTGCGATTAATGCCATCGGGTCCTTGAGCAGCCTTATTTTGATTCCCGTATTTATGTTTTTCTTTTTACTCTATCGGGATCACTTGGTCAGCGTATTGGTTTCTATTTTTCAGGATACTGATCCTACAGAAGTGAAGGCACAAACAATCCGCTTACGAAAAGTAGTGTTGAACTACATCTCAGGAGTAGGAAAAGTCATGGTCATCCTAGCCATTCTCAATATCACTGCCTATTCCCTAATTGGAGTAGAGCATGCCATCTTTTTCGGGGTGATTGGCGCGATTTTAAATATCATCCCCTACGTAGGACCATTTATTGGCGCTTTACTTCCTATGAGCTATGCCCTCTTGACCATGGACAATCTGCTCTCCCCACTTTTAATCCTCGGGGCATACCAGGCTATTCAACTCTTAGAGGGCAATTATTTAACGCCAAAGATTGTGGGAAGTCAAGTCAATTTGAATGCATTCATGACCTTTCTAGGACTCCTTCTGGGTGCATCTATTTGGGGAGTTGCAGGCATGATTTTGATTATTCCAATTTTAGCCATTTTACGAGAAATATTCGACTTGTCTTCTTCCACCAAATCCTTTGCCCTGCTTCTAGGGGAAGAACCCAAAGCGAATCCACCCAAACCAACACCCGATGAAAATTCAAATTCCTAAGCTTCTCCTTTTGGCTTCCCTCCTTCTTTGGATGGGATGCGATAGCATTGATGACAAAAAAGGAAGATTCTTGCTCAAAGGCAATAAGAAAATGGAAGAAAACGATCCCAAAACTGCCTTGGGATTTTACGAGGAAGCCCTTGCGCTGGATTCCAATTTTGTGAATGCCTACTACAACAAGGGGATGGCGCACATGCGCTTAAACCAACTGGAAGAAGCTATTCAAGACTTTAGTGCTGCCATTCAAAAAAAACCTGACTATGCCGATGCGATCTTTCAGCGAGGATTGGCTTATTTGGACTTAGGAGCCAATTACAATGCCAAGGAAGATGCTGTTCGTATGGTCACCCAAAGTCCAACAGAATGGAGGTCCTATTTTTTGAAGGGCCTCACTGAAGAAAAACAAAAATCCTATCCAGAAGCATTGCAATCCTTTCAAAAAGCTTCGGAATTAGATCCTAAAAATTCGGATCTATTGGTGAATCAAGCCACCATTTATTTCTATCAAAAAGAATACGAATCCGCTAAATCTCTATTGGTAAAGGCGGAGGAGATCAATCCCATGGAACCCAACCTACACAATTTGCGATCCATGATCTTGTTTGAGGAGAAAAATTACGAGGAAGCGCTTAAAGCGGTAGAGAAGGCCGTCGCGCTAGACAATCGACAGGCTTATTTTTACAACAACCAGGGATTGTACCTCCTCTACTTAAACCAATTGGAAGAAGGCCTTACGCTAATCAACCAAAGTTTGGCGATGGATGACAAAAACCCCTTTGCACTTCGAAATAAGGGCATCTACTATACCCTAACTGGAAAAAAGGTGGAAGCCTTGAGTTTCTTGGAGGAACTGGCAGTAAGCCATCCCGAAATGGACTTGGTGCAGGAATACCTCACTAAGGCCAAAGACTTGTAAGAATTAGAATCAAAAATTAAAACTAAAAAAGCCGTAACGAAGGATTCATTACGGCTTTCTTGAGTTGAAGATGGCTTAAGCCTTGGCCGCCTTAATTAAGTTTAATGCACTACCTGCCTTAAACCATTCGATTTGACCTTCATTGTAGGTATGGTTGGCCACCACAGTATGTGAAGTGCCATCTGCATGATGGAAGACCACTTCCAAGGACTTACCTGGAGCAAACGTAGTCAAGCCATTGATGTCGATCACATCATTTTCTTGGATCAAGTCGTAATCCGCAGGGTTTGCAAAAGTCAAGGCAAGCATGCCCTGCTTCTTCAAGTTGGTCTCGTGAATACGAGCAAAAGACTTCACCAAGATTGCACGAACACCTAGGAAGCGAGGTTCCATGGCTGCATGCTCTCTAGAAGATCCTTCACCATAGTTTTCATCTCCTACCACAATCGATCCAATTCCTGCTGCCTTATAGGCACGCTGAGTTGCTGGAACTTCACCGTATCCACCAGTCAACTGGTTTTTCACCGAGTTGGTGGCATCGTTGTAGGCATTTACTGCGCCGATAAGCATGTTATTGGAAATATTGTCCAAATGGCCTCTGTATTTCAACCAAGGGCCTGCCATGGAGATGTGGTCCGTAGTACACTTTCCTTTGGCTTTGATCAACAACTTCATTCCTTTCAAGTCCACACCTTCCCATGCTGCGAATGAATCTAATAGTTGCAAACGATCAGAAGTAGGTGCTACAAGTACCTGAACCTTGGATCCGTCTTCTGCTGGAGCCTGGTATCCTGCATCTTCTACAGCAAAACCTTTGGTAGGCAATTCCAATCCTCTTGGCTCTTCCAAGCGAACCTGGTTGCCTTCAGAGTTGGTCAACGTATCCGTAAGTGGGTTAAAGGTCAAGTCTCCAGCAATGGCTAGTGCCGTTACAATCTCTGGAGAAGCCACGAATGCGTGTGTATTTGGATTTCCATCTGCACGCTTCGCAAAATTTCGGTTAAACGAAGTGATGATGGAGTTCTTCTCCTGCTTTTCAGCACCATATCTCGCCCACTGTCCGATGCATGGACCGCAAGCATTGGCAAGCACCACACCACCCATTTTGTCGAATGTGTCCAAAAATCCATCACGAGCCACAGTGAAACGAACTTGCTCTGAACCTGGGGTGATGGTATATTCAGACTTTGCAACCAATTTTTTATCTACCGCTTGCTGCGCCAAGGAAGCAGCTCTAGAAATGTCTTCATAGGAAGAGTTGGTACAAGAACCGATCAATCCCACGTCCAACTTTGCTGGCCAGCCATTTTCTCTGACAGCAGCAGCGAACTTAGAGATCGGCCATGCCAAATCTGGAGTGAATGGACCATTTACATGCGGCTCAAGTTCAGAAAGATTGATTTCAATCACCTGATCGAAATAGTTTTCTGGATTAGCGTACACTTCAGCGTCACCAGTCAAATGCTCTGCGATACCATTAGC
>CAJBER010000007.1 GCA_903952135.1 uncultured Algoriphagus sp.
CAGAAGCATTGCAACCGAATCGTAGTTACCGCCTCAGCAGATAACATTTCGTTTAAACAACCGATCAATCTTGGCAATGTTGTCACGCTACGCTCACAAGTCACACGTGCCTTCAATTCATCCATGGAAGTATTTATCGAGGTGACGGCTGAAGACATTCCTGCTAGCAAAAAAATCATGACCCACCGTGCATTCTTTACTTTTGTGGCGGTAGATCAGAATGGTAAGCCTATCGAAGTCCCTCTGGTTGTGCCAGAAACACCTGAGGAAATTGAGTTTTATGAAGGGGCGTTGAGAAGAAGGCAATTGCGATTGGTACTTGCACAGCGCATGAAGCCTGAAGAGGCAGTGGAATTACGCTCCATCTTCAACTTGGACAAGAAATAAGCCGAACTTCTATTTTTAATATTCTCGTTCGCTAAACGAGTGAATCACCGCCTCGGCAGCAGTTCTACCCGAGGTCATGGCTGCATTAATTGACCCATGCAAGAGGTAATCTCCTGCTAGGAACACTTGGTCCAGCACCTTGCATTCGGTGAATGGAATGCTAAACTTCAAATCCCCGACCTGCGGCAAAGCATGTGGGATGAGGTAGGTTTTTAGGTGTTTGAATTGATCCGCCTTGGTACCAGAGATTTCCTCTAGTTCACTTTGAACCGCCTTAATTAACTCCTTGTAAGTCAAGTCCGTATCCAATACAGTCACAGAAAGTAGAGACTTACCAGACGGTACATATTCTTTGGAGACATCCTCCATAAATACCAAATTATTGATCACCCGCTTACCAGTGAGTAAACCGATCATTGGCCGTCCTAAGAAGGATTTGGGAGCAGCAAAATACAGGTTAATCACCTTGCGCGCAGGCGCAAACTGACCTTCCAACTGCTTCATCACTAAATCTGGCTGTACAGCCACAATGATTCGATCGGCATCGAGTTGGGTCCCATCCGTGAGCAGGATCTTTCCACCTTCTACACTTGCTACGGGCGTATTCAGTCGAATTTCTGTCGTTTGTAGTTGGCCTTTGATCATTTCAGGAATCTGCCCTATTCCTTTTGCGGGAACCGCGGCATAGCCTTGAGAAAACATCTTGAATACAAACTCGAACATTCGGGAACTCGTTTCTAGGTCCTTTTCTAGGAAAATACCCCGAAAGAAAGGCCTGAAAAAATTGGTGATGATGGCATCCGAAAACCCATACTTTTTCAAGTATTCATGGGTTGGCAAAGATGGTTCTGCAAAAATGGCCTCAGAACTCTTCTTCTTCAATTCCTGGGTGAGGGTAAATACCTTCACCTTATCCAGGAAGGTCCCCACTCTAGAAACCGCCATTCCAACTAATTTAAGTGGATTTCGCAATGGATCCGTGAGGATGTAGGAATCTTTGCCTTCAAAAATAATTGCCCCAGGATCAAAGTTTTTGAGTTGCAAGGCTTGAAAATCAAGGTATCGCTTCGCTTCAGGATAGGCGGTATTCAACACCTGAAACCCATGATCGAGTCGGTACCCCTCCACGATATCGGTTTTCATCCGTCCTCCCACTCGATCTGAAGCCTCCAAGATCACAGGTGACAAACCCGCCTTCTCCAGTTCAAGTGCGGCTATCAGGCCAGAAAGTCCGGCACCTACAATGTATATCTTCTTTTCGCTCATCTGATGATCTATTTAATCGAGGAAATCCCTAAAAAACCATGTAATGACTTGGATTTTTTTCTTTAACTCGTTCCCCTCAAAAGAGTTTGAAAATGGGCAGCCAAAAAAAGATTTGATAAATGGTCTGACTTTAACCTTCCATTGTAGTAAACTCGAATAAAAAAGGACTCCACTATGAAGCATCTCTTCTTTTCTATTTTTTTCCTTGGGATCGGCTCTTTTTCGACCCAAGCACAAGGCTACTTTCCGCAACCTGGAAATTGGCAATCCAAAACGCCAAAGGAACTGGGGTTAGACGCTACTAAACTTCAAGAAGCCATCCGATTTGCTGAAACGCACGAAAGCACAGAAAATCGCAACCTAAAAATCGCTCATTACGAAAGCAGTTTTGGACGAGAGCCATTTGGCTATCCTGTAGGCCCCATGAAAGAACGAGGTCCAGCGACTGGATTGATCATTTACAAGGGATATGTAGTCGGCCAATGGGGAGACCCAGCACGAGTGGACTTGACCTTCAGTGTGGCCAAAAGTTTCCTGTCCACCACCGCAGGCTTGGCCGTAGAAGCAGGCTTGATCCGCTCGGTTCAAGATCAGGTTCATCCCTACATGGCGCCCATCTACCCTTACGACCCCCTGCGCTTGGCGGTCAATAAGGCAGATCACCTGGACCAAGAGGATGTGTTTAACCTCTTTGATACACCCCACAACCAAAAAATCACCTGGGACAACTTGCTTCGACAGACCTCCGATTGGGAGGGCGTCCTTTGGGGCAAGCCCGATTGGGGAGACCGCCCAGCTGAGGGGGTGAAGCAAAAAAGAGCCCGCGATCAACGCGAACCAGGCAGCAGTTACGAATACAACGACACCCGGGTCAATGTATTGGCCTTGGCCCTATTGAATGTGTGGCGCAAACCACTACCTCAGGTATTGAAAGAAAAAATCATGGATCCCATAGGAGCAAGCCCAACTTGGAGATGGACTGGATATGAAAACTCCTACGTCGTCCTCGATGGACAAATCGTCCAATCCGTTAGTGGTGGCTCGCACTGGGGCGGAGGCATGATGCTTTCTGCATGGGATCAAGCAAGATTTGGCTACCTCACCCTACGCAATGGAAACTGGAATGGAAAGCAACTCATTCCAAAAACTTGGATTGACCTTTCCAAAACCCCTACTCCTGTACAGCCTGATTATGGGTTTATGAATTACTACCTCAACTTGGAACAAAAACAGATTCCTGCTGCTCCCAAATCTGCTTTTCTTCACCTCGGTGCAGGTTCCAACATCATCTATCTTGACCCCGAAAACGACTTGCTGGTCGTGGCTCGATGGATTCCAAATGGAGACAAATCCGAATTGATTCGACTTATTTTGGAAAGTTTGCCTACTAAAAATTAATTGATCTTTCGATCGGAAATTTGCGGTTGGAGGTATAGCTCTTGCTCGGCTTTGGATAAGATGCCGTAACCCAGTACCAAAGGTGAAGGGCCGATCCAACTGCTTTTTCTACCAGAAAGGGTAAGTCTTCCCTCCTTTCGATCTAGCGTCAAAATCCCAAAAAGCACTTCTGCATAAGGGCAGGTTAGTGACAGGGAAGGAAAGGTGGCATGCGTAGCAGCATCCATACTGAGGTGGCTATGCTTTTCCCCTACCCAATAGTAGGAGGCCGAATTCAAGTGTAAATAGGAAACACCTCCGACCTTGAGAAACTGGTCTACATGGGCATGTCCATTGATGGCAAGGATGATTTTGCTGGCATGCGCACTCAACAAGGCTTGGATTTCGGCAGCATTGTCAATCGTGTAGATTCCAGCAATGGGCTGATGAGAAAGGATGAGGACGGGTTCTTTTGAATTTGTCAATTCTTGGTTTAACCAGTCCTGCTGCGCTTTACCGATGTAGGAGGCATAGCCACCGGTGGATTTCGGAGACCCCGGATCATTCCCATCTAGTACCACTATCCGAACCCCCTGGATCACCTGGGCATAATAGGCTGCCGGCATGCCGAAAGTTTGAATCACCTGCTCCTTCGTGTAGCCCTCATCCAAATCGTGATTGCCCATCACATGCAGGGAAGGAATGGGACCTTGATTAAAGGAATCAATAAAGGGCTGGTTTTCTTTTTTAGGAATGGCAAAATCCCCCAATTGAATTTTGGCATGCGGAGGTGCGCCTTTTAGGGTGTCTAAAAATGTTTGTAGCCGAAGGTCAGCATCGTGGATGATGTCCTTGTGCAGATCTGTAATCAATCCCAATCGAAGGCTTTGCTCCTCTCCTGCCCACAAGTCTAGAATTGCCGGAGGCAACAAGAATGAGCAGCTAGTAAGCAGGGTGGATTTGATAAAACTTCGGCGATCGAGGGTCATGATTGGAAGAACTGAGCGGTTCGTAATTCGATAAACTTATAACTTTTTATGAAAAATCAGTGCAGGCACAAGACCCAACTCTGGATGACGATACGCTTCCGGAATCTCCCCAATCACAGAAAAGCCGAGAGATTTCCAAAGATGAACTGCCTTTTGATTGGATTGGATTACAAAATTGAACTGCATGGCTAGAAATCCACGGGATTGGGCTGCTGCTTGGGCAAATTCACCCATCCAACGTCCAACACCCTGCCCCTCTGCATCCCGAGACACCACAAATCCTGCGTTGCAGATGTGATCTCCCAACCCTTCTTGATTGGCTTTTAGGTAAAAGGTGCCTACCACTATCCCTTCGTTTTCTACCACAAAAGTGGCTTTATCGGCCCCCATCCAGTAGCCCATCATCGATTTCTTGGATTTATCTAAGGAAAAAACATAGGTTCCCCCCTGTCGAACCATGGGTTCTAGGATTCCCCAAAGGGCTTCTTCGTCTTTATTAGAGGCAATTCTAGCGGAAAGTGGGGAATTCATCAAGGAAAAGATTAGTGGCTACGTTTTTCATGAATTGATTCATCAGGAATGGGGAAGTTCTGAAATAGCCCGGGATTTACCAAGACCAGATTCGGGTGAACTTCAAGGAATTCTTGCGCAAGCGAATACCATTTCTCAACTTGGAATCCTATATTCGTCGATTCTCTTGCCCCATGCAGTCAAGTTCCTATCAAAAAGTATCCGGATTTTTAATGGCCATCTCCTCGGCTATATTTTGGGGTATTTCAGGAACCTGTGCGCAATTTTTATTTCAAAGCAAGGGGGTAGATCCCGCCTGGCTCGTTACTTGGCGCATGTTGATAGCGGGCACGCTACTCGTCCTATTTTCAATTGCCAGGGAGAAAAAAGCAGCAGTAGCCATCTGGAAAACTCCTAAAAATGCGGGCAAACTTTTGCTCTTTGGAATTCTAGGCATGGTAGCCGTGCAGTACACCTACTTCTACAGCATTTCCCTTTCCAATGCGGCCACCGCCACCATTTTGCAATACATCGGGCCTGTCTTTGTCTTGGCTTTTTACGCCCTCAAAACGAAAACTTGGCCAGTCCTCGGAGAATATTTGGCTTTGATTTTTGCCCTTGCAGGCACCTTCCTTTTGGTGACACACGGATCAACCGAGTCCTTGGTAATCTCAGACCAAGCACTCTTTTGGGGCCTTTTGTCCGCCCTTGCATTGGCCTTCTACACCATCCAACCGGTAGGATTGTTGCGAAGATTTTCACCAGCAGCCATTACGGGTTGGGGCATGCTTGTAGGCGGGATTGTATTATCCATCTGGACGCAGCCATGGAGTTTTTCTGGCACTTGGGATGGAGAAACCTGGCTTGCCTTTGGGTACATTGTGATTTTCGGAACCGTCCTTGCCTTCTATTTCTTCCTCACTTCTGTATCCAAAATTGGAGCCACTTTCGCCAGCCTACTCTGTAGTGTGGAGCCGCTTGCCGCCACCTTAACGGCCGTTCTCTGGCTGGGCGTATCTTTTTCTGGTTACGACTGGGCAGGGACACTACTTATCCTCAGCACGGTAGCCTTGCTGACCCTTTCCAAAGAAAAGGCCAAGAAGTAATCGGAATTAAATTCGTGCTTGGTAGGTATACAAATCGAAATACCTCCCTTTTTTAGCCAGGAGCTCTTCGTGCTTTCCTTGCTCCACCACCTGTCCTTGTTCGATCACCAAAATTTGATCCGCTTGACGGATCGTGCTCAGTCGGTGGGCAATGACGAAGGTGGTCCGTCCATGCATCAACTCTTTCAAACTCGCCTGAATCAAAGATTCCGATTCCGTATCCAGGTTGGAAGTAGCCTCATCCAAAATTAGAATTCTTGGATCTGCCAATATCGCTCGAGCGATGGCAATTCGCTGGCGCTGTCCGCCCGAAAGTTTGACGCCACGCTCACCAATTAAAGTATCTAACCCTTGTTCAAAGCGATCTGTAAATTCATGCACATGGGCGGCTTTGACAGCCAATTCCAATTGTGCATCCGAAGAATCAGGTCTAGGAAATAGGATATTCTCTCGGATGGTTCCCTCAAAAAGGAAGTCATCTTGCAAGACCACCCCCAATTGGGAACGGAAAGCATCAAGTGTAATGGATTGGAGGTCGTGACCATCCAAATACACCACCCCAGAGTCTGGGTTCAAAAATGTGGCTGCCAGCCCTGCGATGGTCGTTTTCCCTGATCCTGAGGTCCCCACCAAGGCCGTTACCGAACCAGCTGGTGCCTCAAAGCTAATTCCTTTGACCACATCCTTGCCGGACTCATAAGCAAAGGCAACATTCTCAAATCGAATATCCCCTTTGATGACCTCCAAGTTAACCGTGCGCTTCTTGTCATCTGCTTCCAGGGGCATGTTCATGATTTCTTCCGTACGATCCAATCCTGCAAAGGCTTCGGTGAGCTGGCTGCCGATATTGGACATCTGTACAATTGGGGCGATCATAAATCCGAGGTAAAGTGTAAAGGCAAGAAAATCGCCAAAGGTCATTTGCCCTTGCATGATCTGGTATCCTCCCAGACCCATGATGCCAGCAGATGCCAATCCAAGAAGTAAGGCCCCTGCAGAAGTCACAAAGCTGGTTGCTGTCAAACTCGCCTTCACATTCAAAAACAGTTCCTCAACCCCTTTTTCAAAGGTCTTTATCTCTTGGTTTTCGGCATTAAAGCCTTTAATCACTCGAATTCCACCCAAAGTCTCGGTAAGTCTGCCCGTGACTTGTGCATTGATTTTTCCCCGTTCCCGAAAAATGGGTCTGATTTTACTGAAGGCTTTGAGGGAGACTAATCCAAATATCAATACCGGCAACAACACAAAAGCAGTCATCGATGGGCTGATGGAAATCAACAAGACCAAGGAAATGATCGCTGCCAATCCTCCTCCTATCATTTGGGCGAAGCCCGTACCAACCAAATTTCGAACTCCCTCTACATCCGTCATGATGCGCGACACCAACTCCCCTGTCTTGGAGTTGTCAAAAAATCGAATGGGCAATTTGATGATGTGCTGCTGCACCTTGGACCTTAACTTGGAAATCAAAAGCTGTGCTTCTACGCTTAGGATTTGGGTGAGCGCATAGGAAGTTACCGCCTGAACAAAAATGGCAAGGACCACCGCAATGATCAACCATTTTAACTGCTGTAAATCGTTGCTTGGAATTACTTCATCGATCAAAAATTTGGTGGCTCCAGGAAGCACCAAACTGGCAATACGGCTGATGATGATTAAAACTAGGCCAATAAAAAGTTGCTTGCGACGAGGCCAGATGATGGTGGAAAATACTTGACGGATGGTGACTTTACGTTCCTTTTTAGGTGCCATAAAATTGGAAATAAATGAAGACTGGGTAATAAAAAAGCCTGTTACTGAAGAACAGGCTTTAGAATTTTAAACTTGATTGCTTTAGTTGGACTTGGTCAACACATTGGAAATCAAGGAAACTTTTTCGATGGGCTCGGAAGCATTGGAATAGATACGAACCACCGAATTCTGCTTGCCTACTTTTCCAGTTGAATTAAAGGAAACCTTGATTTCAGCAGATTTTCCAGGTGCAACTGGCTCTTTAGGCCAGCTTGGTACGGTACATCCACAGGTGGCTGCCACATTAGAAATGATCAATGGCTGCTTACCTGTATTGGTCAAAACGAAGGTATGCGCTACTTGCTGACCCTGCGTGATGTCCCCAAAGTCTTTGGAATTTTCTTTAAAGGTGATTACTGGACCAGCGTCTTGCGCATTTACTTGAATAGCAAGTGCCAAAACAAAGAAGCTGAAAAGAAGAGCTATTTTTTTCATGGGAATATGGTTTAATGTTCAAATATTCAAATTTTGACGCAGTCTTCAAAGAAACAGCTAAGAAATGGAATAAATTCCCCAAACTTCTCTAGATGTAAACTTCAAACCATGCCGTAAATGGTTCTGCATAAATCGATTCAGCACTTATGCATCTTCATCTACTAATCCTTTCACGAAAAATGAAGGAGAAAAGTTGACCAGATACAATTCTTCAGATGCACGCGTGACAGCAGTGTACAGCCAGCGGACAAATTCGTTATCCACTTGCTCCTCCACCAAATACCCTTGGTCGATAAACACAGCCTTCCACTGCCCTCCTTGAGCTTTGTGGCAGGTAATCGCGTAGGCAAACTTGACTTGCAATGCATTCAAATAGGGATCCTTTCGGATGTATTCCATGCGTTCGGTCTTATTTGCCAGGTCGGCATAATCCTCGCTTACTTGCTCGTAAAGCGATCGGTACTGATCACGCGTCAGCGAAGGGCCAGAAGAATACAAGGTGTCCAAAATGACTTTTGCCTCAAAATAAGGCTCCTCTGCATAGTCTAACAAGCGCAATTCTAAGGTGGCAAACCGCAATCCATACCGTTCCTCGAAATTTCGAATTTTCATTACTTCGACCAGATCCCCATTGGCTAAAAAATTAACCTTCTCGGATTCTGCCATGTAGGTGTAATTGTTTTTCACAATCATGAGTAAATCCCCAGAACAGATTTCATCCTCGTAAAAATGGATCGTTCGTCGGATGTAGCCATTGTATTGGACTGCGGATTTGTTGGATCGGGTGATGATGCAGGTATTCTCTGTGCCATACTTGGAATAGGCATAGCGTAGGCCATCCTCCAACTTTTCCGAAGTCATTTTAAAGATGTCTTTAAAAAGATGCGTTTGGATTTTTATGGCTGCTTTTTCTGCTCCTAATTCATTTCGTAGGCTTGTGGCATTAAATAAAATCCCCGACTCCAATTTTTGGCGCATGACCTCGACCAATTCAATTTGATCTGCATCCAAGCGGTAGTGCCTGAGAAGGTATTCTGCATCTAAGGCTGGACTGTATTGGCTTCCTACAGGTGGCAATTGGGCGGTATCTCCCACAAAGAGCAGGCGGTTCCCTTCTCCTGAAAAGGTGTAGGTGATTAAATCCCAAAGCAAGTTTCCAGACATTCCCCCATCATCGGCAAGCATGGAGGATTCATCTACGATAAATAAGGTGTCCTTGAAGTAATTTTTCTGAAGGGTAAAGCCTCCTCCCAAGGTTCCCGGATCGCCTTTGGGCTTGTAAATAATCTTATGGATAGTGAAGGCCGATCTTCCAGAGTAGGTGCTCATCACCTTGGCCGCTCTACCCGTAGGCGCCAAAAGCAATGGTCGAAGATCAAGCCTTGGAAGAATTTTGACGACTGCCGAAAGAAGGGATGTTTTTCCTGTACCTGCATACCCTTTTAATATAAAGACCGGCTTCTCTGCAGAGGGCTTTCGAAAAAAATCATCCATTTTTACAAAAAAACTTGCCTGCCCCAAAGTGGGTTGAAATGGAAAACTCTTTCGAAGTAAATCAGAAGGAGTTGGAAGCAGGGAGGTTGATTTGTTCATCGCTAGACGAAAGTACATGTCAGAAGACAAGATCAGCAAGGAAATTGAGTCTAAATTTGGTAACCGACTCCGAATACGGGTCAATGGGGTGTTGATTGAAGAAAATAAAATTCTGATGGTCAAACACAAAATGAGTGCGGACCGTGATTTTTGGTCAACCCCAGGCGGAGGAATGCAATTTGGCAGTCCTGCGCAGGAAAATCTTTCTAGAGAATTTTTGGAAGAAACAGGCTTAAATATCGCTGTAGGCGAGTTTTTATGCCTCAATGAATACCTAGCACCCCCTTTGCATGCCCTTGAGTGTTTTTTTGAAGTAAAAAGGATTAGCGGTAATGCTACTTTGGGCAATGACCCCGAACTTGCACCTGAGAATCAAATTCTTTCAGAAATAAAGTGGATGACACTGTCAGAACTTCAATCTTTGGAGAAAAAAACCATCCATCCCTTTTTTCTTGGAATAAAATCACTCGAGGAATTAGTATTGTGTAAAGGATATTTTAATTTTGAAAATAAATACCTAAAATAGCACGTTTTAAAAACCTTCAACCCTAACTGGATTTCTAAACCTTACTCAAAATGAATCTAACAAAAGTTCTCTCACTCGTATTCTTTGCAGTTGCTGCCTTCCTAGGTTACCTCCTTTGGAAAGGTGTAGATGACGTTGTAGAACAAGAAAAAAGAGTTGCCTTGCTAGAAGCAGCTACCATTGAAAAACTTGAAATGCTTCGCGATGCCCAGTTGGCTTACCAAGCTTCTAACGGAAAATACGCAAGCACTTGGGATTCTTTGAAAACATTTATTGAAACAGGTACCATCTGGATTGTTCAGCGTACTGAGACTACCAAACTTCTTGATTATGGAGCAGAAGAAATTAATGTTTCTTACGACACCATTGGATCAATAGCGGTAATGGACTCCTTATTCAGTCCAGAAAAACACCCTGATTTTAAAATCGAATTATTGCCAGTAGTTCCAGGATCTGGAGGAAAGCAATTTGAATTCTTTGCGGATAAAATTGAAAAAACTGGAGGATACAAAGTCAGTGTTTTTGAAATTAAAGATCCATCTCCAATCAATCCTGAAAGAAGGGTAAAAGATGAGAGTGGAAATACCAAAGCCTTACGTGTAGGATCTAGAACTGACGCATCTACAGAGGGTAACTGGAAATAACCGGTACGAATCTTGGAAAATAACCTTAAGGTACAGACGAGTGATAAGTTTGCTGTTCAACATACGGCGAGCTTATCACTTTTTCTTTACCCCACTTCCCTGCACATTTTTGCAAGGGACAAAAACCAAAGTATCACCGCTATTCATTCGTACGAACGAATTAGCTGGAAAAAATTGGAAGACATTCTTGCATCTGACTCACTGACCAAACAGGATATTCCTGCCAAGGCCTATGTGCACGAGGAGCTTTTCACCTTAATGCCAGGGGTATTTTATCAACAAGGAAAAGAAAAGGAATATTTGCAGCTTGCAGGAAAACTTCCCTCCTCTCCCTATTTCTTTAATACTGGCGTAGACAGCAACAACATTCAGCTACTCAGCTGCATTCCTGAAAAATTACAGCAGCAGTTTAGCAAGCGATTTTCTGAACTTAAATTTTACCATGGGTCTTGTTCGTTTCTTTCCTACCTGTTTAAGGAGCGTTTCAATCTAATTGGGCAGGAGATTTGGGTCAACCTCCTTGATTCCCACTGTTATTTGGCTGGATTTACGGATCAAGATTTATCGGTTTTCAACCAATTTGAGGTAACTTCCAAAGAAGATGTTTTAAAATACGTAATGATCCTGATGGAAACATTACAGCATGATCGAAACCATGCTCGAGTAACGCTG
>CAJBER010000008.1 GCA_903952135.1 uncultured Algoriphagus sp.
CATTAATAACATTTCCAGCTCCTGCAACTAAAAGGGTAGACAAGATTAATAAACTGAAATTAAATTTTTCAATAGTTGAATCTACTATTACTTTGCCTCCCATTGAATAAAAGAAAAAGGAAGCCAGAAATTGATTGGCCACCGGTATCGAGCGAAGTTCCCGAAAGACTAAGGAAATTTCACGATATCCCTTCCAGAGGTAATCGGAGGAAATTGATTTTTTATAGGGGTTATTGGGCAAAACACGAAAAGGAATCTGCGCAAATCCTATCCACCAAAGACCTGTTACTAAGAAGGAAAATCGTGGAGCAAAACTACCAGTCGGCATCCCAAACCATTCAGGAAATTGGATGGTCATTAAATTAAAAATCAATAGAATCACACTTCCGATGTATCCCAAGGCAAAACCTTTGGCACTAAGCATATCGAACTCTTCTTCTTTGGCTATCTCTGGCAGGTATGAATTGTAAAACACGATACTCCCAGAAAAACCAACACTCGCGAGTACACTACAGATTATACCAAATTCAAGATTGTCTCCTGTGAAAAAGTATAAGGAAATACAGGATAGGGCCCCCATGTACACAAAGAACTTCATGAAGTTCAATTTATTACCTGAAGCATCCGCGATCCCGGAAAGTAAGGGAGCCAACAAGGCGATGACTAGGAATGAAAAAGAGATGGAATAGGAATATAGAACTGTATTGACGACCTCCCATCCAAAAAAGGAGACTTTATCGGAGCCATCTACCCCTTCGGTGACACTGTTGTAATAGACAGGGAAGATGGTGGAAGTAATGACCAGGCTGTACACGGAATTTGCCCAATCGTACATAGCCCATGCACGTTGAACTTTCTTGTTGGAGGTTGATTGGGTGTTCATAAAGGCAGAAATAAAAAAAGCCATTCGCTAAGCGAATGGCTTTAAATATACGAGAAAGATTCTTACTCTTGGTCTAATTTCTTAGTAGAAGCATACAAGACTTTACGTGCATCAGCATTACGCAATTCAGTCTGCACATCCGAGATAGGACCCATCTTCACTTCTTTATCCACTTTCATGGAGATGGTGATGGAACCACGATCTGCTTCAGGCAATTTATCGCGTTCTTGGTTGACCCACTGTACAATCTCCGGTGAACCAATCAATACGTCGTTGGCTTGAACTCTAGGCTCAGAACCGTAAAGACTCGTGTTTTTTGGCTTTCCAATGAAAATGTAAGAAATCAAGGTCTTGTTTTGCAACTTTTGAAGCTGCGTAGACTGAGGAATTTTCTGATCAACTAAGACGTCTTGCTCTCTCAACACGGTGGTTACCATGAAGAAGAACAACAACATGAAAATGATATCCGGAAGGGCAGAGGTATTGATTTGATCACTACCACCTAACTTTTTCTTTCTAAACTTTGCCATATCAGTTTCCTCCCGCTTTATCAGGTTCAGCAATAGAGATCGCCATAGGAATCCCTTCTTTACCCTTGTCTTGAAGTGCTTTAGAAGCCTCATCATCACCGGTAAGTGCTCTGTATTCGTCAGCAGTAATACCTACTCGCTCCGCATAAATGTCGAAGTAAGCTCTTTTGGCATTATCAAACACCTCAAGGAATACTGCATAACTAGTACCTCTGTTCGTTTTGATAGATATAACTGCCTCACCTGGGTGATCTGATGAATCAGGTTTTCTTAGCGCTTGACTTTGCAAGGATGCAGGCAGCGAGTTGAACAACGCAACAGCATCCTCATCCGGAGCTCCAAAATTCATGATAAATTCTTTGAAATCTTTATCAAGACCTTCTGCTTTCCTTCTGTACTCACCTTCAACCAACAAATCGTTGTTGGCATTGATCAAGACGTTGAAGATGTTTCTCTCGTTCTTCTTGATATCTGGTGGCGGCACATTAGGATCCTGCTTTGGAGGAAGGAAATTTAGAATCCCCTTATCCGAAGCAATGGTCGTAGTTACGAGAAAGAAAATCAAGAGTAGGAAGGCGATGTCAGCCATCGATCCTGCATTGATTTCATTACTCATTCTATTTTTACTTCTTGCCATTTTATTTGACAGCTTTAGTAAGTTCAGTGACTACAATTGACACAATTGCAACTACAGTAAGGATGTAGGTCATGACCAACATACCACCGATTACCTGTGACATACCAGGAGTCAAATTAAAGGGAGCTCCTTCAAACTTTGGCAATACTTCATTGCCAGAAAGGAAGTAGCAAACAAAGAAGAGTACAGCTAGTCCCAATACCCCCAAACCTGACTTCAACAATCCTTTTGGATCATCCAAAGACTTAAGTAAGGGCATCACAATGGACAAGATGGTTCCTACTACTGCAAGCAAGTAGGAGGCATAAAGCATTATATCGTAAGCATCCATATTTTCAGTGGTTTAAAAACTTAATTAATTGAGCAAGTAGATTGAACTGGTAATTACTTACCAGTCAATTTGTGCTTAACCAAGATATCAACCAAAGAAATGGAAGCGTCTTCCATGTCGTTTACCAAGGAATCAATTTTTGAAACAAGGTAGTTATAGAACAATTGAAGGATCATCGCAGCGATCAAACCAGCAACTGTGGTCAAAAGTGCAATTTTAATACCACCCGCAACGATAGAAGGAGAGATATCACCTGCTGCTTCGATTGTATCGAATGCGAAGATCATACCAACTACTGTACCGAAGAAGCCCAACATTGGAGCAAGTGCGATGAACAAAGAAACCCAGATAAGCCCTTTCTCCAAACGTCCCATTTCTACAGAACCGTAAGAAACGATTGACTTCTCAACCATGTCGATGCCTTCTGCATAACGCATCAAGCCTTGAGTGAAGATAGAAGCTACTGGACCTTTTGTGTTTCTAGTTATTTCTTTAGCAGCTTCAACACCACCTGATGCAAGTGCGTCTTCTACTTTCAACAACAATTTCTTGGTGTTGGTAGTAGCAAGGTTAAGGGTGATGATACGCTCCAAAGCAATAGCCAAACCGATGATCAAGCAAAGCAATACTGGAGTCCTGTACAATGGATCTCCTTCAATAAATTTTTCTTTGATGAGCTGATGAAAACTTTGCTCCTCAGCGACGATCTCGTCGTCAACTACTGTTGGTGACGCAGCAGTCTCTTCTGCTGCAGGTGTTGCTTCTGTGGCAGCTGCAGAATCTGCAGGTGCATCTTGAGCGTTAGCGAAAGCAGGAACGAATAGGATACCTGCAAGCATGAACAAAGCGATGAACTTTCTCATAGTTTTTTTTTTAATTGACTTGGATTAAGGTTAAATGGTTTCCAGATTAAATCGAGTTTTAAAGTTATCATTTTTTAAATTCAAAAAACAAGTAGCTGTTTTAACTTTTTTTAGTGAACAGGTCATTTAAACTAAAATAGGGGCAATTTTTACACGAATGGAAGCATTTGAAAAGCGCTCCAAACCAAAGAAAATTTTCCTGAGCCCTTATTTTTTGAATTTGGTAATTAAGTAAGCTATTGATTATCAATGCATATTGTCTATTTGGGAAAAATTTCAGTTGGAAAAGACTTCTTTCTTACAAAAAAGGTGATTCCTCTAAGATTTTTTCCATTCGGAGTGAGGATCTAGTAAGTACCTTCTTGGTCAAGGAGATACACTAGGACCGCCATGCCCGCTGCTCCCAATTCCAACTCCCGCTTATCTACTGCTTCAAAAACATCTGCTTCCGTATGGTGATAAATAAAGTACTTCTGAGAATCAGGGAGCAAACCGATCAAGAGCGTACCTTGGTCTCGAAGCGGACCAATATCTGCACCTCCACCTGCCTTCTGAAGATTCCACAACTGGTAGGGACGCAATAACTCCGCCCAGGAAGCTATCTTGGACCGCTGTGCTTCTGTGCCCGTTGAAGAAAATCCGATAGGCAAAAATCCACCCGAATCAGACTCAATCGCTGCAATGTGTTTTTCTCCCCGTTCCTTAGCCACTCGTGCATATTCCTGACCTCCACGCAAGCCATTCTCCTCATTCATCCACATGACTGCCCGCAAGGTGCGCTTGGGCTTCCATCCCAACTGCTTGTACAAACGCAGTACCTCTATTCCCTGCATGCATCCCGCCCCATCGTCATGTGCGCCTTCTCCCACATCCCAGGAGTCTAGGTGGCCGCCCACGGCGATAATCTCCTCCGGTTTTTCGCTACCACGAAGTTCACCAATCACATTATAAGAGAGCTTTTCTGTTTTCATCTCCCCATAGGATTCTAAATACACCTGCAAATCGGACTGATCAGCGAGCAGCTCACTGAGTAGCTCCGCATCTTGAGTACTGATAGCCAAGGCCGGAATGGCAGGCACATTGGGCGCGTAGCGTTGGTTCCCAGTATGCGCATAGTCATCGACCCGATTGTTCATCGAACGCACGATGGTACCAATCGCTCCTAATTTGGAGGCCTCCGCAGCACCCGAACTTCGCTGGCCTACAGCCCCAGAATAGGCTTCAAATGCATCCACCTTGGTGGGATCCATCGGCCCATTGAAAAAGACAATCTTACCCTTCACTTGACTTCCGAGGGCTTGCAATGCAGCTAGACCCTTCACCTCCACCACCTGCCCAAGCAAGCCCTTTGAACCCGTACCTTGGGTATTGCCAAGCGCCAATGAGGCTAATTCTACGGTCCCGTGTTTTTTTGAATTTACGACCCGAACCACATCTTTTCCACCACGCTCCCAATGGGGGACCATGACCGGCTGCAAATACACCGTATCAAAGCCATAGCTTTCCATCAACTGCTTGGTCCAATCCACCGCAGCAGCGGCACCTGGAGAACCGGAAAGTCGATTGCCTATTTCCTTGCAGAGGTAACGGAGATTTTCATAGGTATGGCCGGAGGAAAGCTCCGTGTCGTAAATTTTCTTTAACTGAGCTTCATGGCCTTGCCCATACGTAAGCATAGGAAGGAAGAGAAGGATCCAAAGCGTTTTTTTCATCGTGAGATCTATTTTTTCCTTAAGTTAAAAAATGAAGCCCAAAATGAGTCAACTTTTTTACCATTGGAAAATCTACTTTGTTTCCAATCGCTGATTTTTATTTAAAACACTTTTTTGTGAACTTCGTTAAACGAAAAGCCTTCGTGCGTGAGCTAAAGGAGGTCAACCTATTTTCAATCCTTAAAACCAATTCTTATGAAATTAATTGCTACACTAGCTCTAGGGCTAAGCACTCTATTTGCAGCAGCTGAATTTGTAGCTCCTGCCACAGTAAGCAAAACTGAAAGCCAAGTTCGCTGGGAAGCTTCCAAAGTAACTGGCACGCACTGGGGTTATGTACCCTTGAAAAATGCCACGCTAGATTACAGCGGCGGAAAAATTAAAGGTGGATCTTTCGACATGGATATGGTCAACTTGACCGTGGAAGACTTGACAGACGCCAAATCCAAAGGCGGATTAACTGGTCACTTGAAGTCTGACGACTTTTTCTCTGTAGAAAAATTCAATACCTCTACCTTCAAAATTACCGAAGCCAAATCCAGCAATGGAACGGACTACACCATCACAGGTAACTTGACTATCAAAGGAATTACACAGAAAATTACTTTTCCCGCGAAGGTAGCCGTAGCCGGCAAAAAAGTGACTGCCACTGGTCAGATCACCTTTGACAGAACCAAGTTTGACATCAAATTCCGCTCAGGCAGCTACTTCGAAGACCTTGCAGACAAAATGATCTACGACGAGGTGAAGTTGGATGTGAAATTGGTAGCCGCTATCTAAATTTAGAAAGCACCAAACATGCAAAAGCCCCCAATAGCAATTGGGGGCTTTTTTTTGATTTTTGAAGCACTACTTAGAAGTCCTAAAATCAGAGGTCATATTTGAAGGTGAGCAGTGCATAGCGAGGCTGCACCAAATACGAATAGGTACTCACCACACTTTCGCTGAAGCTATCCCTACGAATGGCTCGTGTATCGGCGATATTCCACACAGACAGTTTGATCTCCCAGGGGCTTTTTGCTCCTTGGTACCCTAAAAAGGCATTCAAAAAATCGAAATCACTACGGGTACCCAATGCCTGATTGAGGTAAGCCGAATAGGTATAATCTGCCACCAGCTTCAAGCCCTTCACCAAATCCAAGTCTACTTCTAGTTTGGGGCTGTGTGTGGTGAAGGTATTGTCGATTCTTCCCGACACGTATTGGTTTGCCGTGAAGGAATACCCAATCTTGGCTTCCAAAACCTTAAAGAAGGTACTGGTCAACTTGGTGTCGTAGGTTTGGGAAAACTGCTCGTTTTGGGTCAGCTGATCATCCAAAAACAAATTGGTCTGAAAGGCATTCCAATTTCCTCCTAACTCAAACTTCATCTTGTTGAAGGATTTGTCTACCCGAAGATCTCCATTCAAGGTCTTGTTCACTGGCTCCACGTTGAGCACCGAAAACAAGCGGTTGATTCCGATGAAGTCGGTGGTCGTCACCAAGTCATTTCGCTTGCGCAGGTAATTGGCGTTTCCAAAGACCATCAAGCCAGAAAACATGTCAAAATGCGTATAGCTAAGCGTATGGGTATTGAAAAGGCCATTATCTAGGGCCCGATTTCCACGAAACAACGCATTGTAATCTTGCAGGAGCAAGCCTTGAGCGAGCTTTTGGATATCCATAAAGTTGGCTTCCGTACCCCAGCGGTAGGTCAGGGAGCGGTTGGAGGTGATATTCCACTTCGCATACATCGCGGGCAATACCAACAGACGATCTTGTTCCAACTTCTCTCCCGCTTGTGTGTCGCTCCATTGGTAGCGGTGAAGGTTGGCAGATGGACTGAGGATCCAATCCTTCCATTTGGTCTTCCAACTCATTCCGAGGTAGATGTCTTGGAAATCAAATTCGTTGTCATTCCTAAACGCATCAAAAATCTGTCTGGAACCTACCTGGCTCAGACCACTCACAAAATCCTGGTTGAGCTGCTGCATTCCAATAGACCAATTGAGGTGATTGGTAGGATTTAGAATGTAATAGTAGTTGAATACCCCTTCCAAGGTACCGGTATGCAGTTCTTGGTTTTGAAGAAGACGGTAGCTTTCCGCATTAGGAATCGCATACAATCCTACGAGTGGTTTGACCGAGGAGGTAAGGTCCAAGAAAGGATCTGAAAACTTCTTCTCCCAGTTCATCTCCATGCTAAACACCTGATCCTCGTCAGGGGCATGGTACCACTCCAGCTTTTGCTGCAGGGCATAGGGATTTCGTGAGGATAGCGTGTTGATGTTTTGGGTAAAGTCCCCGAAACTAGAATTGAGCAGGTTCCCATTCTGAATCTCAGAAAGCTTACCAAAAAAGCTATATTTTAGATAGGTCTCTTCTTTAGGAGTGTAGGTGATGGCATACTTGGCCAAACCAGACTTATTTTCTACCGCAGAGGAAGACAAGAGTTCCTCCTTATTGTTTTGTCCGGTATTCAAGTAGGTGCGCAGGGAAGAACTTCCCAAGCCGTTGTTTGACGTAGAACCGATCACAAAGCCCGTGTGCCTCCATTTGGAGGATGGAGAATAGTTCAGGTTAAAGGCTGCTAAGTTGGTTTCCAGGGAATTGGCATTGGAGCGGGTAGCCATTGGAATTCCCAAATCCTCTCCATTGACCTGTACGCGGGATCCAGCACGCGAAGCAAGTCCTCCCATGCCTCCCGAAAATCGGAAATAATCCTGCAAGGTAAAAGGCTGTTCCCCTACATTATTCGTGCCGCCAATAAAGTTGACATTGAGTTTGGGTGCATAGTAAAAGGTATTGGCATGCGCCAAATACCTTTTCTGAGGACCTATACCTGCGGTCAGGTCTCCAAAGACCATATTTTTCTTCCCGTCCTTCAGTTGGATATTGAGTGCCAAGTTCTCGTTGGTATCCAGGCCGCGCATGGGGCCAACTTCGTTGAAGTTTTTCAATACCTGCACCCGATCCACCGCATTGGCGGGCAGGTTTTTGGTGGCCAATTTGGTATCTCCATCCATAAATGGCTTTCCATCGATTAGCACCTTATCTACAGTTTTTCCTTGGACCTTCACGCCACCTTCCTCATCCACTTGGAAGCCCGGGAGTTTTTCCAAGACATCTTCTAGCTTACGCTCTGTACCCGTGGTGAATGCATCGGTTTTGTAGGTGAGCGTGTCACCCTTCATGGTGACGGGCATCTCAGACACCACTTCCACCAATCCAAGTTGGGTATCACTTTGCTTGAGGATGACCAGCTGTGGGGTATCGGAATCCCAGGTA
>CAJBER010000009.1 GCA_903952135.1 uncultured Algoriphagus sp.
ATATTACCCATCTACGGAGGAGTAATGGATCTACAAACACAGGGTAAAATAGAAAGGTCTCACCTCAGAATAGAAAACGTAGTTAAACTAAATAACTACTACCTAGCAGAACAGTTAGTAGATACCATAGGAGAATTTGTTACGTATTATAATCATGAAAGCTACTTCATGAATCATTGAAAAATTTCACGCCGGTAGATATGCATTATGGTAGACAAGAACAAATACTAAAATAAAGAGAGATCATAAAAATAGAGTCCCTAAAAGATGTAGAATATTATTTTAAAAGAAAAAACACTATATTTAAATAACGAAACTCTGTTCAACCAAAAGTCTATATTGGTTTGACGCCTGACACTTGACCATTCAAAGAATGGAAAAATATATTCAACATACAATGAAATCACAATTTCTCACAGTCTTATTTTTTATGTGTTCGTTCACTGTTTTTGGGCAGAGGATTACACTTCAGCAATACCCGGGGAGTGGACAAAGCCACCAAGGTGCTGGTTACAATGAAAAATGTGGACATATCTTTTTAGAAGCCCAGCAAGAAAGAGAGCAGGGGGTTTTTGGATCGAAAGTCTTCTTTGAAGATTGGATTACAAAAAAGATCGCAGAAAAAAATAGCAAATCACAGAATACCTATATTCGGGTTGAACCTCGAGTGATTCCAGTGGTAGTACACATCCTACACAACGGGACATCCATAGGCGTTGAAGCCAACATCTCGGATGCTCAGGTTCTCCAGCAAATTCGAGTACTGAATGAAGATTTTCGAAGAAAAAATTCAGATGCCATCCTCACTCCGGCTGAATTTCTTCCAGTAGCAGCAGATGCGAACATTGAATTTGTGCTCGCCAAACAGGACCCAACTGGCCTCCCTACCAATGGAATTGTCCGGAAGCAGGGCCCCAAAACCATTTATGGGCCAGAAGATGCAACTTTAATCGGTCAGACCTCCCAATGGAATCCTGAAGAATACTTGAATATGTGGGTTGTACCTTTAGTGGATCCTTACCTAGGATTTGCGACCTTTCCCACCTCTAATCTATCTGGACTAAATTACGCTCCCGTGTCATCAATTCGTGATGGGGTAACCGTGGATTACCTCTTTTTTGGAACTGGTGCTGGCACAGCTGCAAATACCAATGGAAGAACTGCAACGCACGAAGTAGGCCACTACCTTGGCTTGCGGCACATTTGGGGCGATGGAGGCTGCGAAGTAGATGATTTCGTGCTCGATACACCCAATCAGGACAATCCAAACAATACCATTTGCAATGCCAACCCAACCCGGTTTTCTTGTGGCAACAACAACATGATCCAGAATTACATGGATTACACGCCAGATCCATGCATGAACCTGTTTACCAAGGGCCAAGTAGAACGATTTGATGTAGTGCTTGCCAATAGCCCTCGAAGAGCATCGCTGGTTAACAGTCGTGGAACGAAAGAACCAGTTCTTACGACTAGAGACGTGTCCTTGTTGAGAGTTATCACTCCTTTTGACGCCTTGTGCCAACCAAGCATCACCCCTCAGTTGGAAATTCAAAATAGAGGAATTGAATTGGTCTCTTCAGTGAGTATTGAATTTAGATGGAACGGAACCTTAATCGAAATCAAGCAATTTTCAACCAATCTAAAATCTTCAGAGAAAACAGTAGTGAGCTTTTCAGCCTTCGATACAAAAGGACAGGAAAGTGAATTTGCCTTTACAATAGTTCAGGTAAACAACGTAGCTGATTTGGATACTTCAAACAATACCTTAACTACCAAGCCTATTCAACAAGGTCAGCTTACGCTTCCCTATTCTGTTCCTTTGACCACACTACCTGCTACCTGGGTCATTGGAAATCCTGATCAGTCTTTGACTTGGGAGAAAACCAATATAACCATCGATGGAAGTGCTCAACCAGCCCTCTTCATTCGCCATTACGAATACGAGGCGCAAGGACAGTTCGACTACTTTGTGTCTCCGCAAATTGACCTAAAAAAGTATCCGAATGCCCAATTGGTATTTGAAGTAGCTCACGCTCCTTTCAGCCAATTAGGATTCCAAGATGAGTTGCTAGTCGCTATCGCTCCGGACTGCAGCGTGGATTTTGACATTATCTCGCCACCTTACTTGAAGAGTGGAACTCGGCTTCAAACTTCCGATACTACTGGGATAGAATTTATCCCGACAAGTGCTACACAGTTTAGAACAGAGCTAGTAAACCTCAATAAATTCAAGGACTTAGGTAAAATCCGAGTGGCAATTATTACTAAAAATGCTTTTGGTAACAATATTTTCCTGCGAAATATTCGAGTATTATCTACAGAAGAATTCAAGTATGACTTGAAGATTGAAGATGTAATTGCTCCGAGTCCTATCAGCGCTGGAACAAATCTTGAGGAAATTGTAAGGATTACCAATACCGGGAACCTTCCTGTATCTAAATTCTTGTTTTCAAGAAATACCAACAATTCAGGAAACCAAGTTTTCGTTGGTTCTGGTACAGAGATCCCTCCTGGAGAATCCGTCAATGTTACCTTGACCAAATCCACTGCTGCAGGAAAGAACAACTTGAAGTTTGGTGTTTCTAATCCGAATTTTGATCAAAACATCCCAGCAGTGCCTCAAATCAACTGGTACAATATCGAAGAAAAAACGGCTAGATTGGAAGTGCCTTGGAGACAAAACTTCAACAGCAGTTCCGACCTAGCCCCATGGCTTACTATTAATCCAGAAAGTGATCAGGCTGCATGGCAAGTGACCGCCGTGACGGGAGCAACTGGACCAAACAATGTGGCTCGAATTGAAGGTACCACCAATGGAAACTCCTATTGGTTGGCTTCGCCTTCTTTCAATTTGTCAGTTAGCCGTCAAGCAAGTGTTTTCTTTGATGTTGCTGCAGGAGTTGTAAATCCAGGGACTACACTATCCTTACTCGCCAGTTCAGATCAAGGAGAAACTTACAAAGTACTTTGGTCAGAAGCGGGTACTGCACTTTCTACTGTAAGCACGGGAAATGCTAATCCAAGCAGTTCTGGGGACTACGATCGGAAATATGTTAACCTAACCGATTATGCTGGTGAAGGCAAAAAAGAAATTCGTTTAGCCTTTGCATTGGATGTGGTAGGAACGCAGAATGCACCAGTTTACTTGGACAACTTGGAACTTTTCCTCAGTGCAAATCCAGACCCAGTTATTCCTGCGGAACAAAATATAATTGTGTACCCTAACCCAGCGTCTAAATTTGTAAACGTGGCTTTCAACCTACCCAAGCTAGAGAATGTGACCATCCAAATCATCTCTTCAACTGGCGCATTGGTTAGTGAGCTTTCCTTCCCAAATACGCTCAATCAGACCTATACTTTAGAGATGTTTTCTCCTGGCCTCTACCTCTTCAAAATCAACAGCTCCAGGTTGCAAGAAATCAAGCGCGTGCTAATCTATTGATTCTAAATAAGCCGAAGTCATTTGCTTCGGCTTATTTTTTTCCTAATTAGAAATACTTATTTTAAATTTTAATTGTAGGGATCTTTGGGTGTCTGCTCTCGACTATAGCTGCGACCCTCACGCCATGCAACCATTCCCACAACAACTCAAAAAGTCGGCCTTAACTTACTCCTCATTACCGGCA
>CAJBER010000010.1 GCA_903952135.1 uncultured Algoriphagus sp.
GTGACCAATCCTAATGATCCCGCGGAGTCCTTAGGTGGCGGAGTGAGATATCTTCAGTATTTGGATAAATTTTGGCTAGAAAGGGTGCCTGAAACCAACGAACGGATCAAATTCATTCTAGCTTCCTACAACATCGGCCAAGGACATGTGGAAGATGCTTGGAGATTGACTTTGAAGTATCGAAAAAACACCCAAAGTTGGAAGGATGTCTCCTACTTTTTAAACCTTAAGAGTGACCCAAAGTACTACCGTGATCCTGTGGTGAAAAGTGGCTATGCTAAAGGCAATACTGCGGTAAACTATGTGCGTGATGTGCTGGCATTATTTCAATCTTACAAGGCGTTAGTAGACCCTTGATTCCTTAATGTAACTCAAATAGCCCCTCAATTTCTACAGGGATATTGTCAGGAAGCGACCCCATGCCTACTGCAGACCGCACCCCGATGCCCATTTCTTGTCCCCACACCGCTGCAAAAAGTTCGCTGCATCCATTCATCACGTAGGGATGTCTTTCAAAAGAAGGCACACAATTGACCATGCCAAGAACCTTGATGACGCGCTTTACTCTATCTAAGGAGCCGATTGAGGATTTGATGGTGGCCAGCATTGCGAGTCCAACTTGCCGGGCAGCTATCTTTCCCTGTTCGATGTCCAAGTCTTCCCCAATTCTCCCTACGATAAGGCTTCCGTCGGTTTTTACAGTTCCATGGCCGGATAAGTAGAGAAAATTACCCACAACAAGGCTTGGAGTATACACACCCAAAGGCTTCGGTGCTGGTGGAAGAATCAAGCCAAGTTTTTCAAAATTCTGTTCAGGACTTTGCATAGTATAGGGTATTGAGTGTGGTACGTAAACTAATATTCCTCGTGATTACAGGGAAGTTAAAGGTAATATTTTCTTTGGCTTGGAGTTGGTTCAAGAGCTGTTAAAGTACTTTTAGAAGTAGATCCAAAAGCAATACTCCACCCAATCCAGCCACTGCCACGATCGTTTCCATCAGTGTCCAAGATTTCAGGGTATCCTTGATACTTAGGTTGAAGTATTCTTTACACATCCAGAAGCCACCATCGTTGAAGTGGGAAAATACCAAGCTTCCAGCTCCAATGGAAAGCACCAATAAATTGGGATCTACGTCAAGTGTGGGAACCAATGGGGCAAGAATGCCGGCCGTGGTCAATCCAGCTACCGTGGCCGAACCCACTGCAATACGAATCACTGCAGTAATCAACCAGGCCAGAATTAACGGGTGCATATCCCAAGATTGAATTCCTTCGGCTAGTACCAAGCTTACTCCTGAATCTGTAAAAATCTGCTTTAATGCCCCTGCCCCTGCCACAATCAATAGGATCATGGAAATGTCCTTGGTCGCTACCGTATAAATGTCCATCAGCTGAGCCATGGTCTGCTTTCTTCGTAAGCCTAAGGAATAGGTAGCATAGGCTACTGAAACCAACATGACCACACTAGGGTTCGCTAGAAAGTTGAGTAATGGTCTCTGGGGATCATCTGGGGCAACGGACATGGATAAAACGGTCGTCGCTACAAGAAGTACTACAGGAAGTAAGGCTGTAAACACGCTATTCCCGATACTCGGAAGCTCGGATTCGGGCTTAGGCTCTGCTTGAAAAGTTTTCAAGGGTTGCGAGGAAATGCCTTTAAGAAAAGGAGCGAGTAAAGGGCCTGCTAGGATGATGGTAGGAATGGCAACAATGCCTCCATAGAGTAGGGTAAGTCCCATGTTGGCGCCAAACTGTCCTACCAAAGCTGCTGGGGAGGGGTGAGGAGGAAGAAAGCCGTGTGTCACGGATAAGGCTGCGAGTAAGGGTATTCCTACATACACCGCAGGCAATTTGTATTGATAGGAAAGGGTGAAAGCGAGTGGGACGAGTAAGACAAAACCTACATTGTAGAATAAGGGAATGCCCACTACCAAGCCGGTTAATGCCATGGCCCAGGTGATGTATTTTTCCCCAAACAC
>CAJBER010000011.1 GCA_903952135.1 uncultured Algoriphagus sp.
AATCTCATCATTATTATAAATTGAAGACATCAAAAATGCTAGTTCTATTGCCGGGTACTCTTTCCATTAAGATTTCCACAAGATTTGATGCTGAACTTCCATTAAAATCACAAATCTGTTGGAAATATACCTTGCCTAAAGAGAAAGGCTCCACGGTGAGTTTTCCTCCGTTGATTCCTTCTTTCTTGCAAATGTCTTTCAGTGTATTAATAAAGGATCTATAATTATTTTCATTTAAATAATTCTTTGCATAGTCAACCCACTGATCTCTTCGTACTTCATTTCCTGAATCATCTCGCATCAAGTCACTTTTTGTCAAGACTACAAAAATAGCATCAGTTGATTTGTTGAATATTTTATGATTTTTAAAGTAAGTCGAGGCTGCGGCTAAATAATTGCTTTGGGTAATCCCATTATGATCAGGCCTATTGTTTCTATTATAGTCAATAAAGAAAAAATGTATTTTCCGATTGCTATTCTTTAGGAATGAATTGAGCGTATTGAATGTATCTACGTGAGATTGAGATTGAAGTGGATCTCCTGCAGTTAAGTCAAAAAAGCATTTGAAAATTTCCCCACTCAACTCAATTAACGAAACGGAGCGCACAGCGCTTTCAGTGGGACGTTTGAGGGTAAAGGGTAAATATTGGGTGTTTTCTAATGGGGTGGGCCCAGGAAGGTAATCGTTGGCAGCTCCATCATCACTAAAGATATTCATAAGCTGGGTAGCATACCGGTAACCGGGTCCTGTAGCTAGATTCAAAAACCCTTTTTTCTGTGCAACTTGCAATAAGGCCCCCAAAGCACAGGTTTTTCCTGATCCAGGTGCTCCCCAAAAGTATACCTCGGTAAATCCAGAGGGAATAGCTTCAGGTGTCCTGCCAAGTTCTAATTGCTGAATTTCAACATTTTGTAAATTGTCAATTGCGGAGAGAGGTATGCCGCAACTCATCAATTCTTCAATTGAAATCGTATGGTGTAGGTAACTACTAATTTGAGATGAGTTATAGGCGTTTGGGTTATTTCTAAGGTCGCTTAGTATTTTTTGTTTTTGAATTTTTGAATTTTCCTTTTGCCGTTCCAAAAAGGAGATTATTTGTCTTGCCTCCGCCACATGTTTTCCAGCAGGATGATTTGCTAGGTATGCTGAATAAGAAGCTTCGTCTCCTCCATTCTCAGCACGAAGCCAATCTGCCTCTTCCTTTGCTTCCAACTCATTGAGTAAGGAATTTATCTTGTTTCGTTTAATACTATTTAAATCCCCTGTTTGCACTAAGGCTTCCAAAGTGATATTACCTGCTTTGATTTCCTCAAAAAGTTGCTCTGCTGTTAGGCTAGCAGTATTTGCTAGAATTTTACTTTTTTCCATCTTAATTTTTATGTTAAGGATTTTATAGTTCTTTATCGTCAGTAGTGGAAGCGCCAAAAAGCAGTTTCAATACATTACCTCTAATTCTTTCATGCCGCTTGGAAATAAGGTAAGAAAATAACATTAAAAAAATTAAGCCCAAATGTATTGCAACACCTAAGGGGTTAAGTGGAGTTTCCTTTGTAAAAATGTCTGAAACTTGTTCAAAAGAAATGGGAGAATCAAAACTAGTAGTATTAGCTGCATTTAGAGGGTCAGAAGAATAGTTCTTTAGCTGTTCATTCCATGATTGTACTCCTAAATTGAGCTTATTTACTGTGCCTACTACGGTGATTGGAGACCAATTCTCTACTGCCGATTTTGAATCCGATAGCCAGCTCAAATCGCCTTTCATTTTGGAATAGTTCGAAGGCCTCAGTACTTGTTTCAATAGATTTACGTTCGATTCTATTATTATGGCATCCGATTTTCCTTGTTCAAATCCTTCTGCTCTGTATTCAGATGGATTTACAAACTTTGCTTCAACGATACTTTTTAGTTTACGTTCATATAAGTCAATGCTATTGTCTGCATAGGTATCGTACGCGTCAAATAGTCCCTCTGCTTCTGAAATATTTGAAAGGATACTGTCTTGTATTTGTTCTTTCTCCTGACTCACTGCGAAATAATGTGAGAGAGGGGAAATCGCAAAAAAACAAATAAGTAAGAAAACAAAAATTAGAATTGATTCACTAATGATATTTGTCTTAAAATTCCTGGATACTCCTTTCAATGTTTTCAATACATAGGCTACAATTCCGAGAGCCAGCGCAAAGGATGTTGCCAAGATAATACTCTTAATCGTGTCTCCTAGGGTTAAGAAATTATACCCCAGGAAAACAAGAAACCCGAAGGTTACAGCCCCCATCAGGGTAAGTAAGTCTGCCAATGAAAATTTAGATCGATTCATTTTATTCTATTAATTAGTAGTTCAGTCTTTAATTTTGCTTAATTCTCCTTCAAGTAGCTCTAGCTGCTTTCTTAATCGTTCCATTTCACGTAATAATTCATTTTTTCTCTCATTTCCAGAAGCAGGGGGAGCCTCAGGGCTGGAGCCATCACCCGAGCCATCACCCAAGGGGGGCGAATCCTCCTTACTTTGACAATTAGAAAAATCCCCCGATTTTACTTTTGCCAAAACTTGATCGAGTTGAACCAAATTACCTACATTGCCTTCGACAGGCTTTCCAGTCCCTTGGAGGATGCATTTGATTTGTTCTACCGTCAAATCTTTATTCAAACTTTTCATTAATGCAATGGTTCCCGTGATGATAGGAGCAGCCATACTTGTACCTTCCCATGATTTATATCCATCATCTCCTACACTGCTGTAGATGGAAACTCCAGGTGCTGAAATAGTAGAATAATCACCGTAATTACTGAATCCTGCCTTTTCTAAATTTTTACTGTTTTTATCAAGAGCAGAAACAACCACAAAATTCTTGGGCCTATTTATAGGGTCAGCTCCTGCCAATATGTCGTCATTGCCCGCGGCAATTACTACGATAGCATTGTGCTTTTCTGCTATTTCCATTACCTTTTTATAAAGCCTTTCCTCAGACTTGAAACGATTGTTTTGTAAATCTTCTTGTTGAGCTTCCGAAAGTCCGGGGGGAAAGGCTTTTCCTAAGGAAACATTAATCACATCAGCACCTTGATACAAAGCATATAGTATCCCTCTAACAATGGAGGTGGTGGTCATTTGTCCTTGGTCATCTGCTACTTGAACAGGCATGAAAGCGCAATTTGGAGCAATACCTGTTAAGCCTTCTTGGTTGTCCATCAGGGCCAGTGCAGTCCCCGCTACGTGAGTTCCATGATCTTCCTCTTGAGCAAAAATTTCAGCTGATTGTTTCCATACGTTGTACGGCATGACGACCTTACTCTTGAGCTCAGGATGGTCTAAACTAAATCCATTGTCAACAATGGCAACGGTAACCTTGGGGGACCCTTTAGTAATATCCCATGCCTTAGGAGCATTTATTGTGTTGAGGTACCAGGCCTTGTCTTCTGAAGAAAATGCAGGATCATTTGGGATATACCCCGTTTCAAATTGGGATTCATCGAAAACGAATAACTTATATTCCGGTGCAAATTTTTCAGGAATTTCAGTCTGAAGGTTAACTCTTTCTGAGGATGGAATCTCAATTTGCATGTACTTCGCCTTGTCATCATAAAACACCACCTTATAGTTCTCGTCAGGATACTTGACTTTAAACGCTCGAGCAAAGTCCATAATCGACTTGTCCTCATTTTCCATCAGAATATTTAAGCGATTTCCAATAATAACAGGTTGCCCCGGTTCACGAATGATTTCTGTACTATCTATAGGAAGTAATTCGCCTTCAAAGGGTGGTAAGATATCCTCGTACCCAGGAGGTGTAGGTACTTTTTCGTAGGGATTTCCTGGATCATAAATACCTCCTTCATCACTTACCAAAGAGTCTTCTAGAACCCAAGGTTTATCCTCTATAGGATCAGGAATAGGTTCAGGTTTACTTTCACAGCATTGCAATAACCATAGCAACAAAAACAAAAGGAGTAAGAAGAGCAATAGCCACAGTAACCATCGTAGACATCCTCTGCCAAAAAAGAAGTTCCTGATCCAATTCCATAGTCGCATATACCAGGGTAATTCAACAATTGGAGGGATGATGGGAGCATATTGAGCCGTAAAGACGGTATCACCATCAGCTTGGAAATTAGTTGGATTTCGATCCCATCCTGTAAACTGGTATCCTTCCTTGGGTTCAATTCTTGGAATTTCATTTTCGGAAATGGATTCCCCCAGCGGTTTTTGAAATTCACTATTCCCTTGGATGTACCCATGTTCGCCTGGATTGAATTTGATATTGTGGAGGCTTTCACTAGGCTCACTAACTTCTACGACTTCTTCTGGTACTTCTTGGGTTGTCGCCTCGATCACAGGTGGGGCTATGACAGGGGCCTTCTTTTTTATTTTGAATAAATTTTTTGAAACCGTTCCTAATGATTCCCTGTAATTCTCTTTCAATTGCATGCCCCAGATGCCCAAAACAAGGATCCCATCATAGCAATAAAGGAAATCGTCATTGATGAATTTTATCGCGCTTTCTAAGGTTTCTGCTTCGCTAGATTGATTCTCATTCTTTAAGTCATCGATTACCTTCTGGTAATGGCTGAGAGTTTCATTCTTTACCTTTTCATAGGTTATTCTTTCCTCACCTTGCAATTCTGAGAACCGCACTGGAGTTTCGTTGTAGGGGGCTGAATACCAGGTTATTGTATCTCCCTCATCATCAGGTTCAGCTAAAAAATTCTGGTACTTCTCACTTACTTTCTTTTTGACAACACTTTCAATATCTGGATACCGATCAAATAAAGTGCGATCTCCAAAACCCTGAATAGACTTGAAGTATTTTTTCTCGCTACTACATAATTGCTCTTTACCTTTTATCCTAGTCATGGCGATTAGTTTTCTATAATTTCGAGGTCCTTAATTATCAGTCCCAACCTTTCGTTTGCAATTGGATCATAATTGGGGATACCACTTGAAGTAACAAACCCTGCTTTAAGCAAATCATACCACATGAGGTAGTTGCGGTAGTTGGGTAGTAATTTTAGTTTTTCCTTGGGAAGGGGATTTTGATTAAGTAGTTCTGGCAAATTCCCCATTTGGGTAATCAAGTCTGCAACTTCTTGTTTGTTTGTTCTTTCAAATTCAAACTCATCGTGTTTCCAAGATAATCCGTTGATATTTTCACTTACTTTTTTCAGGTCATTGAAATTAGATTCATTATAATAGTCTAGCCCAACTGAATTAATGAATTTATTAATCATTTCGGTGCTTATATCAGAAATCATCTCGTAAACATCTTCGATGTTTCGATATCCATCTACGTAGCCTCGAATTCTTTCTCCAATTTTTTCTGTGATTTCAAGTTTTTTATACAATCTTCTAAGCATATCCTGGAATTCTTGAAGATCTTCTTGGGTTAAGACTTGCAAAAGGTTCTGCTGGTTTTTTTGCATGTACTCTTCAAACCAATACCTTTCTAGTTCATTAGCCAAAACTTGGTAAAAACTTTTTACTCGATCATTATTTCCATAAAAGAGTTCGTTTAGATCAATGCCCATTTCATTTTCAAAAAAGTGTTGACATTCTGTCAAGGAACTTTTTTCGTAATGTTTTCTCAGGCTCTCTAAATTATCTTGGAATGGTAAGTTGGGGTCAAGGCTTGAGACTTGGAGTCGAATCCCGCTGTACTTATCCATGTTAATCACATCTCTTTTTTCTATATCTCTAATTTTATTCAGATATAGATTATACACATCGCTATTGCTCAACATTAATTCTCGCATCATAAACCCGAAAAAATATGGATTTTGTCCAAATGCGTTGTCTAGTTTTGCTTGAATCTTCCCTGCTTTTCCTATTGCTTTTAGTAGGTTTCCTGCTTTATCTGAATTATTATAAAATTCTGCTAAGAATGATATCGTGTTTTTCTGAATACTTTTGAGGTCACTTAATGTTTTTTCAGAGCGTGCTTCATTTATGTTGCTTGCGGCTATATTTAATTTGTTAATTATGAGTTGTGTTCCATCTTGATTCATACTTGCAGCACTATCCCAAGAATTAACCGGATCATCAAAATGCTTATTTACAAATTCATCATCAAGAAATGATTGACGGAGTTTAACTCTAAAATCCTTGAAATTTTCCGGTACTATTTCTTCTAATTCCTTTCTGTTTGAATTAAAGCCTTTAAAAATATGGCTTATGCTTTCAGACTTCTCAAAATCTCGCAAAAGGAAAATATTTGAAAAATTCTGTTTTGAATTTGTCCATTTTGTAAACCAACTGTAAGTCTCGGTATTTAGTAATTGTTCTGATAAGGTTTTAACAAATCGTTGATTCCATCTGTATTTAAAGGAAGATGTATCATTTACTTTATCTAACTGGGGGTTGTATTGTAAATTCACATTAAAGAATGTCCCAATGATAAATAAGGGAGGAACTTTACTTTTATGAATAAATTCTTCTCTTTTTTCAGGGGTTTCTCCGACTATTTTTGAAATCCAACCATTCAACATTTCAGGCATAGCCCGTTGTGCCGCTTGTTCATGTTTGGCACAAAAAAGCAGGATGTTTATCTTTTCGTTTTCGGAAAATTTATTGAATAGGTAGGCCACTTTGCCTCTCAGCAATAACTCAGGAATCATTTCCGTTTCAATCAAATTTTCTGGCAGGGATAAACGGGATCGTGCACCTGGAAAATCCAAAAGATCAGTCGTACTTAAAAATTCCTTTGTTTTTACCAATGTTTCAGGTTGATTAAACACCAATTCAGCACATAATGCACAAAGGATTGGTTTTCTAAAATTTAATTGCTGGCTTTGTTCGTTATTGAAAAACAGAACATTTGTTTCCGCTTTATAATCTGATTCTATTCTATCTGGGGTTAAATAAATTTCCTTTAAGCGCTTAACATCTAGCAACGTCCCGTGCTTGTACAATACAGATTCTACAGGCAAATAGACACAATTCGAAAAGTTTAACTTTTTATATTCGTTGATTAGCTCTGAAAACAGGGAAGTAATTTTCTCGTTTTTATTCCAAAGCATAGAAAAAATGTTTTTCCATTCATTTGGTTCTATATGTGATATTATTTTAGAAATATTATCAAAAAAGCCAGAAGAGAGAACTTCTCCTGCTTTTTGTAAATTATTGTTGAAATAATCTTTTAAATCCAAAACATCATCTTCTTCAATAATATTTTGAACAGGAGCCTTTTCTTTAAATTTTTCATTTATACTAATTAGCTCTTCTGCAATAACCTCTGATTTTAATATTGTGTCGTGATTGGTTTTTATATCGCTATAAAAACTATCACATAATACTAAAATTATGTCTTTTGGAGACAATAGATTTGCTTTAATCGGGAAATTAGGGTCAAGTGGTTTGTAATTGACAGAAAACCTTGAAACCAAGCTAGTTGATTCCGACCCTCCTCCAGGAGGATTTATTTCTTCAATGAAATTGTAAGATTTATTATTTTGATCAACTAAGACAAACGGATTACCTTCTTCTGATAAGAGGCTACTAATCAAGTAGGATTTTCCAACTTGGCTTTCCCCATAAATGGCAGCTGCAGGGTTGCCTTCAATGGCAAATCTTTTCTTTTTTAGGTTTCTTCGGAAACCGACTAAATTATTGTAGGCATTTTCCCCTTTTACCCCCTTCATTGATTCTGTTTCCTTCACCCACTTTATTGCTTTTTCAATAGATTGGATTTGGTCGGATATATATTTAATCATTGTCTTTCCAGTTAATTCTTATAAAAACCTATATTGTTAAATGCACCTGAGTCTAACCAATAGGTGTCCGATTCATTCATACTTTGAATTTGTAATTGGAAGTACGATAGAGGTAATTCATTTTGGTTTCGGTCCTCAATTGCTTCGATTTTTAAGTTTTCTTTATCTTCAAAATAATTTTCTCGGACGATTCTAATTTTATAAGGGCTTAAAACCCGTAATCTTTCCAATTCCTTTACCACCAAGTCATTTATTTGAGTTTTATCATTGGTAGTTAATGAGAATTTTTCAATGATTTTTTCTCTTATTTTCCCTTCATTAAAGTCCAATTGATAAAATGGCCTAGTTGGGTATTTTGTTGAATCTAACTGTCTTGTCCAGATCCGAAGCGGCAATTGGGATACGTCTACAATTGCATTGTTTGCTTCGGGTGAGAGGAAAGAAACTTCAGTTTCTGATTTTGAAAAATACTCTGTTGTGGGTTTCATTTCATGAATTAGCTCACTCAAGTCCAATGAAAACCCGTCGAGACTTCCCTTTGTCGACGCGTAATTGCCAATCATCGCTCCTACAGGGACTATGGATTTAGAATCATTAAAATATCCCTTTCCATTTTGGAATGGGTACCAAGTTCCAATTCTATAGTTGTCCATTGTGATCAATCTATTTGGAGCAATGGCATAATACTTAAAAAATAAATCGGAGAGCGGCTTTAACGAAGTTGGTCTACCAGTCAGCAAGACAATATCGCAGCCATAGTATGAAAGTAACGTTGAAATTTTGCCTACCAACGAATCAAACGTACTCTCTACTATTTTAGAAATTTTTTCCTTGCTATAGCGCCAATTTATTTCAGTGATTGAAAAGCCAAAGTGTTTGGAAAAATGCTCCATGACACGGTCTGTGGGCTTTGTTTTGGAGAAAATATCATCAAAACCTAAGGTTGCTTCTCCTACCTTATTTTCTTTAAGTAATTCAAGGAAGTATGTTGCTACTGGAATTGATACCTGTAAATTAAAATCACTCCTTATTTGCCTATCAGAAATTGATTGGCGCGCATTGTCTTCTCCAAAAAAATCAAGAATCAACTTTGAGAAATCAGTATTTGGATTTTTTCTCAATTGATTTGGAATCTCAGCTTCATCACCTTCAATAACTATTCTTCGAATTATATTTTTTAATAGATCATCGCCTGCTAAATAAAAACTCTCCCAAAACAACGGCTTGGGAGTCAGAGTACCCTGATCTGCATCATCGTATTTGTATGCCGCAATCATGAGATCAGTAGTTCCAGCGCCAATATCTACACTGCCTATGGTGATGGATTTCTTTTGATAATTATTTAAATCAGTCCTTACCTTACCATAGAAGTCAAAGTACTCTTTGCAATTATTTTTATACCGCTGTGTTAATTCTGAATATAGGAAGACAAATTGAGAACAAGTTGCTTCATCATAAATCCACTCTTCCTTACCGTTAGTACTCGCAAGATTTTTGTAAGAGGGAAGGACTTTTACTTTACTCTGAAACTCCTTCAAATCCACCGCTTTTGTGGTCGTATCAGTATAGAATCTTTCCAAAATTATGGAGGCGTCTTCAGCACACTTTCTTAAGGCAGCCTGCTCAACTCGGGACATTGCTGTCGGTGTAGTCACAATTATTCTATCAATGCGTCGTGGTTTATTTTCAGCGCCCCATTTATGCCTAAACTCATAACTATTTATTTGCATTTTGGCTTGAGCCAAAATTTCTAAAAACGAAAAAGTCATTAAAGTCTTCCTAGAATAGAATTTATCGATGGCTCCTTCTCCGTTAAGATTTAAAGAACCGTCAGCGTTCAATTGTTCAGAGACACCTTTAATTTGCAATAGATTATTTTTATTTTTATCTCCATTAAGTTTTAAAAACTCCCAATCTTTTTGTTGTGGTTTGGAATCCCATAGGTATCTCTTGGGACTTGAAAAAGTAGAAATTTTTTCTACCCCAGTGTTTAAGTTTATTGCTTGATGGATTAGGTTATTGGCTTCAACACCCAAACGAACTAAACTAGGAAAAACAAATTGCTTACTTCCTTTAAGCGTTTCGACACCAAAATTAGCTTCTCTAAATGCAAGTCGCATGTCAAATGGCTTGTCATAAACGTTTAATTGACCATTTTCAATAGGATTGGATAAATCATTCAGAGATAAATGTTCTACTTTAGTAAAGTCATGGTTATCAAATAGAATGGCACAAGTGCGTGAGTTACCCATGTCCACAATTAAATCCACGTCTCCAAAAGCGACATTTTTATCAGAGAATAGGGTGATTTTAGGCAATAAGTTTAATTGCTGAATGTATTTTATGAAAAAAATATATTGAGCTAAATAATTCAATTTTGGCTTTTTAATATTTAGCTCATCTACAGTTTTTACATCGTGGTAGATTTTTAAGATGCATTCCTCAACCCAATCACAGTTGTAAGGATATTTTGAGCAAAAATCAAGTAATGAAAATTCATTATTGCATAAAGCAAATTCTTTAGATTTATCATAACTACTGGCGAAAACCGGAGTTTCCATTAAATCTTGTTCCTCGAAATCTTCACTTTCGTAGGTAGTTCTTGTATCGAAGGCAAGCAATAAATTGTATTTTTTTATTGTACTTGAAGAAGTGTCAGGAACTAATTTGCACCGGCACCAATTGGTAGGTCCAAATTCAGATTTGCCCTTACTTCCTAAAGTGAAAAATGGAAAGGGTAACCATTCATTTTCAAATTTCTCCCATCTGAACCTATTTGGAGATACCTGAAAGCAGTTTGTGATATTCCCATCAGTTTCCATGGGTGTAATTGGTTGATGTCCTTCTGCAAAGAAGTCATCTTTAATGTCTTCCCAGCTGTAAGGCTTAAACACGCCGTCTTCAATTCGACCTACCTTACCGTCTGTTAATCCTAAACCAAAAAGATTATAAATGTCTTTTTTATCAACCCAAATATCTTCCTCAGAAAAATGATGAGCTATTTCAAGTTTTAATGTCTCATCTTTTATATCAAACCACTCATGAAAATACATTTTGAAATTATCGTTCAAATTCACTTCGAATGGAACGGTAACTAATTGAATTCCAGTATTTGCTATTAGATTCATTTCATAATTTTTTTAGGCAAAATAATTAGATGTTTCATGAAGTTTTCTTTGTTCAAAACAAATTGAAACACCTCTTTGATCGCAATATTTTTGGTGAATAAAATCTTTAATTTGAATTATTTATTTATTTTTTTGTGAAAAAAAAAGAGTTTTGAATGTAGTTGTATTTTTCTTAATTTTTTGTATTTCTTTCTTATGTTGTTTTTCAGAACAAGCACATCTAACATTCATTTAACCACTCAATAAGGCAATTTTTTTTCGCATTCAATTACTCAAATTAGGGAGTATAGATTTTATCAAAATATAAAGGGATTAATTTACGTTAACAAGACTGCAGTTAAAAAAAAAAAATTGAATTGTCAATCATTAAAGTGGCCAACAATTTTTTTAATTACTTCGAGACAATTCTACAAACTCCCCTTTTTTCTAGGTCTTTAAAACAGGCCTTCTGCCAGCGGTCAGCTACTTCTCGGGCTTTCCTTTCGAAGCTATTGTCCTGGTAACCCACTTCCTTGATTTCCTTGTCATAGGCCCGGTCGTCCTTGCCTGATCGGATATCCAAAAAATGCTGGTACTCGTGAATTACCGTGTTCACCACCTCACGCAAATCCGCATGGCTTCCCCAGTACACGGTAATCACTTTACCCCGCTGCTGGTACGTTCCCATCACCTTGCGATGCTTGTAATAGCGAAGATCCACTCGAGGCCAGGTTCGGCTGCGGGGCGGAAGTCCAAAATGTCCCACACACCATCGGATGACCTCCCGAATAAAGGCAGCTTTGCTTACTCGAAGTTGGATGCCGCCCCCTCTACTTGAGCTTTCCTTGCCTTTTGATCCTTGCCACAACACCCAAAAAATCCAGACCGCTCCGCAAGCGGCACAGATTCCAATCCATTCACGTTCGCTTATCCCAGAAAATAATGACTCTAACACCTCAGCTTAAATTTATTAACAACCCTATTCAACCTATTTCCAAAAATACTTTTTTAACTGCAAAATGGATTTTACTACACTTGTCCGACAGTTTAGTTCCATCTATAAATTAACGCCGTTTTTCTGGAAATTGTATTTATTTATTGAGTATGCACTAACCTCCTGATTATGCACCAATACTACGAGTAAAAAAAGATTAGTGATTTTCAACCATTTGCCATTATTTTTGTTGTACAAATGCATTAGTTATATAGAATGCTAGAGTAGTAATAGTGTAGTGAGCTCATTATTTACTTAAACTTAATTTGTCTTTTTTTACCCTAAACTGAATACTATGCGAAACCTATCAGGAGTTTTAAGCTTGGTCCTAATCAGCCTTGTGCTGCTGTCTTGCGGAGGAAATAGCGCCCCGTCCATTTCTTTGATCCCTGTCCAAAACGGGAAGGATTTCCAGTACATCGACAAGGAAGGCAAAATCATTATCAACCCTCAGTTTGCTGTTGCTTCCGTATTTCGTGAAGGATTAGCCTTAGTAAAAACCTCTGGCGATAAAGGGAAATTTGGCTTTATCAATGAGGATGGAAAGTATGAAATCGCCGCTAACTATAAAGACGGAACTGTCTTTAGCGAGGGTTTGGCTTGGGTAGTCTCGGAAAATGGTGCACCAACAGCAATTGATTCCAAAGGAGAAATAAAAATCACACTTCAAGATGCTGAAGCTGTTAAAATCTTTAGAGATGGATTAGCGGCATTCAGTATTCTCAAAGACGGGGAATACCAATGGGGATTTGTGGATAAAGAAGGTAAAGTAATCATCAGCCCACAGTTTAGTGCTACTGGAAATTTTTCTGAGGGGAAATGTGAAGTGCTCAACAAGGATGGTAAGTGGGGATATGTAGACGCTGAAGGTAAACTAATCATCAACTATCAATTCGATGCTGCCAATAAATTTGTTGACGGCCAAGCCGCTGTAGGATTTGATGGCAAAGCAGGAGCGATAGATGAAAACGGAAAATACGTGATTAATCCACAATTCGATGAAATACGTACAGATGGAGATCTCTATGCAATTCGGCAAGGGGACAAGTGGGGTTGGTCCAATCGAGAAGGAGAAATTATCATTAATCCCCAGTTTGAATCCGTGTATTCATTCAGCGGCGGCGAGAGTGCTCCCGTTAAAATGGGTAAAGATTGGGGGTATGTGGATAAAGAAGGAAAGGTAAAAATCAACCCTCAATTCGATGACGCACTACCAATAACGAATGGATTTGGAATTGTTCAAAGTGGAAAAAAAATTGGTTTAATTGACGAAGAAGGCAAATACCTAGTAAACCCTCAATTCGACGAAATTAATTACGACCTCTTATTTTACTTGATTTATGATGGGACATTTTATGAAAGTGTAACATCGGACTATTTCAATATTGCCCCAATTGTGTCTCGAATCAACCTTAGCTCCCCCGAAGGCCTTACCTTAGGGAGTACCTTGGGAGATCTAATCAAAAAAGTGAACGTTAAAGAGGAGATTTTTAATCAATATAGAGACACGCACCTAGTATTGGAGAATATTCCCTTAACTAGTGATGCAACCGTAAATTTTTCAGTGCAGGCAAAAAGCCATAAAGAAGTAGAAGACGGATGGTACTTAGTGTCAGTATTTAATTCTTCTGCCCCTATAACTGGATTTAGTTATACTATAAATCTTTCCGGAAAAGGATATAGCAAGGCTGATCAGGTGCTAGCCGCAATTGAAAAAGGAATCAAAGGGTTTAAAAAAGATGAAGCAGATCCGGCTAGTAAAGACTGGACTGTTTATACAAACGGCACCCAAAAAATCTATTTGAATATGAATGGGCCCCAAGTGAACGTTTGGGTTATGAAGGCCCAATAAATCAGATTTCGTTAGTACATCCTTGATCATTTCAAAAAAAATGCTTCCCATGAACGGGAAGCATTTTTTTATGATTCATTTAAGGACAATCCAAATTTCACTAGAATAACACTACTGAAAAATGCCAAACTGCAAACTTGTAGACTCGTGAAAAACTCAATAACCATCCTAAAAAACAGTCAAGTTGTTATCCCCAATCCGAATAAAACTTCAAACTTTTCTCCAAGCCAAACAATCATTTTATTAAGTAGGTATGTGATTACATTTTAGTTCATCACCATGTAGCCCTCAGCTATTTACCCCTTCTCCTCAATATAAGCGAGCAACAGTCTCTTCAATAGCCTGCGCTCCTCGGCGATGGTTTCCACATTGGATTCCATATTGCTGAGCATGCCCTGCAAGTGGGCCACCGCATTGACTACCTTACGTAGCTGTTTGGGATCTAGAGGTAGCAAATGGGGTTCTGGCTTTTTCCCCTCAAGCTTATCCATACCCAACCGAGGCATGTCATATACTTCTTCCATCAGTTCCAAAAGTTCTATCCGCTTTTCCCGGTAGCGAGTCTGGTTGCCCATAAAAATCTGCTCCTTGCGTGCATATACCGACAAGTGGCGCACAATGCTGTCCGAACGAATCAAGCGCATGTTGCCCGACTTTAGCTCGTCGCGCGTAGCCAAATTTTCCACAAAACTAATCCCGGTCACCAAAGAAGCCGAACCTGGCAAGATGAAGTAGGCAAACAAACTGTCTAAAAATGGCTTCTCTCCAAGACCTCCCTGCATCAGTGGAATCAAGGTATTGATCTGTTGCTCCTTTAAGGCATAATTGACCTTCACCTCTTCCATCCGGATGCTATCCAAGTCAAGATCCTCCACCAAACGCTGTGCATACTGCACCCCACGCGTATTTTCCCCCCAATTTTCACGCTGGTTGTCAGCAAAAAAACCCAAGGAAATCGCTGCAAACAGCATCAAAAACTCCATGGCATACTTTTTCCAGCTTGATTTTTTAGACTTATTCGTGGAGTCTGAGAGGTCCTTTTTCATGGCCTTGATTTTTTAAAACCCTAAACTATTTTCAATAGAAAAAGAAGAAGAAAAATAGGGCGGCATTGGTGATCCGTACCCCCTCGTAATAGCCGATAGTCCTGCGCGAACCATCCATCACCCGATCATCTTCAATGTAGCCAATCGTCCTACGGGACTGATCTGTTACTCGCCCATTTTCGATATAGCCTATTGTAGACCTCGATCCATTCATCACGCGACCATCTTCCACATAGCCAATGGTACGCCGCGATCCATCTGTCACCCGGTTCCCATCCAAGTAGCCAATCGTCGATCGAGAGCCATTGGTGACCCGCTCTCCTTCGATGTAGCCTACCGTGCGGCGACTCCCATCCATCAGGCGCTGGGCAAGACTTGGTGTAACTCCTAGAGCAAAAAAAACAAGTAGGATAAGTAGAAAGGGTCTCATTAGATGTAAATGAATAGGATTATCCGCAATTATGCCACTAGTTCAATAGAAATGTTTGCCCAGCGGGAATTTTTTGGTCAACAGCTAACAGTCCACCGTCAATCGTGGTTAGAGTACGCTTTGCCTCAACAATTACAAGCTGCAGTCGTCCGTGGACAGTGGACCGTTGGCAATTTAGGGCGATATCCGATACAAGATCATCCGCTTATCCACTTCCGATTTAGTTCGGGAGATCAACTCTTTTTCGTGAAGGGTTTGGTAATACTGATTGACCGCCTTGATGTACCTGGACCTACGCACCCTTCGGTAGTCCAAGCTTTCTAGGGCAGCCGTTCCAAATAAGTCGTCCAACTGATGTACATCTACCAGCAAGCCAGGTTGGGCGAGTAGCTTGGCCACAAGTCGCTCGATATCTTCCACACCATCTACCGTACCCTGCTCCTCAGCAGGAGGAAGCTGTTCTGCCGGATTGGATTTTTTTCCACCTCGGTTTTTCCTCCACCAAAGCCCTCCACCTACTGCCATCAAGCCCACTAATGCCGCAAGAATGGAAAAAGACCAATCTTCTATCCCAAAGGAAGAGGCCTGAGGGTTCAATCGAATGTCTCCTACTTTCGTGAATTTTTCCAAAGGAGATGGTGGATGTAAAAGAAAAGTGGGATCTCCGTATCTGTCAAAAAACACGGCATTGTTTTCCAAGGCAACCGCCACCGAGAAATCCTTAAACCTCCCGAAGTCATTGTCTTTGGCAAAATGCAAGGTGTTATCTTTTTTGTTTAGCAACAACAGCCCAAGGTGGGCTTCGAGCTGATACAATTGAACTCCATAGTCCTTCAAGTCGAAGGAGGGCATGATCCATGAACTCAGATTTTTTTGATTTGGAAAGTCCAATTCTATAGAACTCCAGGCTTTGCTCTTAAAGTCAAATACATACCCGTTTTTATCCGGATAAAAGACATTGGAAGGCTGGTGGATATTTTCCCCCAAAATGGAAATGACTCGGTCACCGTCTACAAAGATTCCCACACCCCCATAGTTCATAGGAGGAGAAGAGACCGGAACAAATTCCCAATACCCAGTGTCAAAATCAAACTCGAGTAATTCGCTGTGCGCTCGCCAAAATCCATACCGCCCCATGGAATACAATTTCCCCTCTCGCACAAAAAAATGCGCATGACAGTTGAACCCAGAGCCCGTACCCTTGTACAAGTTTTCCCAACTTTCACCCGTCCAGCGTAAGACCTCAAATCTGCAGGGAATGACCGCTAAAAGTTTTTCCTGAACATAAAATAGGGTGATAGGATCATCGGTCGTGAGGTAAGGCGATGCGAGCAGTGAATCAACCATTACTTGGGTGATGCCTTGAGGAAGGGTTTCCCAAGCATAGCGATCGAATGATTCCTTAGGATTAATTTTTATCCAATCAAAGGAACCGAAGGTCTGCTTTTCGGATTGAGCAGAAAGAGTAAGACAAGAGAAAAAAACTCCAATAAAAAAAATAACTGCTTTCATGGTCAAACATTTTTCCTGCTGGTACTCAAACGCCAGAAATCAGGAATTTTATATAACTAAAGGTACAAAAAACTCGAAAAAAGCCTACGCAAAATCTAGAGTAGCAAGATTCAGTCCAAAAATAGAAATCCCCCCTGCAGAAAAAACCACAGCGGGGATTCCAGAAAACCTGAAAAAGGTGAAAAATTCTCCCCTTACTTCAAGCCTCCAATCATGTCTTCTGGCTTGACCCACTCGTCAAACTGCTCCGAGGTAAGCAAGCCCAAGCCTAGGGCTGCTTCTCGCAAGCTCGTTCCTTCCTTGTGTGCCTTCTTGGCGATGGCTGCGGCATTTTCGTAGCCAATGTAAGGATTCAATGCCGTCACCAGCATCAGGGAGTTTTCCAAGTGCCGCTGGATCATCGGTGTGTTTGGTTCTATTCCCACCGCACAGTTGACATCGAAGGAAACGCAAGCATCTCCTAGCAATCGAGCTGACTGCAGGAAGTTGGCGGCTATCAACGGCTTGAATACATTCAGTTCAAAATGTCCATTCGAGCCCCCTATGGTAATGGCGACATCGTTGCCCATCACCTGAGCGGCCACCATGGTCATCGCTTCCACCTGAGTCGGATTCACCTTGCCCGGCATGATGGAGGAACCGGGTTCATTTTCTGGAATTAAGATTTCCCCAATGCCCGAACGAGGACCTGAGGAGAGCATGCGAATGTCGTTGGCAATCTTCATCAAGGACACGGCCACTTGCTTCAAAGCCCCATGGGTTTCGACCATGCCGTCGTGCGCGGCGAGTGCCTCAAACTTGTTGGGTGCAGTCACAAAAGGAAGGCCTGTCAGTTCTGCAATTTTTTTCGCCACCAACTCGGAGTAGCCCTGTGGGGTATTCAATCCAGTACCTACTGCTGTGCCACCCAAGGCCAATTCGGATAAGTGCGCAAGGGTATTGTTGAGCGCACGCAAACCGTGATCGAGCTGGGCCACGTAGCCGCTAAACTCCTGACCCAGGGTGAGGGGTGTCGCATCCATAAAATGCGTTCGGCCGATTTTCACCACTTGCTTGAAGGCTTCTGCCTTTGCCGCAAAGGTTTCGCGAAGCTGCTTCAGTCCCGGAATGGTCGTTTCCGCAACCATCTTGTAGGCCGCAATGTGCATGGCCGTAGGGTAGGTATCGTTGGAGGATTGAGACTTGTTGACGTCATCGTTGGGGTGGATTTTCTTCTTGGCATCTTCTAAGGAGCCGCCCAAAAGTACATGAGCTCGGTAGGCAATCACCTCATTGGCATTCATGTTGGATTGGGTCCCCGAACCCGTCTGCCATACCACCAAAGGAAACTGGCTGTCGTGCTGCCCTGTCAATATTTCGTCACAAACTTGGGCGATGATTTCCGCCTTGGCGGGTTCCAATACCCCTAATTCTGCATTGGTCAATGCTGCCGCTTTTTTCAAGATGGCAAAAGCATGGATGATCTCGATCGGCATGCGGTTTTTCTCTCCGCCAATCTTGAAGTTATTGATCGAACGCTGCGTCTGCGCTCCCCAGTAAGCCGATGCAGGAACCTCTACGGCTCCCATGGTATCTTTTTCTATACGGATGGACATGGTAGTCAAAATAAAAGGGTGAAGATTAGGCCACAAAGGTACATCCAAAGTCCCTTTTTGCCTACAGCTTGTGTGAGGATTCCACGCTGCTGGGCGGAAAATTGATCACTTCCTGGAAAAGTTTCTTGCTGGGTAGCAGCTGCCGATAGAAGAAAAACACCGCCAAGACATAGTTGAGCCCCATCAGGGAAAGGCATACTCCTCCTTGAAGGAATTGCTGAGAACCCAAAAAGAAAAAAAGCGAAAAGCCCAACAATATCCCTGTCCAAAACCAAAGGAAAAATCGAGTAGTCGAAAAGAGTTGGTAGCGGACAAAAAGTATGCTTCCTCTCGGCGTCGCCTCCACCTTCCCTAAGAGTAGTGGAAGAAAATTATCTCCTTTATCAATCACTCGGGAAATGCGAAATCCATGTTCCCCCACTTGCCCATAAAATAGGGGCCGGAGCTCGGGGAGTCCTTCAGCCCGAGTCCCTCGGGTAACTGTAGCCAAGCGCTCTAGTAGCTCCTCCTTGGACAAGGCGCTGACGAGGGTTTCCCGACCAAAAGGCAGCCAGTTCATGGATTATTTAACTGCGATGCAGGAAATTTCCACCTGTACATTTTTGGGAAGCTTGCTGACCTCCACCGTCTCCCGCGCTGGTGGATCGGCCTTGAAGTACTGCCCATAGGCCTCGTTGATGGCTCCAAACTGGCCCATGTCGCGGATAAAAATGGTGCATTTGGCTACATTGGCAAAGCCAAAACCTGCTGCCCGCAGGACCGCTTCCATGTTTTTCATAACCGCATGGGTCTCTTCGGTGATGTTTTCATTGATCAGCTCGCCCGACTCAGGATCGAGGGCGATTTGACCGGATACATAAAGTGTGTCTCCCACTTGAACCGCTTGAGAATAGGGCCCGATAGGGGCAGGGGCTTCCGGGGTGAAAATGATTTTTCTAGACATTGGATTTAGTTGATAAATTATAAAAGAAATAAAGTTGAAATAATGTAGAAATATTCCGAGCAAAGCTCGGGAAATAAAAGATTTCAATCCGTTTATCTACCCTATTTCACGGAGCGTAGCGTAGTTTATTTCTACCCTATTTCCACCGTATTTTGTACTTTGTACCAAGTAACTCGTACTAAGTACTTTTCTTCGCTTCCTCCCAGTACACATCCATTTCCGCCAAACTCATCTCGCTTAGATTTTTGCCAGCCGCTTTGGCTGCGCGCTCCAAGTACTGAAACCGGGCGATGAACTTGATGTTGGTACGCTCCAAGGCCTCCTCCGGGTTGATGTCGATAAATCGGGCATAGTTGATCAGGGAAAAAAGCAGGTCCCCAAACTCCCCAGCAGCCTTTTCTTGGTCGATTTTGGTTCCAGCGCCGACGCGAAACTCCGCCTCAAATTCCCCCATTTCCTCCTTCACCTTCTCCCATACCTGCTCGGGCTCCTCCCAGTCAAAGCCCACACCTCGGGCCTTTTCCTGGATTCGCATGGACTTGATGAGCGCCGGCAAACTTTTAGGTACGCCACCAAGAACAGAGACATTTCCCTTCTCGGTCAACTTGATTTTCTCCCAATTTTGCTTGACGGTCTCCTCATCCTGCGCTACCGTATCCCCGTAGATGTGGGGGTGACGACGGATCAGTTTCTCACACAAGGAATCAATCACAGTGGCAATGTCGTAACTGCCCTGCTCCGAACCGATTTTGGCATAAAATACTAGGTGCAAGAGCAGGTCTCCCACCTCTTTCTTGATTTCCTCCGGATTGCCTTCCAAGATGGCATCCGAAAGTTCAAAGGTCTCCTCAATGGTCAGGTGGCGCAAACTTTCGGTGGTCTGCTTTTTGTCCCAGGGACATTGCGCACGCAACTCATCCATGATGGTCAATAAGCGGTCAAAGGCAGCCAATTGCTCGGCTCGAGAACTCAAGTTGGACATGTTGTAGGAAACTATGCTTGACGTGTAAACGTTTTCAAAGTAAAGCATTAAATTTGCGCAAATTTCTCCGGTATGGCAACTTTCTTCATCACACTAGGTTTCATCGCCCTTTTCTTCGTTTTGATGTCCGTAAGGCTGATTTTTCTAAAAAATGGAGAGTTCAAAGGGACCTGTGCTTCACAAAGTCCTTTCCTCAACAAGGAGGGGATCACCTGCAACCTCTGTGGGAAAACCGTAGATGCCACAAGCAACTGCGCCAACCCGGACAATGAGGTAGACAAGGTGATGGCCAAATTCAAGTAATCTTTTCTCGCGTAGCCAACTATTTTTAACATACAAAACTATTATTCGTGTCACTAATTAAATCAATCTCTGGTATACGAGGCACTATCGGCGGCAAGCCAGGCGAAGGCCTCACCCCCATTGATGTGGTCAAATTTACCGCTGCTTATGGTGCTTGGGTACTCGAGCAAACCGGCAACCCCAAGGTAGTTATCGGCAGAGATGCACGCCTTTCTGGGGACATGGTTTCCCGATTGGTAGCTGCCACCCTTCAAGGCTTAGGCATTTCGGTCATCGACCTAGGCCTCAGCACTACTCCTACAGTAGAATTTGCGGTACCAAGAGAAAATGCCGGCGGAGGCATCATCCTTACCGCTAGCCATAACCCTGCCCAGTGGAATGCCCTCAAGCTACTCAATGCGGTGGGTGAATTCATATCAGACGCAGAAGGCAAAGCCATTTTGGCCAAAGCCGAAACAGAGGACTTTACCTTTGCTGAAGTACGCAAACTTGGAAAATACACCGAAATCACGGACTACATGGATCGACACATCCAGCATGTGCTCGACCTAGAGCTCGTCGATGTCGCGGCTATCAAAGCCCGCAACTTCAAGGTGGTCGTGGATGCAGTCAACTCCACCGGAGGCATTGTGGTCCCTAAACTTTTACGCGCATTGGGCGTCAGTGAAGTGGAGGAAATGTTCTGTACCCCTGACGGCAACTTCCCCCACAATCCTGAGCCGCTCCCTGAAAACCTACGTGACATTGCCAATAAACTCGAAAAAGGACATTACGACCTCGGCATCGTCGTCGATCCAGATGTAGACCGCTTGGCGCTTGTCAATGAGGACGGCTCTATGTTTGGCGAAGAATACACCCTGGTAGCTGTCGCTGACTACGTTCTTTCTCAGACCCCTGGCAATACCGTGTCCAACCTTTCTTCTACACGAGCGCTACGCGATGTGACCGAGAAGCGAGGTGGAAACTACACGGCATCTGCGGTGGGTGAGGTCAATGTGGTCAACCAGATGAAGGCCGTGCAGGCAGTGATCGGTGGAGAAGGCAATGGAGGTATCATCTATCCAACTTCCCATTATGGACGGGATGCTTTGGTGGGCATTGGATTGTTTTTGACCCACTTGGCCAAGTATGGCAAGTCTATCTCCATGCTTCGCGCTACCTACCCGAGCTATTTTATTTCCAAAAATAAGATCGAACTTACCCCCAACTTGGACGTGGATGACATCCTGCTCAAGATCAAGGCCCAATACAAAAACCATCCTATAAACGATTCCGATGGAGTGAAAATTGAATTTGAAAAGGAATGGGTGCACCTTCGGAAGTCCAATACCGAACCGATTATCCGGATTTATTCGGAGTCTGACTCGGAAGCCAAAGCAGAACACCTTGCCAAAAAAATCATCCAAGACATCAAAGAGGTTGTGAATGCAACCTTGAGCTAAAGCAGGTCTTACTTTGCCAAAAAGCACACTATGAAGCACGTGTACCTCGACAATGCCGCCACCACACCGATGGACGATCGCGTGATCGAGGCTATGCTTCCCTATATGCGTGCACACTTTGGCAATCCTTCCTCAGTACATAGCCATGGAAGAGAGGTTCGTACAGCAATCGAAAAGGCACGTAAAAAAGTAGCCGAACTCCTGCATGCCAGCCCATCGGAGATTTTCTTTACCTCCGGAGGCACAGAGGCAGACAATACAGCTCTGGTATGTGGAGTAGAATCTCACGACATCAGCCATGCCATTACCTCTCCCTTGGAGCACCATGCGGTACTCCATACGTTGGAGATGCTCGCCAAAAAAGGCAAAATCCAACTGAGCCTTTTGGATGTCAATGAAAAGGGGGAAATCAATTTGCAGCAATTGGAGTCCCTGCTCCAAGCCCATCCCAGAAGTTTGGTATCCCTCATGCAGGGCAACAATGAGATTGGCAACCTGAATGACCTGGAGCGAATAGGAACCCTTGCGCGTACCTACGATGCCTTCTTCCACTCGGACACGGTACAGACCATGGGGCATTATGCCCATGACTTGTCTCAGCTTCCTGTGGATGCCTTGGTGGCCGGTGCACATAAGTTTCACGGTCCCAAAGGAGTTGGATTCCTCTATGTACGAAAGGATAAAAAAATTCACCCTTTCATCCACGGTGGTGCGCAGGAGCGCAACATGCGGGGTGGAACAGAAAATGTAATTGGCATCATCGGGCTAGCCAAAGCGCTGGAAATTTCCCTTGAGGAACTTGCCGCACACCGCAGTCATATCGAGAAGATTAAGGGCTACTTCGTAGAAAAACTCAAGCAGAACATCCCAGGCGTGGCTTTCAATGGCTGCTCGGCAGACCTGGATAAAAGTTTGTATACCGTACTCAACGTCAGCCTTCCTCCATCCGAGTCCAATCGAGGTATGCTCCTTTTCCACTTGGATCTAGAAGGCATTTCTGCTTCGGGAGGCTCAGCCTGCAGCTCGGGCGCTACTGTGGGATCCCATGTATTGCGAGCCCTCCACCATCCTGCAGAACGCGACGCAGTGCGCTTTTCCTTCAGCCGCTTTACGACACAAGAAGAGGTGGATTACACCTTAGGGAAGCTGAAAGCGCTTTATATCTAATAGTCGATAATCAACTACCGTTTATTTATTATTGAATTTTTTGCCCGAGAGCAACCTGCCCGACGCGGCGGATTGCGGGGATATATTTTTTCTTCTCGCAAAGGCGCCAAGCCTGCCCGCCGCGGTAGGTAGGCCCCAAAGCAATCCTACTTTTCCCATTTTACGCGAAAGGTTGACAAGCCTCAACAAATTCTTTGCGCCTTATGCGGCTTTGCGAGAAAAATCAAACCCTTAACCTGCCGCAGGCAGGTCATTTAGAATTATTGTCTATTTACCGCCTGCCTTCGCTAATCCTTTAAAAATTTTTTAGTCTCGCAAAGGCGCGAAGCCTGCCCGCCGTGGCGGACTGCGGGACGAAATAAAAAATTAGAGAGGATATTCCCGGTCCGTTTATTTACCCGGTTTATACCCCAGTGCATAGGGTGTCCAAATCTCGTAGATGGGCTGCCCTTGGGAGCTCAAACCACTGTGGTGCCATTCTCCATCGATGACCTGGTAGTCGAAGCCAAGGCTTGCGCCCACACGAGAATTGTCTCTCGAGAAAAAGGTGATGGTTTCCACGTATTTTCCTCCTTGAGCACTGTAGGTTCCTCCGCCCGTGCCTGAAAACTCCCGAGTTTCGGAGTTGAAGGCCACCCACTGGAATCTACCTCCACTGAGAATTTTGATGGTACGTCTGGCCCCTGGGGTGGAGCGTTGAAGTTGATCCTCACGTTTTCTTCCCGTAATCACCCAGTTGCCCGTAAGGTCATCTTTGCTATCCGATAGGCGCTCCCAGGTTTCTACAAGAGGGCCTTTGGGGGTGGTGCCTGATACCGTCAGCCGGTTTCCTTGAAGACTTACTTCAAAGGAAGTGACCATCCCTACGATTTCTGGATTGAGCGTAAAAAACTCCAAGGTCTCCTGAAGCTTCCCGGAAGTCATTGAAAAAGGTCCTCCACCTGCACCTACAAAGGAGTTGTCCGCCAGATTCTTGACCCCAAAAGCAAAGTAATTGTCTTGATAGATTTTGATAAACTCTTGGCCGGTGACGGGGACTTGATTTTGGCTCACCAGTTTCCAGGCGCCTTCTACCTGTTGGGCGCTGAGGGAAAAGGCAAAAAACAAAAGGGGTAGCAGGAGGAATTTTTTCATGGTAGGTTAGGGAATTGGCGATAGAAGATGGAAATTGAAAAAGATTCCACGAAAAACCAAGCACTCTTTTAGTAGCAAAAGAACCTTCCCTTTCCTCCCATGCATACTTTCCAGTTTGGCAGCAGCAAAGAAGACGTACTCCAGGCCATACCCGAACGCAAAATCAAAAAATTGACGGCAGGTGAAAAGCGCCTGGCGGTCCTGCGCATCGGGGAGCTCATCCATGTCTTTGATGCCCAATGCCCACATCGCGGGGCAGACTTAAGCCAGGCCAACATCAATGGGGCAGGGGAAATCATCTGTCCCCTACACCAGTACCGCTTTGACTTGAAGACGGGAGATGTGCGGTCAGGCTACTGCACTGCCCTGCCTGTGTACCGCAACGAATTGACCGAAGCAGGTCTCTGCATCTACCTTCCTTAATGCAAGGGAGCACCATTGGGAACGGGCTGGTCCGCGGTGGCAATCCATATCCCTCCTTCGGCACTTGAAAATCCCGTAATGAGCACCTCCGACATGAAGTCTGCGACCTGACGAGGGGCCAAGTTGCAGACACAAAGCACCTGCTTTCCCAATAAGTTTTCGGGTTGGTAATGGACCGTAAGCTGGGCGGAAGATTTTTTGATTCCGAGTTCTGGACCTAGGTCTACCCATACCTGATAGGCGGGTTTTCGAGCTTTTTCAAAAGGCTCCACCCGCAGAACAGTTCCTACCCGAAAGTCTATTTTTTTGAAATCTTCTAGATCAATCGTTTGCATTGCCGATATATTTTCTATTTTTAAGGACGTTTTTCGAAAGCTAACCCGTATTTCAATAAATTATGTGGAACTGTTCAAGAATATTTGCTGGTAAAGTTGCCCTGCTGAGCATGGCTGCTTTCGGCTACTTGCTCCTCCCATCTGAAGCAAGGGCTCAGGAGGAAAACACGAAGAAACCCTTCGAAAAACCCATTTCAGAGGAGTCTAGCATCCTTCCGGAAGCTGGAACGGCTACTCCACTAACCGTTCAAAAGACGGCAACAGTGAAGCCAGGCGTACCGCTACCCTTGCCTAGAAAAGAGGTACATACTACCACCCATCTCCAGGAAAGAGAATCCAAAAAGAACGAATCCCCCTCCACCTTATCCTTCAATATTTTTTTATACATCGTAGATAAGTTTAAAGAGGATCAGGATAACTAAAAAAAAGAGGAGGTATTAACCTCCTCTTTTTTTTAGATCGATGCAATAAATTCTTCGAGATCCTTCAAACTGATTTTTCCTTCGTAATAGGCTCGGCCAAAAACGGCTGCCTGAAGACCCAAGTCACGCAATCTTTTGAAATCATCGATGCCGCGAACACCACCTGAGGCGGCAATGTATAGATTGGGAAAGCGGTCCACTACTTCTTTGTACAGGTCAAAGTTTGGACCTTCCATCACTCCATCACGGGTGACATCGGAGCACTTGACATGTTTGAGCCCGCGCTCGTAAAAAAATTCAATGTGTTCAAATAGGTCTAGTTCTGTTTTGGTAAGCCAGCCCTTGATCTTGATTTTGTAATCGTTCGGGTTGGTATCTGCCGCCAAGTAAATTTTCTCCCGCCCATAGGATAGGATGAATTGGGCGAAGCGCTCTGGGAATCTAGCCGCCGCAGAAGCGATGGTCACTGTTTTGGCACCAAACTCAAAGCACTTGATCACATCTCCGTCAGTGGAAATACCTCCTGTGAAATCCACTTCCAAGTCGGTATAGCCTGCAATGGCTTCTAGGATATTGTAATTTTTGGGCTCCCCTCTTCGAGCTCCATCCAAATCCACCAAATGTACCCGCTTGATGCCAATCCCTTCGAAGGCCTGCGCAATCTCAAGGGGGTTGTGGGAGATGACTTCTTCGGTAGCAAAATCGCCCCGCTTAAGCCGCACACACTTGCCGTTGATCAGCCAAATGGAAGGAATAATTTCAAACATGGTGGTAGGATATAGAAGAATACGCGTGAAAAATTGAACTCAGTGATTTAAATATACAATCCTCCGTGTTTTTTGAAAGCAGGAACCCCGAAAAAATTGCAATTATTTTTACAAACCCCCTCTAAAAATGACACCCTTTTAATAATTCGTGTCAATTTTCATCAATACACTAATTTTCCAAGACGTCCTTGGCCTCCTGAAGCCCAAAGTGCTTTTCCCCCTGGCGCCGCCTTGACGGCATGGTAACCCGTGGTAGAAAAAGGCTGCCAACTGTGTGCTCCGTCAGTTGAGAAGTCCGAACCGCCAGGACCTACCGCCACTACCCAGCCTTTGTCTTGAAGATGAGCAACTCCAGAACGGTAGCCACTAGGACCCTCACTGGTAGAAATGGTCACCTCACCAAGAACTAGTAATGCATTGGCAATTCGATGTTCAGGCTTCAAGTAATCCCCACCAACCAATACCAATCCTCCTTCTCCAGGTAGTGAGGTGGCGGCAAATACTCCTTGAGAAGGTTCGCCTTGTAGCATGTCTGTCAATTCGCGCACTGCCCAAGATTGGGAGGCGAACGCATACCGATGCAAACGCGACACGGCGCCGCCGGTGGCAAATACCAGTCCCTCTGAATCAGCCAGCAAAGAGGAAGAACTTGCCGCAAATGCCGCTTCTCCTGACACAGCATCCGGTAGATTGGCTAGGGTATGCCAACTTCGGCCTCCATCGAGCGTCTCCAAGATCATCCACTTCCCGCCTATGGGATCGCCCAAGACATAGCCACGCTGAGCATCGATAAATTGGATTGCATCAAAAAAGGCTTCTCCTCCTTCCTGATGTACTTTTTCCCAAGTCTTTCCTCCATTGGCTGTTCGGTAGATCACCGCAGGCTGTCCTGCCGAAGCCGCCACCGCTGTCTGCGCATCAAAGGCATGGATGGACCGAAAGTCTACGGTATCCAAACCCGCCACCGTACCCGTCTGCCAGCTTGCTCCACCATCCTCGGTCTTCAGCCAAGTTCCTCCACTCCCACTTGCCCAGCATACCTGCTCCGAAATGGGGGATAAGCCTCTCAAAGAGGCTTTCCCTGGAGATTGAAACTGTTTCCATTCGGGGTTTTGGGCAAAACTTAGGCTAGTCCATAGCCAGGCACTTAGGAGGAAGAAAACTTGCTTCATTTCACATCAACTTTTCGGTAGGCATCAATCAGTGCCAACTCTCCTGCTTTTCCTGGAAGTGCGTTGCCATGCTCCATGCCCAAGATTCCCGTAAAGCCTTTTTTGTGGATGTACTGAAATACATTGGCATAGTTGACCTCTCCAGTTCCCGGCTCTTTTCTTCCTGGATTATCCCCAATCTGGATGTAGGCGATTTCCGACCAAGTTTTTTCCATGGTCGCGATCAGGTTGCCCTCGTTGCGCTGCATGTGGTAGGCATCGTACAGCAACTTGCAAGCAGGGCTACCTACCGCTCTACAGATCATGTAAGTCTGATCGGCATGGCGCAGAAATAGGTCCGGATTGTCACTCAATGGCTCCAAGACCATCGCCATGCCATGGGGCTCAAAAATCTCCGCACCCCGCTTGAGCGCATCAATGACATTCCCAGTCTGTACCCCAATCTGTAGATTGCGCTCAAAGTAGCCAGGCACCACAGTCATCCACTTCGCATTGACCCGCTTTGCTGTCTCCACGGAGGCCTTGCAGGTGGCTACGAAATTGTCCAAAAACTCCTGCTTCCCCGTCGTGAGGGAGACTTTCCAGTTGTCGCCTCCATCTACTACAAATACGCCCATCCGCATTCCAAGTTGATCGAGGGTCTTCCCGATCAGCTCCTGATCCGCGATGGGTCGTTTGAGGAGGCCATTGTCCTCCAAGGAACGGAATCCTTGATCTGCCATAAATCGGAGTTCATCCGCCAATCCACCCGGAGCATGCTCTTTAAACATGCCAAAGTGGGGGGCAAAATCTAGTTTAAAAGGTGCTCCTGCCATTTTTTCCTTGGCAAAAGAAGGGAGAGAGAGCATTCCTGCTCCACTCATTACCGCAGTACCGAGGCCTAGCCTCTTGATAAATCCTCTTCGTTGCATGGCTTAGATTACTTTAGTTTTTCCAGGTATTGCATGCGGGTAGTAGCCATCTGCGTTTGGCAGCAGCTTTGGTGCCGCATCCCAAGCGAGGGTATCGGGGAAAAGATCCACCTGCCCATTGAGGGATTCCTCCCAGGTCATCACCTTTCCAGAGTAGGTGGCATAGCGACCCATGATGGCTGTCATCGTGGACTTGGCTGCATTTTCTGCATCTGCAAATTTGTACTCTCCCTTTACCAGTGCCGCCCATAGTTCGTCGTGCTCCTGCTGATACGGATTGGGTTGGTTTTTACGATCGTGATCGTAAATCACATTCCCCTTCCAGTCGGTGAGCAAGCCGTGGTTGCCTGCACTGAGGTAGGCTTTTCCTTTGGTGCCTTGGAAGGTCTCGTCGACACGATTGGCAGCCCCTGGAAAATGTCGGCACTCGGAGTGAATCACGCTGCCATCCGCATAGGTGAAGGTGAGCACATGGTGATCAAAAATCTCCCCATGGTCCTTGCCTGTACGCACAGCACGTCCGCCTGTGCCCTCAGCTTTGACTGGATAGCCATTCTTGGCCCAGTTAGCCACGTCAATGTTGTGCACATGCTGCTCCACGATATGGTCCCCGCAGAGCCAGTTGAAGTAGTACCAATTGCGCATCTGGTACTCCATCTCCGTTTGGTCAGGAGTCCGTGGCTTCACCCAAACACCCCCATCGTTCCAGTACACCTGTCCTCCGACAATATCGCCGAGGGCTCCGTCCTGAATACGCTTCATGGATTCCCGATAGTTGTTTTGGTAGTGACGCTGCAAGCCCACTACCACGTTGAGTTTTTTGGCTTTGGCCACTTCTGCCGCAGCCAGCACCTTCCGAATTCCGGCGGCATCTGTGGCTACGGGTTTTTCCATAAAAATCTGCTTGCCTTGTCGCACGGCTTCCTCAAAATGGGAAGGGCGAAAGCCTGGAGGAGAAGCCAAAATCACTACATCGGCTTCGGCAATGGCCTTCTTGTAGGCATCAAAACCTACAAAGCGCCGCTCCTGCGGTACATCGACCTTGTCCTTGCCGTACTTTTCAATAATCGGTTTGTAGCTGCCCTCGAGTCGATCGCCAAAGGCATCGGCCATCGCTACCAACTTGATGGGATGTCCTGTATCGAAGGCTTGAAATACAGCGCCGGTGCCACGACCTCCACAGCCAATCAAGGCCAGCTTCAGCGTATTTTGTGGGGCAGCATAGGCTCCTGGAACTAAAAATGAGGGAGCGAGTAGACCTCCCGTCAGCAGGGCGGAGGTCTTCATAAATTCTCGACGGTTTGGATTTTTTTTCATGGGGAGGTGAGTTTGGGGTCAATAATCAACAATGGGTGCCTGTGTGTAATAGGCGAAAATTTCTTCGGTGGAGGGTGGAATCAAGGGACGAACCAGCCGCATGCCCACAAAGGGTGCTTCCGGAAACCACCATTGACTTTTTGGTATTTGGGGATCTATTCGTTTCCATACAGGATCTGAATACTCCCGAAAGGAGGAGCCAAGACTGGCTTCTGTAGTTGCAAAGTTTCCCCCTCTGAGGGAGTGGGGATAGAGTTTAGTACCTCGATTGACGGGATTGCTCGCAGTAGATTTGCTGTAAAAATCAGGGGCATAGGCGTCAATCACCCATTCGGTCACATTGCCATACATATCGTGCAGCCCCCAGGGGTTGGGGTTTTTGGTTCCTACCACCTGCGTAGTTTGTTTGCTATTGGCAGCATACCAGGCATAGTCTCCTAGGGCAGCAGGTGCAGCGCCAAAGAAAAACCGTTCCTCTGATCCCGCTCTTGCTGCATACTCCCACTCGGCTTCGGTAGGGAGACGGTAGAAAATCCCGGTCTTCAGGTACAGCCAATGGCAGTATTGAATGGCTCCATACTGAGTCATTCCTACGGCAGGCTTTCCTTCCTTGCCCATGCCAAAGGTCATGTCTAGGTAGGGCAAACTCGGACGCGAAAGCGCATCTACCCGTGCGGGCACTCCTCCTTCGGTGATCGTTTGCTCGTATTGCTTGTCCAGAAAAAGTTCAAATGCATCCCAGGTCACTTCATGGGTTCCCATCCAAAAGGCATCGAGCTTTACCTGATGTCGCGGTTGCTGATCCGGGAAAGAGGGGTCTGCTGATCCCATCCAAAAGCTGCCGGCGGGAATTGGGGTCATGTCAAAAGAAACCGACGTCCCGCCCAGGGTTTGGGTGTAAGGCTCAAATACAGGAGCAGGATTGAGTTGGAAACTCATCAAAATCAGGAAAAATAGGCCGAAGATTCTTTTCATCAGGTCAGCGGGTACGACATGCCCATGAAAATACACATTTTCTCTCAGCTAGGATAGCGCATGTGATAAATGGTCAAGCAATTTTCCATGAGGATGGAAAAAAGCCTCACCGGAGAGAAGCGAATGAGGAAGGGTATAGCGTAAAAATTAAAGACGCTTGACCACCTCTTTTTTGGGCAGTCGCAAAGCCCACATGCCGCGAAGATCTCCCTGCGCATAGCCGGTGGCTGGATCTTGGGGGTATAGCTGCTTGAGTTTGGCGGCAGTTTCGGGAGCGATGTCCTTTTTGGGATCGCCGTGGCAACTTAAGCAGAGGGCATTGGCCATCAAGATGGGTTTGGTGTAGAGGAGGACTTCCCCACCCTCGATTTTTTGGATGCTCGGGTCAGCCAAAATGTTGTTTTCAGCATTGTAGGCATACGCATCCAAAAGAGGAATTTCCTGTGCATTGGGGGCATCTGCAGGATTTCTAGGCTGGGAAGATACCCGACGAAGGGTCACTGCATGTTTGGATTCTAAGGACTTCAAAAGGGGCAAGGCATTGACCTTACAAAAATCTAGGGCCCCCGCAGGTCCATTGGCCGCAATTGCCTCTTGCAGTTGGGCGGTCAATTGGGCTTGAGCTTCCTGGGTGATGGATTCCCCCCAGACCATGGCCTCTTCCAAAATCGCTACCTCGGTAATTCGCTTCACCTCATTGTTGAGCTGCACCTCATTAAATGCTTCCTGGGAAACCCGCTCCTGCGGACCGCAGGAAAAAATTAGAATTGTTATGAGAAGAAGAAGGAGGTTTTTCATGAGGTACGAAATACGAAGTACGAAATACGGAATTGAGTTGTATAAGGTACCAAGTACGAAAGAAAGTGTGAGGTACGAAATACGAAATACGGAATGAAAGTTAATATCGAATGTCGAACGTTAAATGAAGAATGTCGAAGAAATCCTGCCTATGAAATTTCGTACTTCGTATCTCGTATTTCCTACTTTGTACATTGTACTTCGTACTTGGTACAAAGTTGTACTTGATACTAGCTACTTGATACTATTCTTCCCCCCTCACCCGTACGTACTGAAAGATATCGCCTACGGTACCGCGTTTGATAAATCCTTTTTTCAAGATGGCCTCTGGGATGTAGCCGGCTTTTTCAAGGACATTCATGGATTCCCCATTGAAGTCATAGACTTGGGCGAAGATTCGTTGGATATCAAACTTGTCAAAGATGTAGTCGGTGTAGAGCTTCACTGCTTCGGTAGCAATGCCCTTGCCCCAAAAGGGTTCGCCTACCCAAAATCCCATCTCCATGTTGGTTCGCAGTTCGTCTTTTCCCCGTTCTGCACCGATGGCACCCGCCAGTCTACCTTCAAATTCGATGGCAAAGTTTTGTGCGGGATTGAACTTTTGATTGTGCTCGATCCAGTGTCTGGCATCATGAATCGTGTAGGGATGCGGATAGCTATCCCGAAGGTTCATGGCAATTTTTGGATTGTTGGCAATGGGGTACAGTTGATGAAAATGAGATTCATTCCAAGTTACTAAGTGAATCTCTCTTTCTCCTTCGATAAGCATGTGGGGTGTAGGTTAACTCGTTCTGCGTGATTTTTCGAATATACGGGCTTCTAGCCTTCTTTACAAGGTCAAAAGGTCAGTCTATGCCTCCCGCCTGCATTTTTTCTAAATTTTCTGCCATGCGGAGGGCAGAGATAAATTCTTCGATCCGACCATCCATCACCTCGGGGAGGTTGTACACGGTCTTGTTGATGCGGTGATCGGTGACGCGCGACTGGGGATAGTTGTAGGTGCGGATCTTGTCCGAGCGATCTCCGCTGCCGACCATGGACCTGCGTTGGGCACCCACGGCCTCGTTGTGCTTGGCTAGCTCGATTTCGTAAAGTCTGGAGCGCAGTACTTTCAGTGCCTTTTCAAAGTTTTTGATTTGGGATTTTTCATCCTGGCAAGTTACGACCAGCCCGCTGGGGTTGTGGGTCAAGCGTACGGCGGAATAGGTGGTATTGACCGACTGTCCACCAGGTCCTGAGGAGCAGTAGGTATCCTTGCGGATATCGTTCATGTCGAGGTGTACCTCCACTTCGTCCATCTCGGGAAGAACAGCCACTGAGGCGGCTGAAGTATGCACTCGCCCTTGGGATTCGGTAGCGGGCACGCGCTGTACCCGATGCACGCCTGATTCGTACTTTAGCATTCCGTACACATCAGCTCCCGAGACGGTGGCGATGATTTCCTTGTAGCCTCCTGCGGAGCCGAAGGTCAAGTCCAGGACGGTCAACTTCCAATTCTGCATTTCGCAGAAGCGCTCGTACATTCGGAAGAGGTCGCCTGCAAAAATGGCCGCCTCATCCCCACCCGTACCCCCTCTAATTTCCAGGATACAGTCCTTGGAATCATTCGGGTCTTTGGGAGTGAGGAGGTGCTTGAGTTCTTCTTCGAGAACGACTTTCTTCTCCCGCAACTCATCCAGTTCCGCCTTGGCCATTTCTCGAAATTCGGGGTCTTTTTCCTTTTCTAAGATTTCCTTAGAACTGTCAATGTTTTGCAAGACCAAGGAATAGGCGTCCGCTACGCTTACGAGCTTTTCCAAGTCTTTGTATTCCTTGGTCAGCTTGGCATAGGAACTCATATCGGCCATGGAGTCTGGCATGATGATGAGCTGCCCTACTTCTTCAAATCGGTCTTTAAGGCTTTGTAATTTCTCGAGCATGGGGAGTAAAAATCCGGACAAAAGTACGGCTATATTCGGGGATGACCTTCACTCCTAGAGAAGAATTTATTGAAAAAGAGCAGTCCTATGCTTGGATCTTGTAAAACACGTAGCGCTTGTCCTCTGCTCTTTTTTCGCGGACAATCAATTCTTTCCCTTTTTGAGCCAGGTACTGTTCGTTGATGTCGTTGATTAGGCGGGCACGCTTCATGCGTCTGGAATCGAAATTTGCCTGGCTATCGATGCCAAGCAGCTGATCCAGAACTTCGGTAGACAGGCTCTGCCCTGAATAAGGCAAGAGAATTTCAAGAGGCTCAGGCTTTTTTGGCTCCTTTGTCGGAACCAACTCTTTTTTCATTTTTGGCAAGACTTGTCTTACCACTACCCAACCTACCCCTACCAGTAGGAAAAAAATGAGGTAACCCCAAGTAGAACTTGCCTCAATTGCATCTCCTTCTTTTACTCGGATATAGCCTACTTCTTTGGATTGCTTACGGATTTGATCGAGGTCCAAAGTTTTGAGTTCGCCACTGGGAGCTGTGTAGCGAAGTACATTGCCTACAATTTCAAGGTAGGGCCCTATCCCCATATCGATGTTTTTCGAATCAAAATAAAAAATCTTACCCGTTTCCTTTTCGATGAGGTTCCAGCCAATATTATTCAACACAGTGGTAGATGCCCAAAAGGCATAGTCTTGAGTTTGAGTAAAATAAAGCCCTCCTTTTTCGATTAAATCCTTCAAATCCAACCCTTCTATTTGGATTTCAATTTCTTTCCACTCCTTGGTTTTCCAATCCAAAAAATAGCCTTGGGAATTTTTCAAATCAAGGCCGTCACGTTGATTAAATTGCTCCCCAAAAAGGGAGTAAATCCCCTTCGAGTTTTGATACACTCGGGCTGAAAAATAATTAGGGGGTTGGTTTTTGGTCACTACTAATTCCCAAGAACCATGCAATTCATCAAAGGAAAGGAGATCGAGGTGATTGGTCCAGAAACCATGCCCACCAAGCATGTAATGCGTATTGTCCCGAACAAAGGTATTGGTGCCACAGGTATAGCCTCTATTGGAGTAGATGTACTTGTTTACCAGCTTGCCCTCTTGGATTTCATAGAGGTCAAAGGTGCAACGAACTTGGATGAAGAGTCTTTCATCCAATTCATAAATAATATAGTTGTAAGGAAATTTTTTGTAAATCTTATCCAAAGAATCCAGTACAGCGAGGGGAATCTTTCCTTCTAGAAATTCGGATTGCCCACTGTTTTTCCAGGAATTTGTAGACGTACTAAACCAAGTATAGTCAGCGCCCAAACTGGCTGAGGTGAGCAGCAAGGCAACTAGCAGGGGAAAAACAAACTTTATTTTCATCATTAGCGCTATGAAAATTGCTTCCTACACAAGTTTACTAAAAAAGAAGGCATAAAAAAAGGAGGGGAAAACCGTGACTCCCCTCCTAAAAAAAATAAACAAAAAGCCTTATGACAACTTTTACCTAAGCTACAGCCTCGATACGTAGTCTGGAAAAATTTTCGTGTTAATTAGGTGCTAAGGGTATTGTTACGTATTGATACATAGTTTAAAAAAATTTTTTTAAACCCCGTTTTTTCAAGTTACATACCTTCATTTAATTCCGCTTTTCAACACAAAAAATAAGGATTAAGCTTCAAAAATGCATATAAATGTATTTTTGAAGCTTAATCCTCAAGCCGAAAGCAGGTAAATTACTTCCGCTTCTTCTGGTAAAGTTTCTGGTGGATTTGAAAAAGCACTTCTGTAGGAATTTTGATCACTTTTCGATCGTAGGTCATCAATCCATTCGTTTCAATTTCTACATCTGTGGTCTGTGTATAGACTGCAGCAGCCAATCCTTTAGGTATTAATTCATTCAAATCATCTACTAAAGTGCGGTAACGCGCCTCCAATTCTTCTTTAGATTTGAAACTCTGGTATCCCCAATTGTCTTTTTGCTGCCAAGTATGCCCCTCAAGTGGCAATCCCAATCCTCCATATTCGCCTAGCACTAAACTGATTGATGTTCCAAAAACGGCTGGATCTGGCATCACAGGATCTGGGTAGTTGTGCAAATCCAAAATGTCTCCCACGACGCGATTGCCCTCCAGTTCAAAATTGCCTCCGCTAGCACTGTTGATCAGGCGCGTTGGATCCAATTCACGGGTAAGCGCGGTGATTTCCGTGGTTTTGAACTGCCCCCAGGCTTCATTGAAGGGCACCCAAACTACAATCGAGGGGAAGAATTTGAATTCCTTGATGATTTCAGTCCACTCCGTCGTAAAGATCTTCTCGCTAGCCGCTGTTCGTTCCCTATTCACTCCTTTTCGGATGATCCCTGGGCGAACTTCCCATCTATTGCCCAAGTCGCCACTTGGCATGTCCTGCCAGACCAGCATCCCCAGCCTATCGGCATGGTAATACCAGCGGGCTGGCTCCACCTTCACGTGCTTGCGGATCATGTTGAAGCCCATTTCACGCGTTTTTTGAATGTCAAATAGCAAGGCTTCATCCGTAGGAGCCGTGTACAAGCCATCCGGCCACCAACCCTGATCTAAAGGTCCATAGTGGAATACCTCTTCTCCATTGAGGAGCATCCGCTGGTGCCCATTGGCATCCTTCGCCATTCGTATGTCTCTAAATGCCGCATAACTTTGTGCTTCGTCCAACAGATTTTTTCCTTGGTACAACTTGATGCTTACCGGATATAGAAATGCATCGCCTGGAGACCAAGGTTTCGGATTAGGCAAGTGAATTTGGATCGGCTCTCCCAACTTGGCTGACTTAGTTTCTGAAAATCCTTGTGGATCCGTGACGCTAATTTGAACCGTCAGGTCCTGACGATTGCTTTGAATCTCTGGGGTGAAAATGAGGTTGTTGTTTTCCCAATCCGTTCTAGAAGTCACTGCTGTAATGTGCTGAATCGGGACGGTCTCCAACCAGACGGTTTGCCAAATTCCAGTCACCGGCGTATACCAAATTCCCTTAGGATCTTGAACTTGCTTGCCTCTAGGCTGGGGGCCAGCATCGGATGGATCCCAGACACGCACGCGAATCGTTTGTTTATCCCCCTTGATCAGAAGCTCCGAAATATCAAAGCTGAATCCGTCAAAGCCTCCTTGGTGGCTGCCTGCGCGGGTTCCATTGACCCAGACTTCGGCTTCCCAATCAACCGCCCCAAAATGCAAAAGGGTCCGCTTGTTGGTTCGATTTAGGGATAGTGTCAGCTGTCGCTCATACCAGAGTTCCTGATCCGGCCCCACCGTCTTCTGTACGCCAGAAAGAAGGGATTCCACCGCAAAAGGAACGGTAATCTTTCCTTGAAATCCTGCCTCTGGAACTGTTCCCTTGGGCAAAATCGCATAATCCCATTGGCCATTCAAGTTTTGCCAGGAATTCCGAACGAGTTGCGGCCTTGGGTATTCCGGCAATGGATTGGCAGGATTCACCTCATCGGTCCAATTGGTTTTTAAGGTTTGGGTATGCCCACTAGTCAGATTGAGGAGCAGGAGCAGCAGCAGGGGAAATAAACGCTTCATTGGAGGAGGGTTAGGGGTTTCGAAAATGATTCAACACCTTAAGCTACGGGAATATCCGCAATTATGCGAGGGAGTCAGATGAAGGGCTTTAATTTTGTCAACTGCTAACAGACCACGGTCCACAGCCGATTCGTTTAACACCAAGTTTAGTATCCAAATTTTAATACGTTTTTAGTAGCATATACCTACCGATTGTGGTCTGTCGACCGTCAACTGTTGACTTTATTTAGTCAACAGCTAACAGACCACAGTCAATTGCAGTCTGGCACTAAAAAACGTACTTAAATTTAGATTCTAAGCCATGTCGCACCACGAATCGGC
>CAJBER010000012.1 GCA_903952135.1 uncultured Algoriphagus sp.
AGGAAACAGGGGTGACTACCTTCTTCTTGCAGCATGAAATTGATACGGGGAATATCCTTTTTCAAGAAAAAGTAGCCATCCTCCCGGAGGACAACCTGGGGAGCCTCTATGAAAAATTGATGAGCCTGGGTGCAGACTTGGTGCTGCGAACTGTAGCCGCCATCGCCTCCAAAGACATCCATCCCCTGCCTCAAGACGAGGTCCTGGCCATCCGCAAGGCACCTAAAATCTTTAAGGAAACGGGCAAGATCGATTGGACTGCTTCTGCTACCTCCATTCACAACTTGATCAGAGGACTCTCCCCCTATCCGGGAGCATGGACCGAACTACAGGGTAAAACCTGCAAAATTTTTACCTCCACGACCTTGGAAGGGAAGTTGTCTGGAAAAGCCCCAGGAGAATGGACCTCAGATTTCAAAACCTATCTGCATTTCCAATGTGGCCAAGGAATCTTGGTGGTGCAGGAACTGCAATTGGAAGGGAAAAAGCGTATGAAGGTGGATGAACTCCTCCGAGGATGGAAATAGGAATTCCTTCCGAATAGCCCTTGACTGCCTCGTCTGCAAGCAAAAAACAAAAACAAAACTACCGCTGTGTTTTTCTAGTTTCACTAGGAAGAACTTCGTCTAAGTAGGTAAATTGACCCTCAAAACCACGACTCGTGAAACTGATTCTACTCGTAGCAAAAGCAAAAAACCAAGTGATCGGGAAAGACAACCAGCTGGTCTGGAAACTGTCCGCTGACCTCAAGCGCTTCAAAAATCTAACCACAGGACATTACTTGTTGATGGGTCGCAAAACCTTTGAATCCCTAGGCAGACCTCTTCCCAACCGTACGCATTTGATCATCACCCGCAATCCGGAATTTGAAGTTCCAGAAGGACACTATGCCTTTCACTCGGTAGAAGAAGCCCTTATTTTTTGCACGAAGCGTCAACTGGAGAAATTATTCGTGATTGGTGGGGGTGAAATTTACAAGGAAGCACTACCCCTCTGCGATGTACTGGAAATCACTGAAGTGGAAGCCAGCCCAGAGGGAGACACCTTTTTCCCAGAACTAGATACCGCCATTTGGAAGGAAAAAGAACGGGAAGAATTCCCTGCCGATGAAACCAACGAATACCCCTACGCTTTTGTCACCTACGAAAAACGCTAAGCCATGGCCAAACCTGTAATCTGGATTACTGGAGCATCCTCTGGCATTGGGGAAGCCGCAGCCAAGAAATTTTCGAAAGCGGGATATGCGCTCATTCTTTCTGCTCGCAACGAACAAAAACTCAATCGGGTCAAGCAAGCCTGTGCTTTCCCAGATGACTGCCAGATCCTCACCCTCGACCTGGCCGCATCAGCTGACTTTGCAAAGAAAGTAGCCACAGCAATTTCCTTTTTTGGCCATGTCGATATCCTCTTACACAACGGCGGCATCAGCCAGCGTTCCTTGATCAAGGACACCCTACTCGAGGTGGATCGACGCTTGATGGAGGTCAACTATTTTGGCACCGTTGCCTTGACCAAAGCCATCCTCCCTCATTTTCTAGCCCGTAAAAAAGGGCAGTTTGGCGTAGTCACCTCCCTGGTAGGGAAATTTGGTTCGCCCTATCGCTCTTCCTACGCAGGCGCCAAACATGCCTTGCATGGCTTCTTCGATACCCTTCGAGCAGAGCACCACCAAGATGGGATTGCAGTGACTTTGATTTGTCCGGGCTTTATTCGTACGCAGGTATCCATCAATGCGGTGACCGGTGACGGGAGCCCATTAGGAGAAATGGACCAGGCCCAAGACCAAGGCATGTCTCCAGAGGCCTGCGCGGAAGGCATTTTCAAAGCACTCATCAAGAAAAAAGAAGAAGTGTACATTGGTGGGAAGGAAACCCTCGCCGTGTACCTGAAGCGCTTCTTGCCGGGACTATTTTCCCGCATCCTACGTACAGCAAAAGTTAGATAA
>CAJBER010000013.1 GCA_903952135.1 uncultured Algoriphagus sp.
CCCTCCAGATCACGACTTGGGTGGCGCCAATTCTGCCAATGGAGTCATGATGATCGGAGAAAAAGGAATCATTACCCACAACATCAACGACAGCTCCCCACTAATGCCGAAGCTGTACCTCTACGATGGAACTCAGGAATTTGGTCCAGACCGCTTGGAGAGCACTGAACCTGAATATGGTCACCAACGCAAGTGGGTAGATGCCTGTAAGGCTGGCTTTGGTTCCAAAGAACACCAAGGTCTCACCTCCTCCTTCGATTATGCTGGCCCAATGACAGAAACTGTGCTCATGGGCAATTTGGCCATTCGAAGCTTTATGCTCAGAAAACCCAACAGCAAAGGACAGCAAGAGTTTTTTGGAAGAAGAAAACTCCTTTGGGACGGCGAAAACATGCGCATCACCAACCTGGAAGAAGCCAACCAGTTTGTTGGACGTACCTACAGAGCAGGTTTTGAAGTATAAGTTCGATTCAATCAATCCAACCGTGAGGCTAGCCCTCACGGTTTTTTTTATGACCAATCTTTAAATTTGATTTATTAAATCCCATCCATGAAGGCCTTAGTCTATGAATCCTTTGGGCAAGCCCCAAAAGTCACCCAGGTACCCGACCCAGAGACACCCGAACAAGGAATCCTCCTTGAAGTGAAGGCCTCTGGAATTTGCCGCAGTGACTGGCACGGTTGGAAGGGTCATGACCCCGATATCCAGCTTCCCCATGTGCCCGGCCATGAGTTTGCAGGAGTCATCCTTGAAGTAGGCAAAGGGGTGAAAAATTGGAAGATTGGCGATCGGGTAACGGTCCCTTTTGTGTGTGCTTGTGGTACCTGCCCGAGTTGCAATAGCGGCAACCAGCAGATCTGTGATGATCAATATCAGCCTGGATTTACCCATTGGGGATCCTTTGCGCAGCGTGTCGCCGTACACCGCGCCGATGCCAACTTGGTGCGGATACCCGAATCGGTAAGCTTTGAAGTGGCTGCCAGCCTAGGCTGCAGATTTGCCACCTCCTTTCGTGGGGTAGTCGCCCAAGGCAAAGTCAGCGGCGGACAATGGGTGGCCGTGCATGGCTGTGGAGGCGTGGGACTTTCTGCCATCCTTATCGCAACAGCACTTGGTGCTACGGTGATCGCTGTAGACATCCAAGACGATAAATTAGCACTAGCCAAGGCTGCTGGCGCACAGTATCTGGTCAATGCAAAAAACACAAGCGATGTTGCCTCCACCATTCAGGAATTGAGTCGTGGCGGAGTGCATGTTTCCATAGATGCGCTAGGAAGCAAGGTGACTTGCTACAACTCAGTGGCGAGTTTGCGTAAGCGAGGAAAGCACATTCAAATTGGCTTATTGGCAGGAACTGAGACCAATCCCCCGATCCCCATGCATTTGGTGATTGCGAAGGAACTGGAAATTTTGGGTAGCCATGGCATGCAAGCGCATGCTTACCCTGAATTAATGCAGCTCATTCTGGAAGGGAAAATGGATCCCGAAAAATTGATCGGAAGAAAAATCAATTTGGAAGAAGCTGTTCAAACACTCATGCGAATGGATACCTTCGAAGAAAATGGCATGGTCCTCATCAACCGATTTTAATTCGATATGAAAAAAAATACGAAGCGTTGGTTTTTTCAATCTGTAGCCGGATTACTACTCACGGGCGCAGGATTGTCGATTTGCATTCATGCCGGAGTGGAAAAATTAGGAGGTGAGTTATGGTTCTGGACAGGAACCCTCGGTTTGGTTATTTTTCAAGCGGGCCTCTGCTTGGTGATTGATGGAGTCCGCTACCGATGAGGAACAAGTAATTCCCACAGAGCACCTTTCAAATCCCTCGACTAACGAGCATTTTTTCTTTTTGTAACCTGGATAAAAAAGCAACGCGTCTTTCATTGATTGCTTATTTTTAGTAACTTGTTTACTGTCTTAAACCTTTTGCACCAACTCAAGTCCAAGGAAAAACCAAAACGCACATGATCAAGAAAATTACTCTCGCCGTAGTGGTCCTCTTAGTGGCCATACAGTTTGTTCCCATGGAAAAAAATGAATCCGGAACCAACGATTTCGACATCACCAAAAATTACCAAGTTCCCGAACATGTCGCTACGATCATGAAAGGGGCTTGCAACGATTGCCATACCAATTCCACCAAATACCCTTGGTACAGCAATATTCAGCCGGTAGGCTTTTGGCTCAACCACCACACCAACGATGGGAAAGGGCATTTGAATTTTTCTGAGTTTACTTCCCTCCCGCTTCGGGTGCAAAATCATAAGTTTGAAGAGATCATAGAAATGGTGGAATCTGGGGAAATGCCCTTACCTTCCTATACCTACCTAGGTCTGCATCCTGAAGCCAACCTTTCGGATGAGGATCGCAAAGTAGTGGTGGATTGGGCTAAAGAACAGATGGCCCTACTTGCCGCAACCTATCCAGCAGACAGCTTAAAGATGAAGCCACGACCAGCTCCTGCTCAATAAGGAACTTAATTTTGACTAGACTGGGACCGAATCAAACCCAGTCTATTTTTTTTTCTACCCCTGCTAGCATGAAAAAATTTAAGGATACGGAAGTTCGATGGGGAGTCTTAGGCCTAGGCCAGGTATGTGAACTGAAGTCTGCACCTGCTATGAACACCATCCCCAACTCCCGACTGGTAGCAGTCATGCGAAGGGATGCGGAGAAAGCCCAAGACTATGCAGCACGTCATGAGGTACCCAAGTGGTACAGCAGTGCTACCGATTTAATCCAAGATCCAGAGGTGAATGCTATTTACATTGCCACTCCTCCACACGTGCACCTGGAACTCACCCAACTGGCAGCAGCAGCGGGAAAGCCCGTGTATGTAGAAAAGCCCATGGCACGCACGCATGCCGAATGTCTACAAATGATCCAGGCCTGTGAGCAAGCAAACGTTCCACTATTTGTGGCCTACTACCGAAGAAAGTTGCCCCATTTTTTGAAAATCAAGGAGCTATTAGATCAAGGAGAGATTGGTGCGATTCGGACAGTCCACATCAACCTGAAACAAGTTCTTACACCCAACTTAGTGAGCAGCTCTGCAGAAAACTGGCGCGTGCTACCCGAAATCGCAGGCGGAGGCTATTTTTATGACCTGGCCTCACACCAACTGGATTTACTGGATTTCTTTTTCGGTAAAATCACGCATGCATCTGGCTTTTCTTCCAACCAGGCGAAGGCCTATCCTGCCGAAGACTTGGTGTGCGGAACTTTTGCTTTTGAAAACGGGGTGATAGGTACTGGAAACTGGTGTTTTACCACCTCAACTGCTTCGGAAATCGACGAGATTGTCATTGACGGAGACAAAGGGCAACTTCGCTTTACCACCTTTGGAGAAGGAGCTTTTACGCTACTTCGCCCCAATTCAAATCCTCTTCATTTTCACCTGGAACTTCCCCATCACATTCAACGTCCATTGATCCAAAGTATCGTGGAAGAATTACTCGGCAAAGGGAGTTGTCCAAGTACCGGAATTACCGCTGCCCGCACCAATTGGGTAATGGAGGAATTGGTCAAGAACCGAATCTAATTCAAGAATTCAATTAAACTAAACCAAGTAAGTCATGGGTAAAAATCCAATTACCATCGATAACTATTTGGACAACCACTACATCCACCGAAGCAATTGGTTGCGAGCGGCTGTGTTGGGAGCCAATGATGGGATCATTTCCATTTCCAGCCTTGCTATTGGTATCACTACGGCAAGCACCTTAAAGGAGCCCATTTTGTTGGCTACAGTGGCGGGACTGGTAGCAGGCGCCTTGTCCATGGCAGCAGGGGAATACGTGTCGGTCAGTTCACAAACCGATACCGAAAAGGCGGATATCGACCGGGAAAAAGAAGAGTTGAAAGAACTGCCCAAGGAAGAGCTGGAAATCCTAGTTCAAATCTATGAGAAGCGGGGACTAAAAAGAGAAACGGCTAGGCAAGTCGCGATTGAACTCACCGAAAAAGACGCCTTGGGCACACACATCCGTGATGAGTTGGGCATCAATGAATTGAGTCAAGCGAAGCCTATCCAAGCTGCCATTGCTTCAGGCGCTTCCTTCACGGTAGGTGGATTGCTTCCCTTGGGGATTGTACTCTTAGCACCCCTTAGCAGTATGGAATATTGGCTCTATGGCTTTACCCTTATTTTTTTGGCTATTCTAGGCGTTACTTCAGCAAAAATTGGGGGATCTAGCATCCCGAAGGCAATTGCTAGAATTGCTATTTGGGGAACCTTGGCGATGGGAATATCTGGACTCGTTGGCTATTTGTTTGGAGTCAAGGTGTAATCCAAAAATCTCGATCATGAAAATCAGTCATCTTAGCAAACAGGAGATTCCCCGGGGAGAAGAGGTCAAAGGACATGATCTACGAGAAGGAATTTTTGAGTTAATCCATTCTCAATTTCCGGACTTTGGCAAAGAGGATTACATCTCAAATAGTGAATTAAATAAATACAGAAGGTTGTATTTGACCTCCCTGATCCTGCTTGAAAAAGGGGAGCTCGCTGCAATTGATCAGGAGGTAATGGACGCCATCAAAAACAACTCCATCCTTTCAGAAAATGTCCAAGAGCAGAAGGAAGGTAAACTCACTTTTGGTCAAAAATTTGCAGATCAGGTGGCTTCTTTTGGAGGCAGTTGGTTTTTTATCATCAGCTTTTTTTCATTTATCCTCGGATGGATTGCAATTAATGCATGGCTATTGGTGACTGGACCATTTGACCCCTTTCCTTTCATCCTTCTCAATCTCATTCTTTCCTGTTTGGCAGCCATACAAGCTCCCATCATCATGATGAGCCAAAATAGACAGGAACAAAAAGACCGAAAGCGGAGCGAACAGGACTATAAAATCAACTTAAAAGCTGAGTTGGAAATTAAGATCCTCAGTGAAAAAATTGATCATTTATTGGTTCATCACAATAAAAAATTATTGGAAATTCAGGAAGTTCAAACTGACTACTTAGAAGACCTAATGAAAGAAGCCAAAAAGAAAAAATTAAAAGAATAACTTACTACGAATACGTCAACTAAATCTCCAACTATATTCCAAAAAATTCTGAAGAACTCCCTTTTTGCCTAGGTGCTTTTACCCACATAATTATGCATTTATTCCGCTTTCTGTTTTTATTCTTTTTCCTTTTAGTAGCGCTTCAGGTGAAGTCTCAAACCGTTTGTGATCTAGAAAGTAGAGCCAAACTGGAGGCTACTTTAGAAAAATTCTCAAATTCAACCTATAACCAATTGGAGACGGGGGATTTGGTAGCGACAATTGGAAAAAGTTTTTTAGGGACTCCTTATGTAGAAAAAACATTAGAGCTCCCAGGAAAGGAACAGGTGGTCATCAACTTGAAGGGTTTGGATTGCACCACCTTTGTGGAATCTGTACTTGCACTTACACTCACTTTGAAGCAAGGAGACTTCCAATTTGATGCGGTAGCTTCAATCCTTGAAAGTATGCGTTACCTAAATGGCAGGAATACCGGCTATGGTTCACGACTTCATTATTTTAGCGATTGGATTTTCGAAAATGAAAAAGCAGGTAGAATTATCCACCTCAGCAAATCTTTGGGAGGGATCGCCTCACCAAACATCCCTTCCTTTATGTCAGCAAATCCAAAGGCCTACCCCCAGTTGGCAGACCCTACAAACCTGGCTTCCATCCACGAAAGAGAAACAATTTTAGCATCTAGAGAAACGTATTTCATTCCCAAAGAGAAAATCCATTTGATTGAAAATATGCTTCAAAATGGAGACATTATAGCAATAACCACACCTATCAAAACCCTTGATGTAGTCCATGTAGGCTTTGCATTGGAACAAGATGGTCGGATCCATCTTATGCATGCGAGTTCAGTCTCTAGAAAAGTGGAAATTTCCAAACTTCCTTTACAAGAATTCCTCATGCAAAACCGATCACAAACAGGGATTCTGGTTAGCCGGTTAGTGGTTCCCTAGCAAAATAAATCGCTAGATTCAAGCTCGATTTAAACTCATTTCTTTCCCTTTTTTTTAGATTTAAAATCTAAATATCCCCAACCCCCTATGAAACGGATTTTTCTAATTCTATTCCTTGTTAGTTCGCTTACTGCGAATGCCCAAAACTTTGATTCCTCTCTACCGCTTAAATACCGAAATATTGGTCCTTTTCGAGGTGGAAGGTCGGTAACGGCCTCTGGGGTGATTCAAGACCCACTGACCTATTACTTTGGGACCACCGGAGGTGGACTCTGGAAAACAAGCGATGCAGGCCAGCATTGGGAAAATATCTCCGACGGTTTCTTCACCACCAGCTCAGTAGGAGCTGTGGCTGTGGCGGAAAGCAATCCAAATATTGTTTATGTAGGCATGGGTGAACATGCGCCTCGAGGTGTGATGACCAGTTACGGAGATGGGGTATACAAATCCACAGATGCTGGTAAAACCTGGAAAAAATTGGGTTTGGAAAAAACCCAACACATTTCTCGTATTCAAATTCACCCGACCGATCCAAATACCGTGTATGTAGCAGCCCAAGGAGCCTTGCATGCTCCAAACGAGGATCGGGGAGTATACAAAAGCATCGATGGAGGCCTGACCTGGGAAAAAACCCTGTTTGTAGATAACATGACCGGCGCAGTGGAACTATCCATGGACATGAACTACCCAGAAATCCTCTACGCCGCCATGTGGGAGCACCAGCGTTTTCCTTGGCAGGTGAAGTCAGGAGGTCCTGGTTCGGGACTCTACAAATCCACCGATGCTGGCAAAACCTGGAATAAAATTCACAAAGGACTCCCCGAGGAAAAAGGGAAAATGGCTATATCTGTTTCTAGAGCAAATTCCAGCAAGGTCTATGCCTTGATTGAAAGCAATACCGAGAAAGATTTAGGAGGGTTATTTGTGTCCGAAGATGCAGGCGAGAGCTGGACCCTAATCAACAAGAGCAACAGATTGACGCAGCGCGCTTGGTACTACATCGAAGTCTTTGCCGATCCAGTCAATGAGCAAAAGGTCTATGTACAAAGTGCCCCATTCTTAGTATCGATTGATGGAGGAAAAACCTTTGAAGACATCGATGGACCGCACGGCGACTACCATGACTTATGGATCAACCCCAAGAATCCAAACAACCTAATCCTAGCTGACGATGGAGGCGGGTCGATTTCTTTCAACGGCGGCAAAAGCTGGTCTACGCAGAGCAACATGCCTACGGCACAGTTTTACCGAATCAATGTAGACAATCAGTTTCCCTACCGCATCTACGGGGGTCAGCAGGACAATACTTCCGTGGTGATTTCAAGCATGGCCTTAGGTCGAGGAGGAATTACGCAGGAGCACTGGAACAATTCTGCTGGGGGAGAATCTGCCTTCTTGGCCTTTGATCCTAATGATCCTCGCTATGTCCTTGGAGGAAGCTACCAAGGTACCATTGAAGTCTTGGATATGGAGACACAAGGCTCCACCAACATCATGGCTGCTCCTATCCAATACCTCGGCATGGACGCTAAGGACATGAAGTACCGGTTCAACTGGAACGCACCGATTATCTGGTCCCAACACGAACCAAACACCTATTACCATGGTGCTCAGATCCTCTTGAAGACGCAAGACTGGGGCAAAACTTGGAAGGAAGTGTCTCCAGACCTTACCCGAAATGAAAAATCCAAACAAGGAAAAGGAGGCGTTCCCTTCACTAATGAAGCCGTAGGAGCGGAAAATTACGGCACCCTTGCTTATGTAATTGAAAGCCCACATGCAGCAGGTACAATTTGGACAGGAAGTGACGACGGCCTCGTACAGCTCACCCGAGATGGAGGAGCTACCTGGAGCAATGTCACACCGAAGGAGTTGAAAGAGTGCTTGATCAATGCAATAGAGGTTTCTCCGCATGATCCTGCTACAGCCTACATCGCTACCACCCGCTATAAATTCAACGACTATACTCCAGCCATCTACAAGACCACAGATTATGGGAAAACTTGGACCAACATTTCCAAAGGGATTCCTTACGGTGCCTTCACTCGCGTAGTTCGGGAGGACTCAAAAGTGAAAAACTTGCTTTTTGCAGGGACCGAACAGGGCATGTATCTCTCCAAAGACGGGGGTCTTACCTGGGCATCTTTCCAACTCAACCTACCCGTCACGCCCATCACGGACCTCAAAGTGGCCCATGATGATCTGATCGTAGCCACTGCAGGAAGATCCTATTGGATTTTGGATGAGTTGAATGCGGTACGGGAATTGAAGAAAAGCGTAGCACAGCCTACCCTTTACACTCCTGAAAAAGCCCTATTGGGCAGTTGGTATTCCTCGATGAATGGCGCTAACCTGGAAGGATTTACCGGAACAGACCCCTTCCAAGGCCAAAATCCTGCCTCTGGTATGGTGCTGTACTACCACTTGCCTGAAACTTTCGCAGACAGCACTGAATTGACCTTGGAAATTCACGATGCCCAAGGAAATTTAGTGCGCAAGTTACGTTCCAAAGGGAACCCAGATTTCCAGTCCTACGCTGGAGGGCCATCCCCAGAACCGACGCTATCTACTCGTAAAGGCATCAATCGATTCGTTTGGGACCTTCGCTACCCAACTGTACCCGGAATTCCTACTGCGTACATTGAATCCAGTTTCCGTGGACACAAAGCCATTCCAGGTACCTACACCCTCAAACTGAGTGCGGGTAATGTGTTAGTTGGAGAAGCCAAAGGAGAAATTCAGGATGTGCCAGGAAGTAAGTTAAGTGCCACAGATTTTCAAGCCTACCACCAGTGGATGAGTACTTTGGAAGGCGAAGTCACTCAGATGCACAATTTGGTAAATACTGCCAAAAAATACCAAGACCAACTCCAAGACCTGATTGGTAGATTGGACACGAAAGTTGAATACAAGGACCTTAAGCTGTCTGCACAAAACCTAGTGAAGGAATTGACTGCATGGGATGAATCCATGATACAACGCAAATCCACAGCCTATGACGATGTGGAGAACTTCCCCAACAAGTTTACAGCCAACTTCCTATACATGATGAATCACGGCGAGAGCAGTATTCCGAGTATCAACGAAGGCACCAAAGCAAGGCATGCCGAATTGCTGGAGCAGTGGAAGCCACTCGAGGCAGAGGGTAAGCGATTGGTGGAGCAGGCCATTCCCGCATTCAATGCCTTGGCCAAGGAAAAAGGGGTGGGCGTGCTTTTTCTTAAATAAATGAACTCATCAAGAGCAGAAATCAGGAGGCTCCTGATTCCTGCTCTTTTATCAAATGTTATAATCAAGAGAAATTGAACTCCATGCGCCACCTGCTATTCGTACTTGTTTTGACCCTTTTTGCAGCTTGTGATCAAAAAACCAGTTCCGAAAGCGAGGCAATTGCTTTGCCAGAAGAAGATTCCATTTTTACCACACCTCTTGGCAAAACCTATCCAATACCTGTTCCGAATGAAGCGGCGCTAGCAAATTTTGAAAAAGCAAAGATTGAGTTCGAGGCCAACCCCAAGGATGTAGAAGCGCTTATTTGGTATGGTCGTAGAACTGCTTACTTGGGGAGATACCGCCAAGCCATCGCCATTTACACGGAAGGAATCAAAAACTTCCCTCAAGATGCTCGCCTGTATCGTCACCGAGGACATCGGTACATCAGCATTCGAAATTACGAGGCAGCGATCGCGGATTTAGAAAAAGCTGCTTCCTTGATCCAAGGAACTTCGGATCAAATCGAACCAGACGGCATGCCCAATGCCCAAAACATCCCCTTGAGTTCCCTGCACAGCAATGTTTGGTACCACTTGGGCCTAGCCTATTACCTTACTAAGGAGTACGAGAAAGCATACACCGCCTACATCCAGTGTAGAGAAAGTGGCGATAATTACGACAACATCGTTTCCAGTACGCACTGGCTTTACCTAATCCAGCTCCGGTTGGGTAATCCTGAAAGAGCAGACTCCTTGCTGGCTCCGATTCAAAAGGCGGGGATAGTCATTGAAAACCAAAGCTATGCAGACTTGTGTCAACTGTACAAGGGATGGATTTCTCCAGACACCTTACTCCAGGCTAGCCCGGGCAACCCTTCCAATGATGCAGTTAATTATGGACTTGCCAATTGGTACCTACACCAAAGAGATTCCAGCAAAGGAATCCAATTGCTTGAGGAGCTAGTTGCAGGAAAAGCCTTTACTTCCTTTGGATACTTGGCTGCAGAGGGGGATTTGATGTTTTACTTTTCAAAAGCCCAACAAAAATAGCAGCAAAGTAAAGTCTCGACACCCTTAACCTGCAGACTTGATGCTAAGGACAGCACGGTCTGATTTGAAGATTAGGGTTTCTGTGGTTCCCACCTGATAGCTTGGTTTCCCCTTTTTATCTTCAGAATAGAGCGCCACAAGCGCGATCCCTTTATCCACACAGAAGGAATGAATCCCATCGACACTATTCTTATCGTTGACCACATGGATGTGTAAGGTGAGTTCCTCATTGCCTTTCGAGAAGGACTTCATTAGCCGCTCCGCATCCGAAGAATTTACAAAATGCTCTGGGGTATTGACATATACCAAATGAATCGAAGCTGTAAATAACTTGATAAAGGGAACAAAAGCAGAAAATGCATTTTTGGCTGCTGCATCAAAAACAGAAGCGAATGCAATTTTTCGAAATGCATTTCCATCCAAGGCTTTTTTCACCGCCAGAACAGGACAAGGGGCGTTTCTTAATACTTTTTGGAGGGTAGAACCGATAAATTTTCCTGCTGCAAATCCCTTTCCATAGGCTCCCAAAACAACCAAGTCTACCTTATGCTTGACTATTTCTCTGAGGATCTGTTCGGTGGGAACCCCTATTTTCACGAGCAGAAGGGGTTGTATCTTGGTAGGTGCCACCATCTTGAGATACTCTGGAATTCGAAGATGAGCTTCTTCGAGCTCTTCCAATAGCTCCGGATGGGCCAACCTTGCCTTCTCAGGAAGCAAATCCCAATCAATTTCTGAAGGAATCACCGAAACGCAAATCAATTGAGCCTCTGCTTTGGCTGCTATTTTTTTAGCGGTCAGCAAGGCAGCAAGTGAATATTCTGAAAAATCAAAGGGAACAAGGATCGTTTTCATGGCAACAGAGTTTAGTATGCGTATTGCCAAAAATCAAAAAAAGCAAATGAAAATAACCTGCTGAAAATCAGCCGAAGGCCTGATAAAAACTAGGGTATAATTTCAATTTAAAAAGTATACTCCATTTTTTGATTGCAACGCCCGTAGGCACCGCATTCGAGTTCGCAGGGTACAAAACCAAGTCGATGGTAGAGTTTAATGGCAGCCTCCAACTTGGTGTGGGTGTAAAGGCGAACTTTTAGTGCCCCCTTTTGGCGGGCAATCGCCAAGATATGCTTCCCAAGGAGTTTCCCAGCTCCTTTTCCTTGAAAGGCTGGATCTACCCCCATTTTGATCATTTCCCAAACCCCCTCCTCACTGGGGATTAGGGCTACTGTGCCAGCAATAGTGTCCCCAATTCGTGCAAAAATAATGGCTCCTCCCTTCGCAATAATGGTCTCTTCTGGATTTTCCAATTGAGCCAGGTCAAAGGGTTCTAAGGAAAAATACTGACTCACCCAAGCCTTATTGATGGATTCAAAATAAGGTTGTAAGGCAGGGGAAAAAGGAATGATTTCAAATGAATCTTGAGCCATACACAGAAAATTTTATCAAAAATAAAGCAAATCAAGTAGCTTAGAAATCAAAACAATCTGATTCTCCATGAAAAGCACATTCTTTTTCCTCAGCTTCCTCCTCTTTATTGGGCTCTTGAACCCTACTGCTGCACAAACTCCCGCAGAAAAAATCCAGCAACTCGGTTTGCAAGTGCCTGAAATAAGCCAGCCCATAGCCAACTATGTGAAGTGGAAACAAGTGGGCAACTTGCTTTACTTGGCCGGTTCGGGGCCAAAAATCTACGGAAAAGTGGGGGCAGACCTAACTACCGAAGAAGGCTATGCAGCAGCCAAGGCTACCGGCTTAGAGATCATTGCCGTGCTGCAAGCCGCGACGGGGGATCTTGGCCGGATCAAACAGTTTGTCAAGGTATTGGGCATGGTAAATTGCACGCCGGACTACACAGCACAGCCAGCGGTCATCAATGGATTTTCTGACTTGATGGTTGCCGTCTTTGGTGAAAAAGGAAAACATGCTCGATCGGCAGTTGGGGTAGGATCACTCCCAAATAATATGGCTGTAGAGATCGAAGTGATCGTCGAATTGGAAGACAAGTAAGCAAATCGCTTCGGAAGGAGTACACCAAGGCTTTAAAACAAACTTCCCTGAAATGGATGGCCCTCTAACTCCAAGAGGGCTTTTTTCTTGTCCAATCCTCCGGCATAACCAGTAAGGCTTCCATTGCTTCCGATGATGCGATGGCAGGGTAAAATAATCAAAAGCGGATTGGCTCCTATAGCCGTGCCTACTGCGCGAATCGCTGCTGGATTGCCCAGTTGCTCGGCCAACTTGGCATAGGTAGTGGTTTGCCCAAAGGGAATTTTACCCACTGCCAACCAGACTTTCCGCTGAAAGTCCGTACCCCCCAAACCAATGGGGAGGTTAAAAATTTTTCGTTGCCCCAGAAAATACTCCTCCAATTGCTTCTTGGCTTCCAGCAAGAGTGGATCCGACAGTTCCCCCTCCGGCTGCTGTTGGGTAAATTTCAATTCCGAAAGACATTCTTCTCGGATGCTCAATTGGATGTTTCCTATTGGGGTAGCGATGATGGGCATGGGAAAGAGGGAAAAAGGTGAAAGAGAGAAGATGGGTTAACTAATGCACAAGCGGTATTTCCAGACCTCACGTACCTGCGTCACCTCCACCTCAAAGGGAGGATAGATGGGATTGGCAGAGCAGAGCAACAGGTTTTGGTTGGCCTTGATCCGATTGTAAGCCAGTTTAAAGGTGACCCCATCCTGCTCGGTGACAATGACGTAGCGTTCTCCATCCTTCAAGCGAGTCCAGTCCTCTAGGTATTCACAGACGATCCAGGCACCATCCGGAATCGGCAGCATGGAATCCCCATCTACTTGAAATACCCGGTGTTTTTTGTTGGTAGGGAGAAAAGGCAACGAAAACCGCGGCAAGTCGGAGATAAATTCCGGATCAGCAAATCCCGCCAAGTAACTCGCCTTGGCCCGTTGCGAAACTACTTCAATCAGCTCTCGTCCTGCTGCATCTACCGTGGTGGAGAGGATACGGAGGTTACGACCTCGGAGAAATTGGTCCGTTTCCAAGAGCTCGCGCAACTTGTATTCCGAATAGGACGTCAGGTCTTCCCGAGCCAACACATCCAGGGACACCTTGAAGTAATCCGCAATCAAAAGGAGTACCTCCAAGGGAGGGGTGATGCTTAGTTCGTAGCCTGCTAATTTGGACCTGGAAATCCCCAGGGCCTGAGCAAGCGCTTCCTGGGTCAAGCCTTTCTTTTTGCGGAGAAATTTTAAGTTAGTATGGATGCTCATTGCCTCAAATTGTAAAATTCTGGAAATACAGTAGAAATATATTTGAAATAAACCCCGCAAGCGGGGCGAAATAACGATTACAGCTTCCCAGAGAATTGCTCTTTTGCAGCATAAGTTGATTTAATCATGTTATTTAGCCTTACTTGAATTCCGGATTTTACTTTATTGATCTGCTCAAATTCTTGATCCAAAACCATACCTCTTTCAAAACCTAGATCAATCCAATGGTCTACACCTTCAGATAAAGAGGCTCTGGAGATGTAATAAAAGCGTGCTTTTTCGGAAAAATGAAATCGAGCATATCCCTCCGCTACGTTTGCACCTACAGAATCAACAGATTCCAACATTTGATCTCCCCAAACTTTTCGCTGCTGGTACGCGAGCCGTTGATAAATCTCCCAAGCCATGGAAGACAGCCTTCTTGCCATGCGATATACCTCCAATTCCTGTAGTGGAATAAATTTTTTATTGGTTTCCATATCAAAAAATAAATTAGTTCTTCTAGGTTTATTTCTCCCCGCTTGCGGGGACTATTTCTATCATATTTCTACTGTATCTCTACTGTATTTCTCATTCTCCCCGACAACTTTCGTCTCTAAACGATTCAAAGATAGAAATTTTGTTTAAGTTATAAACATTAAAATGTTTAAATAATTAACAAATTGATGGAAGAAAAGCGAAGTATCGTGCACTTGGATCTGGATACCTTTTTTGTGTCTGTAGAGCGGCTTTTTGACGACCGGCTCAAAGGCAAGCCTATCCTCATTGGGGGTGCAAGCGACCGAGGGGTCGTCGCCTCCTGCAGCTACGAAGCGCGAAAGTTTGGCATCCATTCCGCCATGCCCATGCGCACTGCTAGACAGCTCTGCCCGGAAGCAATTGTAGTACGTGGGGATTTTGAAAAATACAGCCAAAAGTCCCAAGAAATCACCGAAATCATCCGAGAAGGAGTTCCTCTATTCGAAAAAGCCTCCATCGATGAATTCTACATCGACCTCACCGGCATGGACCGCTTCTTTGGCTGCTTCAAGTTGGCCCATCAACTCCGCCAACGCATCATCCAAGAAAGCGGACTCAACATCTCCATGGGCCTTTCCCAAAACAAAACTGTCTCCAAAATTGCCACAGGCGAAGCCAAACCCAACAATGAAAAACAAATTCCGATCGGAGAGGAAAAAACCTTCCTCTCCCCCCTGTCCGTACGGAAAATCCCCATGATTGGTGAAAAAACCTCCCAAACACTCTACAACATGGGGGTAAAAAAAGTACAGACCCTACAGCAAATGCCTGCCCAACTCCTAGAGGCCACCTTTGGAAAAAACGGAAAAATGATCTGGGAAAAAGCAAATGGCATCGACCTCAGCCCAGTGGTTCCGTACACCGAAGCCAAATCCATCTCCTCCGAAAACACCTTTGATGAAGACACCATCGACACCCGCCTGCTCGAGGCAACCCTCATCGCCATGACCGAGCAACTCAGCACCAAACTCCGGAAAAAAGGGCAGCTCACCGCTTGCATCACCGTGAAAATCCGCTATTCCGACTTTGAAACCCATAGCATACAGCAACGCATCCCCTATACCGCCGCGGACCATAGCCTACTCCCCCTCGTCAAGGAACTCTTCCGCAAGCTCTACACCCGTCGCCTACTCATCCGACTGGTGGGCGTGCGCTTCAGCAACCTGGTCTATGGCAATTACCAGATTCAGCTCTTTGAAGATAGCCAACAGCAAATCAACCTCTACCAAGCTCTGGATAAATTAAACGTCAAATATGGAGACAAAACAGTCTGCCGAGCGGTAGCTATGGGGGTAGGAAGGAGAAGGTTTAATCCATTTAATGGAATGGAGGCCTGAGACAAAAAAAAGGTTGCCTCTAATTCCGAGGCAATCCATACAAACCTAAAATCTTAAAACAAAAACAATAAAGATCAGGGCATTTAGCACATACTGAATAATGATTTTCGATTTGAAACTGGTATCCAAATCAAAAAAGGAAGACGGACTTATGGATCGCCTAAACTGAATTGTACTAAAAACCAAATTAAATCCAATCAACAGGCCAAGCGCCAGTTCAGCGTATTCAAACTCAGGAAATATCCTGAAAAGGATTCCCGATATCACGTACCCTATTAAAGTCAAAACAGAGACTTTAACTAAGGCTTTTTTTAGCTTATTTACATCCATGTTTCTAATTTAAACAATCATAAAAGTCCCAAACCATCAAACCTAAAGCCACCCATCCCAATGTCCGCTTACCTACTAAAATCAATATTTCTGCCGCTACCTCAGCAGAGGCTAAAGCAGCAGTATTTTTAATCAATTCATTTATTACGCCTACACCTAATACCCCAGAAGCACAACTACGAATTCGATCCCAATCTACATCTTCATTGATTCTGTGATTTGAATTACTAAACACACCTGCGCTTTTATCAGTAGTTTGTTGCATAATTGAAATCATCAGGGATAGCTCCACTAATTCTTGGTCCGATAAATTAGTAATTGTTCCCCTTTCTTCTTCAGAGAGAGTTTTAGCAACCGATGAAGAGAAAACCTGGTTTAATAAGTGTCGATGAATGCTTCTTCCATTTTCCACTAATGGGTTTAAAATCCGTTCAATTTCCGGATCGCTGTAATCTAGGCTTAAAAATGATCCATCTAGGTTTTGATTCTTGCCCAAAACCAAATTTAGTTCTTCCCCTATTTTATTGATTTCATTTAAATCTAGGCCTTTAGGAAACTTTAATTCATCGGAGATTTGAAGTCCATCATCATTTAATGGAATGTTTTGTTCCATTAGTGAACACCCAGAAAAACTGATAAAAATTATAACTGCTGAAATTTTAAATATTCTAGACATATTGAAAAATGTTTTAGGAGTTCTTAACTACTCTGTCCCTTTTCGTTATACGGGGCTACTCTTGGATTTTTTAAGTCGTTTTTCGCTTGCACATGTCCGACTTTAAAGGGTCGCTAACCCTTACTTAGCATTTTTTTTGAACTAGAATGAGGTGTTGGTAAATTAAAAAGAAAGGTGACTTGATTCCATTACTGGCCCGACTTTGAGCGAAGTTCTTCTCCCACATTTGCCGCACTCAAAAAACTTGCTCGCACTAAACCTATCTGTCTTTCACCAGATTAACAAATAAAAATGTATAAAAAGATTTTATTAAGCTATAATTTGCTGTAAATCAACTTAATTAGTTATGTTTTATATTGAAATATAACAATTAAAAGTCAATTTTTTAATTAATAACCAAATAGTACCAAATAGCCCCCTTCAATTCAATATTTCTAAGAATAAACGAAAAATACCTGGCGGTTTACTGGGGATTGAGTGCAATTTCAGTAGGAATTAACCCATAAAGGTTAGTCGGAATAACTACAGCTCTACCAAGCTCTGGATAAATTAAACGTCAAGTATGGAGACAAAACAGTCTGCCGAGCGGTAGCGATGGGAGTAGGCCGCAGGCGGTTCAATCCCTTCAATGGATTGGAAAATTAAAAATCAAATTCCCTCGCATCCACCTAGATGGGATACCAAACGCAGAATTTTCAAAAAACCTACTTAATTTAACTTTCTATTCCATTCCCTAGCCTCCATGCATCCCTACCTATTTACCACCCCACGCTTAGGATTTCGCCGCTGGCAAGCGAGTGACCTGGAGGTATTTACCGCCATCAACACGGATGCGGAGGTCATGCGCTTTTTCGAAAGACCGCTCCCCAAAGAAGATACACAAGCCATGATGGAACGAATGGAGCGCCTGTACGAGGACAAAGGCTTCTGCTATTTTGCAGTGGATGTTCTGGAAAGCCAAGCGCTTTTGGGCACCATCGGATTGGGATGGAAAACCTTTGAAGCAGACTTTACGCCTACCGTAGATATCGGCTACCGCATCGGCAAAGCCTGGTGGAACCAAGGCTTTAGCACCGAGGGAGCTGCTGCCTGCCTAGACTATGCACGGCAACTCCAAATTCCGAAAGTGGTAGCCATGGCTTCTATCGGAAACCTGGCTTCCATTCAAGTAATGAAAAAAATAGGGATGGAATATTGGAAAGAGTTTGACCATCCAGACCTGCAGAATTCCCCCAGCATCCAACGCTGCAGTTTGTACCAGATAGCCCTCTAAATTCGACCAAAAACCCGAAATCAACCTAGCAGATGTCCTATTTTAGCGAACAGCATTTTCAAAATCTCAGCCCCTCGGATGTCCTTGCAGGAGAATACGATGGCTGTACCTTTTCCAACTGCAACTTTGCTACCGCCTCCTTTCAACAGGCGAGTTTTGAAAATTGCCATTTTGAAGACTGTGACCTAAGCAACATCAAGGTAGTCATGGTGAATTTTCAGAATGTCCGATTCCTGCGCTGCAAAATGCTAGGTATCGCCTTCGCTTCTGCAAATCCCTTTCTACTGGAGCTCCAACTGGAAAACTGCGTCCTCGACTACTGTAATTTTTACAAACTCCCCCTCAAAAAATCAAAGTTTCTCCAGTGTCGACTGCGGGAGGTAGACTTTTCCCAGGCCAACCTGAGCGAAGCAAGTTTTCAGGGATCTGACCTCCTCGGAGCAGTATTCGATCAGACCAACCTCGAAAAAGCGGACTTTCGGGAAGCCCTTCACTACCGAATTGCTCCCGAACTCAACGTCCTCAAAGGGGCACGATTTGATCTCGCAGGTTTGCCTGGCCTTCTTGAGTCCTATGGAATCAAAGTAGATTAAAGCTAGAAGACCTTACTTTTTAAAGTAGCTGTCTCGGATGGCCTTGAATTC
>CAJBER010000014.1 GCA_903952135.1 uncultured Algoriphagus sp.
GCTTTTTAAAGCAAAAAAAAGAGCGACCTAATTGGCCGCTCTTTGAGTTTTTTGAGGAATGGATTAAAGCACTCGCTCGTATTGGTTGAAGAAGAAGCTGCCTTCAATGGCTGCATTTTCATCTGAGTCAGATCCGTGTACCGCATTTGCCTCGATTGATTTAGCAAATATTTTACGGATAGTGCCCTCAGCTGCATTGGCTGGGTTTGTAGCTCCGATTAGGGTACGGAAATCTTCCACAGCATTGTTTTTTTCTAGGATAGCTGCAAAAATTGGTGCAGAAGACATGTAGGTGCATAGGTCCTTGTAGAAAGGTCTTTCGCTATGTACTTCATAGAATTTACCTGCTAATTCTGGAGTAAGTCGGGTAGCCTTTAGAGCAACGATTTTAAAGCCTGCTTCTTCAATCATTTTTAAGATTGCGCCTGAGTTGCCTCCTAGGAAAGCATCTGGCTTAATCATGGTGAATGTTCTGGTTCCTGCCATGGGATTTGGAGTTTCATTGGTTTATTTCGGCTGCAAAATTAGCGCTTTTTGATTCATATTTAGATGGGGGATGTAGAATTCTATCTTAGTTGCTTCAGTATCAGCAAATTTCATGCTTTGGGAATTGATTAAAATTTGTTGACCTTTGCTGCCTCCGGAGCCAAAAGTGCAGCTGAATCAAATTAATGGAAGCTTTAGGTACGTTTATTCAAAAACTTTCCTCACCTAGGAAAATTGTCATTACCACCCATGTGAAGCCTGATGCAGATGCCTTAGGGTCTTCTTTGGGTCTGGCTAACTACCTACTCAAAAAAGGGCACGAGGTCACTGTGATTACCCCGTCTGACTATCCTTATTTTTTGACCTGGATGAAGGGCAACGATGCCGTCTTGGACTTTTCCAAGGATACTGACCGAAAGAAAGCGCTTGTAAAGCTAGAAAAGGCAGAACTAATTTTCTGTTTGGATTTTTCTGTGCTGAACCGAGTAAATGAATTGGGGGAATTGATACGCCAATCCAATGCCTTTATTGTCAATATTGATCACCATCAAGATCCTGAGGATTTTGCACACCATAGACTTTGGAGCACGCAGGCAGCAGCTACCTGCGAACTCGTTTATGAATTGATAGTCTCCCTTGGCGACAAGGAGCTGATCGATAAGCACATTGCGGCTTGTCTCTATGCGGGAATTTTGACCGATACGGGAGGATTTCGTCATCCCAATACCACCAAAAATGTCCATTTGGTCGTAGCGGAGTTAATCGAAGCAGGAGCCAATGCCACTGAAATCGCCAACTTGATTTACGATTCAAACTCCCTAAATCGGCTCAAATTCATCGGTTTTGCCATTACAAAGCGTTTGGTGGTCCGGGAAGATTTGCAAACCGCCTATTTCGTAATTAGTAAAAAAGATCTTAAAAAATATCAAAGCCAGACCGGAGACACCGAAGGTTTGGTGAATTATGCCTTATCTTTGGATGGAGTAAAGTTAGCCGCTTTGTTTTCTGAACGAGAAGATGGCATTAAAATATCCTTTCGATCCAGTGTGGATGTGGCGGTGAATAAGTTTGCTGCTACTCATTTTGGAGGAGGGGGGCATAAAAATGCTGCTGGAGGAAAATCTTCCTTAAGTCTGAAAAAAACGGTAGCACGCTTTGAATCCTTAGTTCAAGAGTATAAAGAAGAACTTTTTCATTCCGAAGCAGTATCGAATACCTAACCTCAAGACAATAAATTTTGAAATTCACCAATCCTTTTATGAAAAATTACAAATCCCTAGTACTCCTATTCGCCCTTGTTACTGGGGTAAGCACGCTTTCTTCTTGCCAAAAAACAAAGGTTACCGAGAAGGATGCCATTGAATTTACTTACATCAATGAAGGCACTGAGAAGCCTGCCAATGGTGATTTTCTATTGTACAACCTAGAGATTTTAACTCAGGCCGACTCTGTGATTTACAGTACTTTGAAAGAGCCATTTCCAGGATATTTGATGGCAAACGACACCATCAAGGCTCAGAATGGTATGGATGAGATCTTTTTGGGTTTGAGAAAAGGGGATTCAATCACGTTCGAAGCTACCGCTAAAATCATTTTCAGTGGCAATCAGCCTGCCCCAATTAAAGAGGGTGACATGATTAAAGTGAGACTCGGTGCTTATGAAGTAAAGACGGAAGCCGAAATGCAGGCATTCTACGAGGAAGCCATGCAGAAAGAGCAAGAGAAAGCAGCGGAACGCGCTAAAGCACTTATTGTAGAAGAGGCTAAAACAATCGAAGCCTATTTGACTAAAAATAATTTGAAGGCGCAGAAGACTGAAAGTGGTCTCTATTACGTGATTGAAAAAGAAGGAACAGGTGAGGCGACAACTCCTGGAACTACCTTATCTGTAAACTATGCGGGTTACCTAATCACAGGTACTTTGTTTGATACCTCATACCCAGAGATTGCCAAAGCAAACAACATATTCAACGCGGAGCGTCCTTACGAGCCTCTACCAGTTAGCGTAGGCTTGGGTCAAGTAATTCCAGGATGGGACGAAGGCTTGATGCTTTTGAAAAAAGGTTCTAAAGCCAAGTTGATCATCCCTTCTCCGCTTGGTTATGGCGAAAGTGGAGCAGGAGAAATGATTCCAGCCAACTCTATTCTTGTATTTGACGTAGAAGTAACCGACTCGAAGAAATAAGAAGTATCCTTTACACTAAAGAACCAGAACCTATGAAATCCAGACTAATTGCCGCCCTGGCTTTGTTTATCGGAGCGATTTCTTTGCTTTCCTGTGTGGATTCTGATCAAACTCAAGAGGTGATCTTGGAGCGGGACAAGGAAGCCATCGAAAAGTTTCTTAAAGAGAATCCCATTTCGAGTGTGAAGGAATACAGTGAACCGATCGAAGGATTTTATATGTTCTGGGAGGTTTCAACCAAACCAGAGCGGAATAATTTATTGAGAGGAGATACGGTCACGGTCAACTATACAGGCAAGACACTCGATAAAAAAATCTTCGACACCTCTATCGAGCAGATTGCTAAGGATAATGGTATTTTCAGTTCTGGAAGAAAGTATCAGCCTCTTCGCTATGCCGTAGGCTATGGATTTACCATCACTGGATTTGAATTTGCCATCTCAATGATGCACGCAGGAGAAAAGGCAACGGTAATTTTTCCTTCTAGGCTGGGCTATGGAACACAGGCAAGTGGAGGCATTCCGGCAAACTCTCCCCTGATATTTGAACTTGAACTTGTACAGATCAAAAAAGGCCCGAATCTAAATCCATGATGCGCAATCTTTTAGTACTCTTCCTTTTTGCCCTAGTTGGCTTAAGTGCTTGTGAGACCACAAGCCCATTCAATCAGGGACCTGCTTATGATTTTGAAGGCAACTTAGCGATTGATCGAAAGAAAATTGCTGCCTATTTAGATACGGCAAAAATAGATAGTATTTACCGTATCCATGATCCTAGTGGGGTGGTAGTAATTGTCCATCAAGAAGGCAAGGGTTCTCGTCCAACAAACAACACCGTAGTGTATACAGATTACATTGGAAAGTTGATGACTAATGGGACAGTATTTGACACCTCCTATGAGGATGTCGCTAGGCTCAAAAACAGATATGTGGAAGGCAGGGTCTACGCTCCTCTAAGTTTTGTTGTGGGAAGCGCTTCTGTAATTACAGGTTGGGATTTTGGATTCAAGAGGCTCCGCCCTTCCTCAAAGGCCACCTTCATTATTCCTTCACCTTATGCCTATAGTAATCAGAAAAGCAATGCCAAAATCCCTGAGAATTCGGTCTTGATTTTCCAAATAGATTTCTTAGGAATAGATTAATAAAGGGGGCGTTAAGCCCCTTTTTTGTTTGTGGTCGGAACCTCCTTTTTTCGAGGGCCAAGGGGCCTTTGGCTTCAAAATTCTTTCTAACTTGGTGATGCAATGCCCCCAAGGTAAGGAAGTGCTTTTTGGATGAAAGCTTGGGAGGCTAATTTGTCAGAATCAACTAACCCAAATGACCTACTTTTTATGAAAATTGGAATTATCCGAGAAGGAAAAATCCCAGCAGATCAACGGAGCCCATTTACCCCTGACCTTCTTCATGAAATTCAAAAAACCTTCGGAAATCACCTGTCCATTTGCGTAGAAAAAAGCGAGTTTCGTTGTTTTACAGATGAGGAGTATACTCAGCAAGGGATTGAGGTAGTTACGGATTTAAGTGCCGTAGATGTTTTATTTGGAGTGAAAGAAGTCCCAATCGCCCAATTGATTCCCGGCAAGACCTATTTTTTCTTTTCCCATACCATTAAAAAGCAGCCCAAGAATCAGGCCTTATTGCAAGCAATTTTGGCTAAATCCATTCGCCTAATTGACTATGAACTCTTGAAGAACCCGGAAGGGGAGCGCGTAGTAGCCTTTGGACGATGGGCAGGAATAGTTGGTGCCTACAATGCATTCTGGACCTATGGCAAGAAGACGGGCTTGTTTGAAATCAAACGAGCTTCTGCCTGCAGGGACTTGGAGGACCTAAAGGTAGAATTGAAGAAGGTGTTACTTCCCCCAATTAAAATTACGGTGACCGGAAGAGGAAGAGTAGGGAAAGGGGTTTTAGAGATCTTGGGCATCTTGGGAATTCGAGAGGTGAATCCCCAGGAATTCTTAAGTACTGACTTTGATGAACCTGTATTTGTGTGTCTTTCCTCCGCTGATTATTTGCGAAGAAAATCGAATGGTGGATACGATCAGGCTGATTTTTATGCTCATCCCGAAGCCTATGAGAGTCATTTCCTGCCCTTTGCCAAAGCAGGGGAAATTTTAATTGCAGCAGCCTATTGGGACCCTAAAGCGCCACGCTTATTTGAGTTGCCTGCAATCCAATCTCCTGATTTCTCGATTTCGGTAATTGCCGACATCACCTGTGATCTGGATGGTTCAATTCCTACCACCCAGCGCGCCACTACAATTCTAGATCCAGTATACGATGTGGATCGCACAACTGGAGAGGAGCTACCTCCCTTTGGGAAGCAGGATAGTATTTCAGTGATGGCCATTGATAATTTGCCCTGTGAGCTTCCTAGGGAATCCTCTGCCGAGTTTGCTCGCCAGCTTCGGGAATGGGTGATACCAGAATTGGGGAAAGACATTTCTCCAATTTTGGAAAAAGCCACTATTGCGAGGGATGGGGATTTGACCTTGGAATTTATGTACCTGAGTGATTACGTAAGTGATGCTTCCTAATCTGCCTGAATGAAACTAAATCGTTACCTAGAATCCACCCTGCTCAAACCCACGGTCACTGAGCGAGAAATCGACCTTTTGATAGCGGATGCTATTGTGGAGCAATTCATTGGAATTTGCGTTCCTCCCTTTTGGGTGAAGAAAGTAAAGAGGGAGCTGAGGGAATCCGATATTCAAGTGGTGACGGTGATCGGTTTTCCATTTGGGTATGAAACCACAGCTGCGAAGGTGGCAGAGGCTCACGCTGCCCTTGAAGCGGGGGCCGATGAATTGGACGTAGTTTGGTGCCAAACAGCCTTCCACTCGGGAATGACATGGCCAAAGATTGAACTTGCCCAGCTGGCAAAAGTGGCTCATGCCTCCGAAAAAATTCTGAAAGTAATCATTGAAACTGCCTACCTAAGTCCTGTACAAATCCAGGAAGCCTGTTTGATTTGCCAAGATGCAGGGGCAGACTTTGTCAAAACCTCTACTGGGTATGCCCCTTCGGGAGCTAAGGTAGAAGACATCAGTTTGATGCGGCAAGTGCTTCCCTCGACCGTTGGGATTAAAGCAAGCGGGGGAATAAAAACCTTAGAGCAAGCCTTGGCCTTAATCCAAGCAGGAGCAGATCGCTTGGGTACCAGCGCGGCCAAATCCCTAATGGATGCTTGGAGAAGTGAAAAAGCTTAGCCTTTAGTAAAGTAAATCAGTAGAAATGGGATGATGAAAAAGGTCAGTAGGATGTATGCAAAAACGACTATCCTGTACTTGACAGAAATTTTGCCCATGAAGTTGGCAATCCAAACTGGGATTTTCCGGATTCCTGAAATGGGTAGAAAAATCAAAGCACCCAAACTATTGAATAAAACATGGACTAAAGCCAGTGCAATAGCTGCTTCTGGCTTGTAAATGGAAGCAATGACTGCTGTCATGGTAGTGCCAATATTTGCTCCAATGATGAAAGGAAAAACTCTGCTTAAGGTAACTTTTTTGCTAGCCACGAGTGGTACCACTAAGGAGGTGGTCACGGTACTAGACTGGACTGCCGCTGTGAAGAAAAGTCCATAAAAAAACGCAAGGCCCGTTTTTTGAAAAATAACCTTGTTGATGTCCTGAAAAGTATTTTTGATAAAGGATTTGTACATGGCAGTGGACAAGACTTTGATCGCCAAAAACACGAGTACAACTGACAGAATCATGGATATCACAGGTTGGTTGATCTGATTCACTATCCATTCTGTCCAAGTACGGGTAAACATCCGGTTGTAGACGATGGGGCCATCAAATGAATTGTCTGAGGCAAACCAACCTGCAATATGGCTTGCGGTGTTGGAAAGGAATCCAAAGTAAATTTCAAGGGGTAAAAGCAGAATGACCGTAAGGATATTGAAAATGTCATGGGAAATCCCGGCGGATAGCGCCCGTCGAAATTCCTTTTTATTCATCAAATAAGATAAGGATACTAGGGTGGAGGTAAGTGTGGTCCCGATGTTGGCCCCAAGCACAATGGGAACGGCTTGCTGTAGGGAAAGATTTCCCGAAGCCACAATTGCTACGACGCTAGCAGTGACTGTTGAGCTACTTTGGATCAAGGCTGTCACCAATAGGCCGATGAATAGGCTAATAAATGGATTTTTGGTGGCGTTTAGAATTTCTAATGCGATGCCCCCATTGATATTTCCAATGCCAACTGTGAGGAGATCAATGGCAAAAATGAAGAGTAGCAAGGCAAAGAATACCTGCGCGTATTGAAAAAAATTACTTTTGGCAGGACCTTCCTGCTTTTCCAAGCTTTCCATTTTTGTATCGACAGGGACAATCCTTCCAAATTGTCCAATAGTGCATCTTTAAAGCGGTAAATGATAACTATAATGCGGTACAAAAATTGACTTTTTTTCCCTAAAATCAATTTTGACTTCTGTATTTGGGGATAGTTTTTCTTTCTTTTAACAATTTAATAACACGTGTTGCGGAATATCTTATTTATTTTTGAACCCAGTTCATCTATCTCCCTCACATGGCCAAACGAAAGCCGATTGATCAAAATATAAATCAAGATGCCATTTCAAAGAAAGTCTCTGGAATTTTTGACTTAGCGAAGGCTGAACGTCCTTATTTAATTCTTATTGCCATCCTGATTTCTATCGCAGGATTTATTACAGAATACACCTATGCGGCCATGTGGTTTGGATTTGCACTCGCTGCCTATTCGGCCATTGCCAATGACAGTATTCAGACCATAGGAACCTTTATTGTTTCCAATCAAAAGACGAAATGGTACTGGTTGTGGCTGTTTATCGGATTGATTTGGGTGGTCACCATCACCTACAGTTGGTTTGTTTTCGAGGGGGATGTTTCATTCCAATTGCTCAGTACCCCAGGATTAGAAAAAGCACCCGAAAGTTTTGTCTTTCTACAGCTGGCAGCTCCCATCGTCTTGCTGATCATGACCCGAATGAGGTGGCCTGTATCTACCACCTTTTTGTTACTCAATGTATTTACGTACAAGGCAGGAACGATCGTATCGGTGATGAGCAAAAGTTTTTATGGCTACGTTTTGGCCTTTGCCTTAGCAATCCTCGTTTGGTATATTTTAGAGCGTTTTGTAAAAAATTACCTCAAAGGGGAAGCAAAACCGTACTGGATGGTTTTGCAGTGGATAACTTCAGGAACACTTTGGGCAATTTGGATTATGCAGGATGCGGCGAATATTGCAGTGTTTTTACCCCGTCAATTAAATGTTTTTGAGTTTCTTGTTTATACAGGAGTAGTATTTTTCGGATTGGGGATCATCTTTTTCTTGAAAGGAGATAAAATCCAGGACATCATAAATGAGAAAACGAATGTAGCTGATGTGCGTGCTGCTACCTTGGTGGATTTAGTGTACGCGGTGATTTTGTTTTACTTCAAAATGTACAACAATGTCCCGATGAGTACCACTTGGGTATTTATTGGATTGTTGGCAGGTCGGGAATTTGCGATTGCTTTAGGCAAACATGGAAAAGCTAAAAATCGAGGAGCTTGGTTGACAAGAGCCTTCCGTTTGGCCAGAAAAGACATGTGGAAAGCCCTAGCCGGATTGATAGTTTCCTTGATTTTGGCGGTTGTGATCAACAAAGGGGTTCGCGAAGAAATCTTCGCCCTCTTTAATTTCTAACCCTTTTGGAAATCTTCACGCACGAGTACTTCATGAATGAAGCCTTCAAGCAGGCAAAGATTGCTTTTGAAGAAGGTGAAGTACCCGTAGGGGCAGTGGTGGTGGCCAAAAACAAGGTTATTGCGCGTGCCTACAACCAAACCGAAAAGCTGAATGATGTCACTGCCCATGCAGAAATCCTGGCGATTACTGCTGCCGCAAATTACTTGGGAGGCAAATACCTGAATGAATGCCGCTTATATGTCACCTTGGAGCCTTGCCCCATGTGTGCGGGTGCACTCTACTGGGCTCAGCTAGGAGAACTCTACCTCGGGGCCAAGGATCCCAAGCGAGGCTATCGGCAGTGCAATACGCACATGCTTCACCCAAAAACCAAAGTGAACGAAGGATTACAAGAGAAGGAATCGGAGCAGTTGCTCCTAGACTTTTTTCAAGGCCTTCGAAAAAAGTCTTTGTAAACCAGCAGAACTTTTTCAAGAAAAGACTGGTTTTAAGGACATAATCAACAGAACTCGTTAATTTTATCCTTCATTAAACTAAACTCCTATGGCTTTTCAACTTCCTGCCCTTCCCTATGCCCTTGATGCATTGGAACCACACATCGATGCACGTACCATGGAAATTCACCATGGAAAGCACCACAATGCTTATGTGACCAACTTAAATGCTGCCATTGCAGGCACCGACCTGGAAGGCAAGTCCCTAGAAGAATTGATGAAAGTGGCAGGTTCGAATACTGCAGTTCGGAACAATGGAGGTGGTCATTGGAACCATAGCCTTTTTTGGGAAACCATTTCCCCAAACGGTGGCGGTCTTCCTACCGGGGAGTTAGCTGCTGCTATTGATGCCAAATTTGGCTCATTTGATGCTTTCAAAGAAACATTTAACAAGGCAGCAACCACTCGTTTTGGTTCAGGCTGGGCTTGGCTTTGTATCGATACCAAAAAAGAGATTTGCGTATGCTCCTCTCCAAATCAAGACAATCCTTTGATGGATGTATCCGATTGCCCAGGCACGCCTATCCTTGGGTTGGATGTGTGGGAACATGCCTACTACCTACACTACCAAAATAGACGCCCAGATTACATTGCCGCTTTTTGGAATGTGGTCAACTGGGATGCAGTGAGCAAGCGTTACGCTGCTGCGAAGTAAGTGCAACTACCCTAAGAGAAATGAACTCCTGAGGATATTCTTCAGGAGTTTTTTTGTTCCATTCTGAAAAAATCACTGTTCGGAAATGAGACAGTGTGCTGATTTGCTTCCTTCAAAATCTTGGTTTGCAATTATTTTTCGCATTTTTTTCTACTTGGCACATCCTTTTCTTGGTTTTCTGCATCTACTAGAAAACTAAACCAACTATTTTCTTCATGAAGACCCGTCACTTTTTATTCTTAGCCTTTTTTGTGTACCTGCTAGGAATGAGTACGCTTGCCGCTCAATCCAGACCATCGGCCCTGTTGCGCGGAACGATTACCAACCAAAAAGGGGAGCCCGTACCCTATGCCAATGCGGCGCTGCTATCCCCAGAAGGAGTACTTCTTGAAGGTGCCGTCACCGATGAAGCTGGAAATTTTTCGATTGCTACAACCAAAACTGCCCGTGTCAAACTAGTGGTGTCTTCGCTAGGGTATACCTCCTTCACTTCCGAGGAGTTTGAACTTCAGGCTGGACTTCAAAAAGATTTTGGAAAGATTATTCTTGCCGATGAAGTAACTGGCTTGGATGAGGTCACCGTCAAGGCTTCACGTCCCCAAATCATCATCGAACCCGACAAGACCATCGTCAATGTAGAAGGTACGGTGATGGCGGAAGGGGCCAATGCGCTGGATGTATTGGGAAGATCTCCGGGGGTATTTATTACTTCGGATGGAAGCATCAATTTGAATGGGAGAACAGGCGTGACGGTGATGATCAACGATCGGCCCATGTACATGAGTGTTGCCGATTTGACTAGCTTTTTGCGTTCCATGCCTGCGGATAACATTAAAAGTATCGAAGTGATGACTAGCCCGTCAGCTCGCTTTGACGCAGAAGGTGCCGCAGGGGTGATCAATATTCAACTCAAGAAAAACACGGTCGATGGGATATTTGGGAATGTGATGATCGGAGGCAGATACAATGGAAAGGCTGCTCCCAATGCGGGGGTTACCCTCAATGTCAAAAAAGGGAAGTGGACGAGTAATGGAACTTTCAATTACAACGAAAATGTAGAAATTAATGACTTAGAAATTGAACGAAATTTTCAGGTTGAAGGAGGAAAATCCACCTTTTTGCAAGATTCTCGAATCGTCGAGCGGAGCCATACCCCTTCCTTTACGGGTGCTGCCAATTACGAATTAACACCCACTCAGAATTTGGGAATCAACGTTCAGGCTTCTACTTCTGCTAGCAATGGACTCAATAACTCCGGAACGACAATTTCAAATCCTGGACAGTCCACCAAATCAAGCTTCACGTCAATCAATGATTCCGAGGACCAGCGAAGTCGACTTTTTACCAACCTGCACTACGATGCAAAGTTGGATACCCTAGGGGGAAAGATCACAGCGGACTTAGACTTGACAGTGATGGACATGAGCAGCGAAGCATTATTGAATAATTCCTATTCGAATGGATTGAATCCGCCTACGCTGAGCTCAGATCGTGTATTGACGCTCAATGACATGTACTACACCATCTTTACGTCGAAGGTGGATTGGATCCAACCCCTGAAAGGAGGAAAAGTATTAGAGGCAGGCCTCAAGGGTAGCTGGGTAGAGTCGGATAATAGCCTAGACCTAAGTAGAGGAATCAGCAATGATCCTTTTTTACCTGATCCTAACTCCAATCGCTTTATTTACCAAGAGAATGTGTTGGCAGCCTACAGTTCCTTGAAAGGGGATTTTTCGCCAAAGTTATCCTATCAGGCGGGCTTACGAATGGAGTATTCCGACGTGACCGGAACTTCCAAGACGCTCAATCAAGTCAATAAGCAAGAATATACCAACCTCTTTCCAAGTGTATTTTTGCAACACAAAATCAGCGATGCCTACCAAGTGGTCTACAACGTGAATCGCCGGATTACGCGACCCAACTACCGCTTGCTCAACCCCTTTGTGTATTATATCGATCCCTTGACTACTGAAAAGGGGAATCCAAACCTACGGCCCCAGTATTCTACCAACCTAGAGATGGACCATGTGATCAAAGGTGTGTACCAGTTTACCCTGGGCTACAGCGTTACCGAAAATTCGTTTCAGCAAGTTTTTGAGCAAAACGAGGAAGCACGAAGCAGCACACTTTACACCGCAAATTTTGACAAAACCAAGAATTTCAATTTTCAAGGCGTAGTACCTGTTGAATTGGCAAAATGGTGGAACACCTCTAACCTGGTTCAGGTCAACTACAACAAATTCAAGTCGCTCATTGGCAAGGACCTTTTGGATATAAGTCAATTATCCTATGTTTTACGAACTCAGCACAACTTTAGCTTACCCAAAGGTTTCAAGATGGAGTTGGTAGGGACTTACCTGGGCCCACAGATTTGGGGTATGGGAGAGGTTCGCGGATTTGGATGGGTCGATGCGGGAATCACAAAATCAGTGATGAAGGACAAGCTTTCCCTATCCATCAATGGGGGAGACTTGTTCCGAACCCAATGGGTTCGCGCATCGGTCAATTTTGCAGCTATTGATACCCGCATTCTTCAATACCAAAATGAACAGAGCGTTCGTTTCACGCTTCGGTACAATTTTTCCAAAGGACAAAGCTTCCGGGTGAATTCGAATTCGGGAAGTTCCGAAGAGCGAAAGCGCTTGGATTAAGAGTAGTAAGTTGATGTGTACCTGCCCCCAACTAAGGACGACTTGTTGGGGGCATTTTTTATCAACCCTATTTTTTCGACCTTCGGGAATGCATTGTTGGGATTTTCACACACATCGCGAGGGGCAGCTCCATTCCATCTTTCAGGCAGGAAAGGCTATCCTGGCGGAAGGTATTTCCGTTTCTATGGGGATTCATCCCTGGGACTTGGATTCCAATTGGGAAAGCCATTTTGAAAAAATCAAGCGGGAAGCAGCCCAGAACCCTTGCGTTTTGGCCATTGGGGAAGCGGGGTTTGATCGGCTGAAGGGACCTGAAATTCAGCTTCAAAAAGATGCTTTTTATGCCCAAACTAGGGCTGCCGCTGAATTGGGAATCCCCTTGATTTTGCATTGTGTCAAGTCCCACGACTTGCTCCTCGAGTACCTGAAGTCAGCAAAGAATCCTCCTTGCATCATCTGGCATGGTTGGAATCAAAAGCCCGAGTTGGCACGGCAGCTGCTACCCTTCCCTGTATTTTTCTCCTTTGGAAAGCACATCCTTCATCCCGGTAGCAATGCAGCCAAGTGGCTGGCAGCATGCCCAATTGATCGTGTTTTTTTCGAAACCGACGATTCGGAGTTGAAAATCGGATCGATTTATCAAGCGGCTTCTCTAATTTTGCAGCTTCCAGAAGCAAGGCTTGCCGCGCAGGTGATTGCGAATTGGAATGCCATCTCCAAAAGAAAGATCTCATGAATGAATTTGCCTGGTTGAGTCGTACCGAATTGATTGTAGGTCGTGAAGGGCTTAAAAAATTGGCAAAGAAACACGTGCTAGTCGTCGGACTAGGGGGTGTGGGATCTTTTGCTGCTGAGTTTATTGCACGTTCTGGAGTTGGGGCAATGACCATTATTGATGGAGACACGGTGGATATTTCCAATGTGAATCGTCAGCTTCCCGCTACCCAACTCAACGTTGGGCAAGCCAAAGCAGGCTGGATGGAGGAACGATTATTGGCCATTAACCCTGCATTGAAATTGGTGGCAGTAAAGAAATTTTTGGATCCATCGGAGATGACGGCCTTGTTGGAAGTCAACCACTACGACTATGTGGTGGATTGCATCGATAGCTTTACCCCCAAAATGCACCTGATTGAAGGGGCCAAAAACCGTGGATTTCCATTAGTCAGTTCCATGGGCGCTGGCGGAAAAGTAGATCCCACGCAAATCAAGGTGGTGGATTTTGCAGACACACACCAGTGCAAGCTGGCCAAGATGCTTCGGAAGAGACTGAAAAGAAGAGATATTGATGGTGGCTTTAAGGCGGTTTTTTCCACCGAGGTAGTCATTAAGGAAAGCCTTATGCTCACCGATGGGAAAAATTTCAAAAAGTCCGCTTACGGCACCATGTCTTTTCTCCCAGCAGCTTTTGGCTGTGCCTGTGCTGCCACGGTAATCAATGACCTCCTTGCCTCTTGATTAATCCTTAAAATGGTACAAGAAGATCAGTAATCCTGCAAATGCAGGCTTTTTTTGATCCTTGATTTCCAATTTCACCTCTACCTCTGCCTTGATGGTTCCTCGGAGATTGTTGATATTTTTTAAAGAAGCCATCAAGCGAACCTCACTATCTACCGTCACCGCTTGTGCAAAGCGGAGATTTTCAATCCCATAGTTGATCATCATTTTGAGGTTGTTGACCTGTACGATCTGTTCCCAGAGGTAGGGTACAATGCTCAGTGTGAGGTAGCCATGGGCAATGGTATTTCCAAAACTTCCTTCCGCTTTGGCTCGGACCGGATCCGTATGAATCCATTGATGATCTAAGGTTGCCTCAGCAAATTGATTGATCTGCTTTTGGGTGATTTGAAAATAAGCTGAAGCTCCGAGTTCTTTTCCGAGATAGGATTCAAATTCTTCAAAGCTGCCAATAGCGATAGGGGGCATAGATGGGGAGGTTTAAGAGATCAAGAACTCGAAAATAGGAAAAAGTAAGGACCTGAATTTTTCAATCTTTAAAAAAGTTTCATCTTCGCTCTCTAAAACACGGGCAACCTATTTTAATTTTCATCAATGGCAAACTATGTGCATGGATTTGATCCGATAGAGCAACTTCGCCTTAAAGAGCAGGCTGAGTTCTTAGCACCCATGGTTTACAAAGAAGTGGACTTTGGTGGTTGTAAAAATCTCTTAGAAGTAGGTAGTGGGGTAGGTGCACAAACGCGCATTTTGTTAGAAAAATTTCCTGCCCTCCAGATCACCTGTGTGGATTCCTCCGCGGAACAGCTAGCTCAGGCACGAATCAACTTAGCATCATTTGGTGATCGTGTTCGTTTTGTGGAGCAGGACGGATGTGAACTCCAGCTTGGAGAGCGATTTGATGCTGCCTTTGTGTGTTGGACCTTGGAGCATGTTCCTTCTCCGATTCGGCTATTAATAAAGCTGAAGGAGCATCTTCAACCAGGCGCTCGCCTGTATGTGACTGAAGTATTTAATTCAAGTTTGTATGTCTCCCCAGGATACTCCCATCTGCGGTACTATGTTGAGGTAATGAGCGATTTTCAACGGAAAATTGGGGGGAATCCAGATGTGGGGATTGAGTTGGGCAACCTGCTAACCGAGGCAGGATTTTCTAGTTGCACCACGCGGTTTGATGGGTTTTACCTTGATGCCAGAAGTGGTGAAAAGAGAAAAATGGTGACTTCATATTGGAAGGAGCTACTAAAAAGTGCTGCACCTGCATTACTAGCCGAGGGGGTAGGCACACACCTGACAGTGAAAAAAATGCTGGAGGATTTAGAAAAATTAGGCAATGATGAAAATGCCATTTTTTTCTACCAATTTGTGCAAGCAAAAACCACCTATTAATTCTTAAAAATGAAAGTTATTCGTTGGATTGGAAAATTTCTTTGGAAGTCAGCTTTATGGTTTTTTGGCCTTTCGATAGGATTAGTCATTCTTTACCGATTCGTGCCTGTACCAATTACCCCCTTGATGGTGATTCGACTGGTAGAACAAGGACTCGACCCGGAAAAAGAATTGCGCCTAGTTAAAGATTGGGTGCCTATTTCAGAAATGTCAAAGCATGCCCCCCAAGCAGTAGTTGCCTCTGAGGACCAAACATTTATGAAGCATAATGGCTTTGATTTTAAATCTATGAAGAAAGCCTGGGAAAGTAATAAAACAAATAATCGTGTAAGAGGAGCAAGTACCATTTCCCAACAAACCGCAAAAAATGTGTTTTTATGGCCATCAAGAAGCTATATACGAAAAGGGTTTGAGGCTTATTTCACAGTTCTTATTGAAATCTTTTGGTCTAAAGAGCGGATCTTGGAGGTGTACTTAAATGTAATAGAGATGGGAGATGGGGTATATGGAATTCAGGCCGCCTCTCAAACATTTTTTGATAAGGATGCCGCCAAGCTATCTAAAGGACAGGCAGCGTTAATTGCAGCCGTTTTGCCTAACCCGAGACGCTGGAGCCCAGCCAGGCCGACTTCCTATATCCAAGGTCGGAAAAGCTGGATCATGAGGCAGATGAGTAACCTTAGCCCAATTGGTTTTGGAATATAAATTTGAAGATTAGTTGTTAAAATGTGATAAAACCTAGTTGAGAATTTAGAGAAGATTCTTGCCTAGGTTTTTTTCTGTCCACTTCGCAGTTCGGTAGGCCAATCGCCAAATTTTATTTTAATTTGGGTCTATAATTAGCTCCAATACCCTCCTGTTTTTCGGACGATTTCTAGCTGTATAATTTTTAAAAAATGGCCTTAAATGCAAATTTAAAGCAGATTAAAAAATGCAAGAAAAATTTATCCACAATTTCAATAATTTATCCACATTCATATTAAATTAACATATAAGTTGTTGAAAAACAATTAGTTAAATCTATTTTCTCGAATCTGATTTTGTGGATAATCTTTGCTAACTAAATGATTATCAACTCTAAATACGATGTCAAAAGTGGATAATTTCAATTCCCAAATTTTATTTTAATTCTCTATTTATTACTCCTTCTGCCGCTGCAATTTTTTACGGTACGCATTGAAGATTTTTGCTTTCGACACAAATCCGAGATACTGTCCATTTTCTGTTACAGGAAGATTCCAGGCTCCGGATTTCTCAAACTTTTCCATAGCCGATTGCATATTTTCTGTAGACAATAGGATTTCTGGAGGTCTATGCATGAGTTGTCTAACTCGTACATTTTTTTGCTTTTCTACATCAAACATGATGTGGCGAATGTCATCTAAAGTCACGATTCCTTGTAAGGCTTGAGCAGAATCCACCACGGGGAAAATATTCCGTTTGGAAAGTTTGACCAATTCGATCAAATCAGTTAGCTGAGCATCGGGATGAATGGGCAATAGATCTTTTTCGATCACCTGGGAAATGGAGATGTTATCTAAAAGTTCTTCATCTTTCGTCTCCGGCAGGTATTTTCCTTGAGCTTTCAATTGTAAGGTATACACGCTTTGTTTTTGAAAGTAAGTTTTGGTGATAAAAGAGATTGCTGACACAAACATAAGGGGGATAAAAAGTTCATAACCCCCCGTGATTTCAGCAATCAAGAAAATCGCTGACAATGGTGCATGTTGGACACCTGCCATTACGCCACACATGGCGACCAATGCAAAATGTGCCATGGGAAGGTCAATGTGAAATCCCAAACGATTTTTTGAATAGGCAAAAACGAAACCTGTGATGCCTCCTACAAACAAGGATGGCGCAAAAATACCTCCACTACCTCCCGCACCAATGGTTACCGCAGAGGCTATGGGTTTGAGCAGTATGATCCCTAATAGAAATAAAAGGATAGTTTTGGAATCCTCTAGGTTTGAAAAGAAGGGGCTTTTTTCTAAGATTTTGGTTGAATTTCCATCAATCAACAGATTCAGGATATCGTATCCTTCCCCATAAATCGGAGGAAATACAAAGACCATCAATCCTAAAAATGCTCCCCCAGCCGTAATCCTAAACCAAGGATTCCCTAAGGCTGCCATCAACCTTTCGGTAGCCAGCACGGTTTTGCTGAAGTAAAGTGATACAAGCCCAGAGATTATGCCCAAAAGCAAGTAATACGGCATGTGGGCTGCTTGAAAGCTATCCTTCAAACTGATATTGAAAAGCGAGTCTTCTCCAATCAGGAGCATGGAAGTCAGGGAACCGGTGACCGATGCAAGCAGCAAAGGAATGAAGCTTGCAGTACTGATTTCCATCAGAATTACTTCTATCGCAAAAATAACTGCTCCAATCGGTGCGCCGAAAATCGCCGAAATGGCACCAGCAGCCCCGCATCCGATAAGTAAGGTTCTTTTTTTGGCGCTGAGGTGCATCAAAGAACCCACATTGGACCCAATCGCAGATCCAGTCATGACCATAGGGGCTTCCAATCCCACAGATCCCCCAAAGCCTACAGTTAGCGAAGAGGTTAGGACCCGGCTGAACATTTTTACCCGTGGAATCAGACTGGACTTCTTGGAAATGGTAAATAAGACATCGGGAATGCCATGACCACCCAAATCCTTCAACACATATTTTCCCAAGAGAAAGGCAGCTGAAATACCAATCATTGGATAAATGATGTACATGAAGTTGGCATAGGTAGGGTAAAAATCCTCCGTCAAAAAAGTTTGAATAGTATGCACACCCGTTTTGAGTGCCACAGCTGCCAAACCAGAAAACACCCCAATAAACCCACTCAGAATCAGAATGAAGGTCTGATTGCTCATGTGCCTGAGTCTAAAAATAAGCAGGCGGGTGATGAGGTCGGTTTTTCCCACGAGCGTAGGTAGGGGTTTAGGTTAGAATTGGAAAGCTTATTGGTTTACAAGCAAACTTTTATCCAAAGCGAGCAAGGATTGTAAGATCAGCTTGACTGTGGCTTTGTAAAATTCAGGATGAATTCCTGCGAAGGAATCACTTGGCCGGTGGTAATCCACATGGTCCTCTACCCCAAAATATAGATGGGGAACCTTCTTTTCGAAAAATGCCCCATGATCCGAAGACCTGGTCCAATCCTCTGCCCCCGTACCTGGGATATCGTGGCCAAAGCGAAGAGTGGTACCCGCTTCTCCAGGCACTTTTTCAAGAATGGATTTAAACTGTGGATAATAATGGGTTCCCGATACATAGACTTCCTTGGCATCACTTCGAGAAAGCATGTCCATATTTACATTCAATAGGATCTGCTCCAGCGGATAGGGAAAATCATTGACCAATGCCTTTGCTCCTTGAAGCCCCATTTCCTCTGCGTCCAAGCCCACAAAGAGCATCCCATGCTGGGGACGATTTTTTGAGAAATATTCGGCCAATACCAACATTGCTGCAGTTCCCGAAGCATTGTCATCCGCTCCGTTGTAAATGGAATCGCCTGTGGCATCGGGCCTTCCAATGCCCACATGGTCGTAATGAGCCGTGACCACAATCACTTTTTTGGAAGCTGCCCCAGGAATGAAGGCCACAATATTGCTTGCATCTACCACCATCTTTTTTGAGCGGCGGTCTTCAAATGAAAATTTTTGGATAAAACCTGGATAAAGTGGCTCCACTAGGTCTAAGGAGGTAAGCTCCTTGAGGATGTATTTTTGAGCCATGCTACTGCCCTTACTCAAGGGTTTTCTGCCTTCAAGTGCATCGGAAGATAAGTACTCCAAGTGCCGAAGGAGTTTGCTGCCATCAATTTCTTGGGCATTCAATCCAACAAAGGAGGCGAGAACTAAAATTATTGTAAGTAATTTGCGTTGTAGGAAAGGCATTTGTAAAAAGGATAAATGAAGTACTTCTGTAAAAATACAGTCCTAGGGTTCAATCCCTCAGAAATTTTATGAAATATATCTCCACACTGCTTTTTTTTCTTCTTTGTTCGCTCCTTGCTCATGGCCAGGGGACTTTTCCCCCTACTTTTTTTGATGGGAAGACCATCGTGTTGGTATCCAATGATCCCGGCGCTAGGCCAGTAGTCACTTGGCAAGTACTTGCGGATAGCATCCATCCGTATTTAGTGCGTGCTGGAGGAGATCCAGTAGCCTATTACGAACTCGAACAAGTGGCCTTATCTGAGGAGCGGCAGTCAGAGTATGCTAAGGCCTTTTTGCAGCGTCAAATTCAAAATTTGATCTTTATCACCCGCCAAAAAGACCAAACGAGCATTCATGTGGGCAAATTTTCCGGGGATGGCAAACTGATTCCCGATGCAAGTCTTTTTGGGGTTTCGGGAAAAGATTGGAAAATCGCAGCACAACAATTTGCGGGATATGGAAGTACTACACCCACCCGGAATTTACTCGTCTCTGACCAAGCCGAGTTTCTAGGACTAGTTAATCAAGGGGCAGTTACTGGTGCTCAAAAGTTTATTCCTCGAAATCCACTCAACTTAGAAGTTTTTCGTTTGGGGATTCCTTTAGAAGGTACTTCCGCAGTCAATGGCCCAATAAGTACTTTTCGATACAATGCTTATGGGAAATCAGCTGAGACCCTGCTGTCTGAACAAGGTGAACAAAAAAGAGGCCTAGAAGAAATTTTCTCCGGCAAATACCCTCATGAAATAGTGTGGCTTACCGAAACAAAATCTAATTCGGAGCTTTGGGATGATAGAATTCGATTTATGCTAGTTAAGGTAGAAGGTAGGCAAGCAGATTTGATGAGTAGTATGGGACTTCAACCTTTAACTGGAGAGGAAGGGCAAAAAACAGTAGTGAAATACTATATACGCCTATTAGCTAGAAATGAACAATATATTGGACCCAGTTGGGATGCTAACCCAGATTGGAGAGTCGCATTGAGTCAATTTTTGGAGAACCTGAAAAAGTAAAGGCGATCCAATTCTCCCAAAAAAACGAGCAGGTTTTTGGTCTTAGAATTGTTATCCGGCAGGATACAAGGAATCGTTCAAAAAAGGGATCAAGGCCAACACCATGGCTTGTTGGTAATAGGCTTCCCGAGTGATGACTCCCTGGGTAAGCAGGCCCACTGATCCACCTTTCTGTTTGGAGTTTTGTGCCTGAAATACCAAATCATCCGCATGACCCAGCTCCATTCCTTCTCGAATCAACGCAACCACCTGTGGAGGTAAGTAAAAAGTACCGGTCTTGGATTGGCTGCTTTTGCCCGAACAGTGCAGGACGTAGATCCAAGCAAAAGCATACATGCCTTGCGGATCCTCGTCCACTCCGCCTTCTATGCCTACCCAATAGTCTGCCTCAGGAACAAGAGATTTGGCATGGAATACTCGGTTTTTAGCGCCAAGGAGGGTTTCCTCCTCAGATCTGGGTTGTGGGGAAATATTTGAGAGGGCGTCCACGCCTTCCACCAAACCCACACTTCCAAATGCTTGGGAAAAGGCCTCTCGGGTACAGCCTACTTTTACAGGGTTTTTGCTCCCCACGATTACATGTAGGGTAGTTTTTTCTGCAGTCAACGCCTTAGGCCATGTTGGTAAATACCTGGTTGACATCATCGTCCTCTTCCAAACGATCGATGAGCTTGTTGATCAGCTCTTCCTGCTCTTCGGTCAACTCAGTGAGGGTAGTCGGGAAGCGTTGGAAATCTGCGGAAATGACTTCGATATTTCGGTCTTCCAATGCTTTTTGCATCAATCCAAAATCTTCAAATTCGGTGTAGGCAAAAATTTCCCCTTCGTTCTCTGCAATTTCAGTAAGTCCAAAATCAATCAATTCCAATTCGAGCTCCTCTAGGTCATAAGCTGCTTTCGCAAATCGGAATACAGCCTTGCGCTCAAACATAAAGCTCACCGATCCAGAAGTTCCCAAGGAGCCTCCTGCCTTGGCAAAGTAGGAACGCACGTTGGCTACTGTTCGGTTGGTATTGTCTGTAGAAGTTTCTACAATAAAGGGAACGCCAAAAGGTCCGTACCCCTCGTATACTACTTCTTCGTAATCTTTTTCGTCCTTATTGGAGGCGCGCTTGATAGCTCCTTCAATGCGATCCTTGGGCATTTGAGCGCCTTTGGCGTTTTGGATGACGGTCCGTAGTTTGGCATTACTAGAGGGATCTGGTCCTCCTGCCTTGACGGCCATGACGATTTCCTTCCCTAATCGGGTAAATACCTTGGACATTTTGTCCCAACGCTTGAATTTTCTCTCTTTTCGGAATTCAAATGCTCTTCCCATGGATTTGCTGTTTATAGGAAACAAAAATAGCAATTTCTTTTCTCGGAAGAAGTGCAATTTTTTGAAGGAAAATGAAGGTCTTTGATTAGGTAAATCAACTTTTCTGAAGGAATGCTTTTTTGGAATTAAACTTAGGGCTTTTTCCAGGGTCTAAATTTCGAAACAAACCAATTAACACCATGAAAAAATGGATTCTAGGAGTACTAGTCTTGACAAGCATGAGCTTCGGACTTTCTGCTCAGCAGCACAAAAATTTTAGACAAGGCAATCCAACCGAGCGCGCACAAAAAATGACCGATCGGATGGCTGAGGAGCTCAAACTCACAGATGAGCAAAGAAAGCAGGTGAGCCAACTCACTCTTGAAAATGCCAATCGACAAGAGGAGCTTCTAAAAAGTAGAAAGGCGGAATTTGAGGCACAGAAAGCATACCGATTGGCGCAAGATCAGAAATTGGCGTCGATCCTGACTGAAGAGCAAAAACAGATTTGGGAACAACGAAAGGAAGCAATGCGAAATAGAGGCGAGGATCATTCGCGTGGGGATCAGGGCCGAGGTGGGAGACCGAGATCTCGAAGAGGACATTAAGTAAAAAGGGCCAGTCATGCTGGCCCTTTTTTTATGACTTGATTACAAGTGTTCGCGCTGCTCTTCGACCTCGTACAAGGAGGCATCCTTCCGCGGTAGTGAAGAGGAGCCCATCAAAAATTCATCTACACTTACCGCAGCTTCACGGCCTTCGGAAATAGCCCAGACCACCAAGGATTGTCCCCTGCGCATATCTCCAGCAAGGAAGACTTTTGGGTTGGTACTTCGATACTGACGCGATTTGGGTAAGTTGTTTTCCATCAGTTCCACCCCAAAGTTGGCCAAGAGATTAGTTTGTCCTGGGCCAAGGTACCCGATGGCCAAGAAGGCAAGGTCACAGGGGATTGTCCGCTCGGAGCCTTCTACTAGGTCATAGGTCATGCGTCCTCCAGCATCCTTCCAGACAATATCTACTACTACTAAGCCCTTCAATTCGCCCTTTTCGTTGCCTACAAATTCTTTGGTAAGCACGGAGAAAAGACGCTCGGCACCTTCCTCATGGGAACTGGAAGTTCGTAAGGTCATGGGCCATTCGGGCCAAGGGTTAGCGGTGGTTCGTTTCACTGGTGGCTTGGGCAGCAGTTCCAACTGAGTCACTCGGGAAGCGCCATGCCTTCTAGAAGTGCCAATGCAATCACTTCCTGTATCACCACCGCCGATAACCAATACCTCTTTGCCGGTAGCAGAAATAGGATTTTTTGGAAGTTCACCTCCGATTACTTGGTTTTGTGGACCTAGAAATTCCATGGCAAAATGAACCCCCTTCAAGTTACTCCCTGGAATGGTCAAGGCGCGTGGTTGCTGGGCTCCAACGGAAAGGACCACCGCGTCGTAATTTTTCAAAAGATCATCCGCATCCCGGTTTATCCCTATTTCTGTTTGGGTTTCAAAGCGAACACCCTCCTCTTCCATCAAGGTAATTCTCCGGTCAATCACCCATTTCTCCAATTTAAAATCGGGAATCCCATAACGTAGAAGTCCACCTACTTTGGCATTCTTTTCAAAAAGGGTCACTTCATGCCCAGCTTGATTGAGTTGGTCTGCTGCAGCAAGGCCTGCCGGGCCAGAACCAACTACTGCCACTCGCTTTCCTGTTCTGCTTTTGGGTGGGGTGGCGTGGATCAGCCCGAGTTCGTAGGCTTTTTCCACAATGTTTTTTTCGATCAATTCGATGGCAACAGGATCCTTGTTGATGCCGAGCACGCAACTCGCCTCACAGGGAGCGGGACAGATTCTCCCCGTAAATTCCGGAAAGTTGTTTGTGCTTTTCAAAATGCGAATGGCCTGATCCCAATTTTGCTGATACACGGCATCATTGAATTCAGGAATCACGTTTCCAAGAGGACAGCCATGATGGCAAAAGGGCACCCCACAGTCCATGCATCGGGCAGCTTGGTTATTCAACTGCTTTTCGGAGAATGGAGTATAGATTTCCTTGTAATCCCCCAAGCGAACTTGTGGATCCCGGCTTCCGGGAGTTTCTCTGTTGTGCTTTAAAAATCCGTCTTTGGCACCCATATTAGGCTACTGTTTTTTCGTGTTGGAGTGATTTTTTTGCCAAGACTGCTTTGTAGTCTTTTGGAATCACCTTGATAAACCTGGTCTTTGTTTGCTCCCAATTTTCCAAAAACTGTTGGGCAAGGGAGCTTCGTGTAAAGGAAACGTGTCGCTTGAGGTAGGTATGTAGGGTTTCGAAGTCCTGCTCTTCCATTGGGTCAATGTCCACCATCTCCGAATTGATTTCGCCTTGATATTCTTGAAGAATGTAGGCCAAACCTCCACTCATCCCGGCAGCAAAATTTCTTCCGATTTCGCCGAGGTTGACGAGCAATCCTCCGGTCATGTATTCACAACCATGATCGCCTATTCCTTCAATCACCGCTTTGACTCCTGAATTTCGTACGCAGAAGCGTTCGCCCCCTTTTCCATTGATGTAGGCCTCACCCGAGGTGGCCCCATAAAAGGCCACATTGCCGATGAGGATATTTTCTTCGGCCTTGAATCGGGCATTTCTACTCGGGTAAATAATCAACCTGCCTCCAGAAAGTCCTTTTCCGAAGTAATCGTTTGCTTCTCCTTCCAGTTCAAAATTTGCCCCTCGGGCAAGGAATCCACCAAAGGTCTGTCCTGCAGAACCGCTGAACGTGAAGTGGATGCTGTCCTCGGGAAGGCCTACGCTTCCGTAGATTTTGGATATCTCGTTGGAAAGCATGGCCCCCACAGATCGATCTGTATTCTTGATTTCAAAAAAGCCTTGAACCGGAATGGCTTGCTCCAAAGCGGGAATAGCAGTTGCGATTAATTTTCTATCCAAGACGTCTTCCAAATCAACCTCTTGATCGATTTGCTTGTGAATACCCACATGGCTGGGAACTTCTACCTTATGGAAAATTGGAGAGAGGTCTAATTTATCCCATTTCCAATACTTGAGATGTGTGCTGGCTTGAAGGACTTGGCTTTGTCCCACCATCTCATCGATGGTGCGGAAGCCAAGAGAAGCCATGATTTCTCGGAGATCCTGAACGATAAACTTGAAGTAGTTGACCACGTGCTCGGGGTCACCTGTGAATAATTTTCGTAGTTCAGGATCCTGTGTAGCAATGCCTACAGGGCAGGTGTTGAGGTGGCACTTGCGCATCATGATGCATCCTTCGGCCACTAGAGCGCCGGTAGCAATACCCCATTCTTCAGCACCCAAAAGGGTGGCAATGGCAAGGTCTCTACCGGTTCGCAGTTGCCCATCTGTTTGGAGGACTATCCGGCTCCGCAGGTTGTTTTTGACTAAGGTTTGATGCGCTTCTGCAAGGCCTAATTCCCATGGAAGACCGGCATGTCGGATGGAACTTAGTGGGGATGCCCCAGTTCCTCCGTCTGCTCCCGAAACTAAAATCACGTCCGCCATGGCTTTGGCTACTCCGGCGGCCACGGTCCCTACGCCCGCTTGGGACACAAGCTTTACATTGATTCGAGCAGTTCGATTCGCATTTTTAAGGTCGAAAATCAATTGGGCCAAATCTTCGATGGAATAGATGTCGTGGTGTGGAGGTGGGGAGATTAAGCCTACTCCAGGGGTAGAATGCCGTACTCTACCAATCCAATCGTCCACCTTATGTCCTGGGAGTTGTCCTCCTTCCCCAGGTTTAGCACCTTGAGCCATCTTAATTTGTAGTTCTTCTGCATGAGTCAGGTAATTGGAAGTGACCCCAAAGCGGCCGGAAGCCACCTGCTTGATGGCGGATCGCTCCCAATCTCCATTGGCTTTCCGTTCGTAGCGCTGCTCGTCTTCCCCTCCTTCTCCTGTATTGCTTTTGGCTCCGATGCGATTCATGGCAATGGCCAAAGTAGCATGGGCCTCATGGGAAATCGAACCAAAGGACATGGCACCTGTTGCAAAGCGCTTCATGATATTTTCTCCTGGCTCCACTTCCTCGAGCGGAACCGGAATTTGTTTTTTGAATTCAAACAAGCCCCTGAGGGTCATCGCATCTTGGCTTTGCTCATTTATTTTATGTGCAAACTTTTGGTACAGCGAATAGTCTCCCAATCGGGTAGATTTTTGGAGGAGGTGAATGGTCTCTGGATTGAATAGGTGTTTTTCCCCTCTTCGCTTCCATTGGTATAGGCCCCCTGATTCCAGAACTCCTGCTTGCGGAAGGTAGGCAGCACGATGGCGAATGAGTACCTCTTCGGCTAGTTCATCAAATGAGATGCCGCTGATTCGGGAGGTGGTGCCTTTGAAGCAGCGATCCATTACCTCAGGTCCAAGCCCAATTGCTTCGAAAATCTGAGCTCCCTGGTAAGATTGGAGGGTAGAGATTCCCATTTTGGAGAGCACCTTGAGGAGTCCTTTTCCAATTCCTTTCTGGTAATTGCTCAGCACTGTTTTCTCATCCTTCGCGCCGGGGAGTTCACCTTTACGATGGAGATCCAAAAGGGATTCCAATGCCAAGTAGGGGTTGATGGCAGATACTCCATAGCCAATGGCTGTGGCAAAGTGGTGTACTTCGCGGATGTCAGCCGATTCAAGCACCAATCCTGCTCGGGTACGGATTTTTTTCTTAACCAAATGCTGGTGAACTGCTCCAATCGCCAGAAGAGAAGGGATGGGTGCAAGGGAATCTGAGCTTGTGCGATCGGATAGAATCAGGACATTTTTTCCCTCAATCAAAATTGCATCTTCTGCTTCCTGACAAAGTTGATCCAAAGCGGCCAATAGTCTTCCCGGCTGGTGATCAGCTACAAAAAGTCCAAATAAGCGTTTGGTTCGGTAGCCCAGGTGCTCAAGTCGGGTGATTTTTTCCAAGTCTGCGTTGAGCAGCACGGGTTGGGAAATGTGGATTTGCTTGGTATGCTGAGGACTTTCTTCCAAAATATTATGCCCTTCTCCAATTCGGGTAAATAGGGACATGACCAATCGTTCCCGGATAGGATCAATGGGAGGATTGCTGACCTGCGCAAAAAGCTGTTTGAAGTAGTTGGAGATGTGCTGACTTTGTTTGGAAAGCACTGCCAATGGGGTATCGGCGCCCATAGAACCTACCGCTTCCTGTCCTGAGTCCCCTAATGGACTAAGGATTACCTTGAGCTCCTCAGAGGTATACCCAAAGATGGTTTGTTGTCTTTGTATTTCTTCGGTGAGGTAGGGGTAGCTGAGTTCTTCAGGGTCGGGAACCAATCGGAGTTTGGTCCGTTGTTCGTTCACCCATTTTTCATACGGCTGACGACGGCAAATCTCCCCTTTCACCTCATCATCGAGTAGAACTCTTCCCTGTTCCAAATCCGCCCATAGCATGCGGCCTGGACTAATTCTTCCTTTTTGAGTGATCGTTGCCTCTCGGATGGGCAATGCTCCCGCTTCGGAGGAAAGGATGAGCCGTTGGTCTTTTGTGATAAAATATCGAAGTGGACGAAGGCCGTTACGGTCGAGCGTAGCTCCCACCGATTTGCCATCGGTAAAGAGTAGGGCTGCAGGACCATCCCAAGGTTCGACAAGCGAGGCATGAAATTTATAGAAGGCTGACCGCTCCTTGTCCATCACATCATTGTCTTGCCAGGCTTCTGGTACGAGCATCATCATGGCATGTGGAAGGCTTCTACCGCTCAGCGTAAGTAGCTCCACCATGGCGTCTAGATTGGCCGAATCCGAATTGAGCTTGTTGGTAATGGGCATGAGCTTGGCTAGCTCCTCCGGGGTAAACAAGGAGGATTTCATCAATGCTTCCTTGGACTTCATTTTATTTAGGTTGCCACGGATGGTATTGATTTCCCCATTGTGGGAGAGGTATCGAAACGGTTGGGCCAGCCTCCAGTTCGGAAAGGTGTTGGTGGAAAACCGGGAGTGTACGATGGCAAATGCGGAAGCGATACCCGGGTTTTGAAGGTCTTTAAAAAATGGCAAAACCTGGTCGGTTCGCAGCTGACCTTTGTAGACTATGGTCAAGGAGCTGAAGCTTGCAAAATAAAAGGCATGGTTGACCCCAGGAATCTCCGCGTTGATTTTGGAGCTCGAATAGTTTCGGAGTACATAAAGCTTCCGCTCTAAGTCAAGTCCTTGCAGCCCATCTTTGTGACGTACAAAGACCTGTTCGATGATGGGCATCACTTCCAGAGCGCTCGAACCAGGGATGGTTTCATCAACTGGAACTTTTCGGTAGCCAATCAGTACAAAGTCCAATTCTTCAATCAACTCATTGAGCAGGGCTTTTGCTTTGGTATAGAGTTGTTTGTTGTTTGGAAAAAAGGTCATCCCCAATCCAAATTGTCCGGGAGGGGGCAATTGAATTTCAGTTCTTGCGGTAACATCTTGAAGAAATTGGTGAGGGATTTGAAAGCAAATCCCTGCACCATCTCCCGTTTTGGGATCAGATCCTCTCCCTCCGCGATGCTCCATGTTGCTTAACATATACAACGCACCGCTGATGGTTTCGTGGGTAGGTTCATTGGTCAGATCTACTACCGCACCAATACCACAGGAATCGTGTTCAAACTCCTGCCGATAGAGCCCTTGCTGCATTTTACTCAGTTTAATAGGTTGGAAAATTTTCAAAAAATAAGGATTTAAATTGAATTAAACACAATGAAAATCAATGCTAACTGAAAATAACAGCTACGAAAACGATTGTTTTTGAAAATTAGACAATATCTAAACTTGAAAAAAAAGTTGGTTCAAAGGGGAAAAGTTGATTCTTTTAAAAAAACAGGACGTTTTTGACCCTGAGCCCATAAAATTAGGAGGTAAAATTCATGAGAACTTAGCCTAAATAAAAAAGTAAATTTTTGGTAAAATTTTTTTAAACCTACTGAAACTAGGGAGGTGGTTCGTGTCTGCCAAATAAAAATGGGCCGAATGGGGTAAAGTTGAAATTACTTCTAAGTGAACTTTAGTCAGTAAATGGACCCGAAAAATCCTTCTCTTCCCCTATCAAATGCACCTTTACTTTTTTGATTTTTCGTGCATCGACGGCAAGGATGGTGAATTCAAAATCCTTGTACCTTATTTTGGTTCCGTTCTTGGGAAGTTTGGAGTTGAGCTCCAGGAGTAAGCCTCCCAAAGATTCGCTTTCGCCTTTCACCTCGTCGAAAATTTGTGTGTCTAAATCGAGTTTCTTGCTGAAATCGTTGAGCGAAACTTTCCCTTCAAAAATAAAGGTGTCTACATCGACCTCTTGGAAAAAGAGGGTGTCCGTGTCGTCAAACTCATCGTTTATTTCTCCAATGATTTCTTCAATCAAATCCTCCAAAGTGATCAAGCCCGCGGTGCCTCCATATTCATCGACGACGATAGCCATGTGCACTCGCATTTTTTGAAAATCCTTGAGTAGGGTGTCGGCTTTTTTGTTTTCAGGAACAAAGAAACTCTTTCGAATGAGAGATTTCCACTCAAAGTTTTCGTCTTTATCGATGTGGGGAAGCAGATCCTTGATGTAAAGAAGGCCTAGGATATGGTCTATGGTTTCCTCGTAAACAGGGATTCTGGAGTAGCCACTTTTATTGACCTTGTCCATGAGTTCGTGAAAGTCAATTTCCGCATCCACTGCTGAAATTTCCATCCGGCTCTTCATGACTTGGCGGACACTGAGAGTTCCAAAATTCACGATGCCGCGTAGGATTTCTTTTTCTTCTTCAGGCGTATCCTCAGTGGTCAATTCCAAGGCTTGATTCAATTCATCTACCGAGAGGGAATACCCTTTTTGTTGCACACGCTTTTCGATGATGGAACTAAATCCAATCAAGAAAGCGGAGAAAGGCTTCAATACTTTGGTGAAAATAGAGACCGGAATCGCTAGACCAAATGCAAATCCTGTTTTAACCTGATTAGCGTAGGCTTTGGGAACAATTTCTCCAAAAAATACAATGGCAAAGGTAACTCCCACGGTTTGGATGAGGATGGCGGTAATTCCTAGGACATTGGTGCCAAAAATGCTCCAAGTGAGATAGGTAGTCAAGGTGATTAGGCCAATGTTGAATAGATTGTTGAGTATAAGTAGGGTACTCAACAAAATTTTGGGAGTGGCTAGCAAGCTGCCAATAACTCTTCCCTTTTTTGGATTCTTTTGGTTGAGATCTGTGAGATCGTCTTTTGTTAAGGAGAAAAAAGCTGCTTCAGAACCAGAGACCAAGGCAGATCCTACCAAAAGTAGGAGGAGCACAAGCCCGTTAATTAAAAAGTAGGAAAATGAAAATGAGGAAACCTGGGCTATCAGTAAGTAACTCGGGTAGGGGTCATCCATGTGTTTGAGAAAATAAGTGGTCAAATGTAATCAAATCCCCTGAATTCAAGGAACAGGGGATTTGAATTCCATTAAAAGGGGAGGTCATCATCCCCCTCATCTAGGGATACCATGGGTGCTGTCACAGGGGATGCGCTAGGCATAGCGTTTGATGCTGCTGGTGCAGCAGGTGCGCCAGGCATTCCTTCAGGTTTGCCGCCTACCATGGTAAAGCTCAACACCCGGATTTTCATCTTCTTTCGGTTTTGTCCTTGCTCATCTGTCCACTTGTCGGACTTGATTTTGCCTTCTACGTAGATTTGAGAGCCCTTTTTCAGGTATTTTTCAGCAATTTTTGCTTGTTGATCCCAAAGCTCCAAGTCGTGCCACTCGGTCTGTTCCACACGATTGCCATTGCGGTCTTGATAGGCTTCAGAGGTCGCTAGGCTTAGGTTGGCCACCACCTTGTCTCCCTCTAAATATTTTACCTCTGGATCTGCACCTAGGTGACCCAATAAAATGACTTTGTTTACTCCTGCCATAACATTTTGTTTTTAGTAGTTAAAAAGTTTAGAAGATTGAAAGTAATCAAATCTCTCGATCAGTCAAATAGCGGAGAATCAATTTAGGTTTGGGTAATGCGTCTATTTGCTGGATATCAATCAAGTCAAATCCTTCTTTTTGGCACCATTTCGCCAATTCAGCGAGTTTATCTGGCGAAAGTTCCATCTCCCAAAAGCTTCCAAGTATCCGTTGGTGCGACAGAAGATGTCGGTATTTTTTAGGGAATTGGACTGCTTCCTGGGAGAGATTCTTTTGCCAAGGGAAGTCCTCCTGTTTGAGAAGTGGAAAATCGTATAACCCAGTCCAAATATCTCCTTCCCCTCTTTTATTCCAAACTACCTGCCCTGCACATTGAATCACCAAGTAATCGAGGATTCGTTCCTTGACCTTAGTTTTATTGATTTTTACAGGCAAGGAATCTAAGAGATCTTTTTGGAAGGCAAAGCAGGAGCTCGCGAGTGGACAGGCTGTACAAGTTGGATTTTTGGGGACGCAGCAGCGGGAACCAAAATCCATCATGGCCTGGTTGAATTCCCCAGGGATATCTTTGGGGATAAGTTGGTTTGCCAGTGCTTCAAACTCTTTTTTTCCTTTGCCGCTGGCGATGTCCGTGGCGATTCCAAAGTAGCGGGCGAGCACCCGGAACACATTTCCATCTACCACCGCCTGCACTTCTCCAAAGGCAAAGCTTGAAATGGCTGAAGCGGTATAGCTTCCCACTCCCTTAAGTTGAATCAGGCTCGCATAGGTGTTGGGAAAATTCCCGCCTAATTCGTTCCAAATGTATTTGGCGCAAGCATGCAAGTTGCGGGCTCTGCTGTAATAGCCTAGACCTTGCCAAAGGCGGAGTACTTCTTCTTCCGGAGCCTCCGCCAACAATTGCACCGTAGGATAGGCCTGTGAAAATGCCAAGTAATAAGGCAATCCCTGCGCTACACGTGTTTGCTGGAGAATGATTTCCGAGAGCCAAATTTTATAGGGATCCTGGGTTTCTCGCCAAGGCAAATTCCTAGGATTTTCACGATACCAAGAAATTATTGAATTTGAAAACAATTGATTTTCAGTTACTTTACTCTTCATGGGTGAAAGATTGTGGGACTACAAACCAAGGTATTTTTTTTGAATATCTTTTTTAATTGCGATGGTTCTTGTACATTTGCAGTCCCAAAAATACTTGGTTAATAGGTTGTTAAGCTTATTTCGAAATTTCTAAATTTTAATCACAGTGACCAAAGCAGAAGTAATTACTAAAATTTCCGAGAAGACAGGAATTCAAAAAGACGATGTAACTCAAGCAGTTGAGGCGTTTTTCAAAGTAGTAAAAGATTCCATGGCAGATGGAGAAAACATCTATGTCAGAGGATTTGGAAGTTTCATCAACAAGAAAAGAGCAAAGAAAATTGCGCGTAACATTTCCAAGAATACCGCGATCGTAATAGACGAGCATTACATTCCTGCCTTCAAGCCTTCGAAGGTATTTGTAGAAAAAATTAAGAACAGCAAAAAAATTAAACAAATGGCTACTCAGGCCTAAGCCTGAGTTAAGGGCATGAAGAAACTACAGGTTGTTCTCATCGGCATCGGTATCGCTTCAGTAGCTGGACTTTATCTTCTTCCCAAGGTGGTCGTCGATAACGAAGCTACAGGAGCAAAAATGGAAGGTGGGGCGGAAGCTTCCCCAGCCATTTCCGAATCGCATGAGAATACCCTATCTTCCCAAAATAGAGACCAGGCAACGCAGCTAATCAGCCAATTTCGTACTGCACCTTCGGTGGAGGAGAAAGTAGCGGCAGCTCAGGTGCTGGCAGGCATCTACAAGGAAGAGGGAATATTTGACAGTGCCGCCTACTATTGGACAGAGGCAAGTACCCTTTGGCCAGACAATTTATTTCTCATCGAGGAAGCTGGAAAAGCAAATTACGATGCTTTTTCTTTTGCCCTTGACAAGAACAAAGTAGAAATGCTGGCAGAGAAGACCAGAAGTTTCTTAAACAAGGTGTTGGAAAAAGATCCAACCCGTCTCGACTTGAAGTCCAAAATAGCGATGACCTATGTGTCATCAGCCAATCCCATGCAGGGAATCACGCTTTTGAGAGAAATCCTGGAAGCGGATCCTAAAAATGAAGAC
>CAJBER010000015.1 GCA_903952135.1 uncultured Algoriphagus sp.
CTAAAAAACCATACTTTTGTGAAAAGCTATCTCGATGAGTTTACCTCTCACTACCACAGGACTTGTATTGGAATACGATTCAGGCGTCTTGCCTCCTCCCTACAGCCATGTATTTCGGCTTGCCTTGGATTGGTCAGCAGGTGTATTGAGTACCCAACTAGACTTACACTATACCGATCGAGAGGAACTCACCGAAGAGGAAATTTTTGCTGAGGGATTTAGTTTGGAAGATGATTACCGCTATCAAGGCAATGTGCCCTCGGTGTGGATTGGGCCAATTAAACAACTCCTACAGGCAAGTCGTTGGACCAAAAAAGGGATAGATGAGGGAGGAATTACCTTGACTCCCATGGAAGGAAGCAAAAGCGAAGGATTGAAGATTCCTTCCAATCAGGAAGAATGGCAGCTGATGGCTCAGGACCTAATTCAGGCCATTTACGAACTTGAAAAGAAAGAAGCTCCGTTGACTATTCAATATAGAAAAGTTGAGCGTGAGGTAATCCTAGATCTGAGTTTGACCATCCATTTCTCGAACAGAGAGGCAGTTTGCCTTCGGTCGGATGTTTCCAAAAAAATCTCCTGGGAAGGAGCCATTGACTTAATGAAATTCGTTTTTTTGCCCGACTACCGTTACGAACAAGCCAAAGAAACGCCCGGAACTAAGCGAGGGGCCTACATCGAATGTGGAGATGGCTATTGGCACGAACTGGGCAAAGGCGTGGTCAACAGCCATGCATCGGTAGATGCCGTAGGCAAAATCAAAGCAGGCTTTGACCGTTTGCTCGAGGCCAACTAAGTTTCCCTAGAAACGTTTATCCCATCCTGAACTAAAATTACTACTTCGTTAGCCAGTGATGCGCTTCAGGTCGGCGTGAATGTCTCGAATCATCTCCCCCAAATCTTCTAGATTCAGTGGTTTCTTTTTATCGCCAGGATTCGGGAAATCCGTACTGATAAAGGCTTTGGCCTCCCAAACTTCCAGTACCTCCTCGGCACGAACTTCGTAAGGCTTGTAGACCTCGTTGTCGGATACCAAATACAGTTTTCCATTTTCTTCCAGGTAGTTGAATACCCGCTTGTAGACCACTCCCTCCGTTTGGGTGACTAGTACATAGGTTTTCCCGCTCTTGATTTCCTTCAACTGATCCACATAGGAACCAATCACAATCGTCCCCGACACCAAGGGAAGCATGGAATCCCCTGCAAGTTCAAAAGCCCGATAGGTGGCTTGTCTGGACAGGTTGGGCAGGTGAAACTGCGGTAGCGTCTCCATAAACTCTGGATCAGCAAAGCCATTGAGGTAGCCTGCTGAAGCTTTCTGTGCCACCCAGGTAATGTTCTCCCGATCCGAATCGTCGGTTGCGATGGTCAATACCTGCAGGTTTCGAGGCTGAAGTGCCATTCGACCTCTGGATTCGATGTCGTGGGACAGCAATTCCTCTACCCCTACTCCCAGCAAATTACAGAGTATAAGCAAGGTAGAAAGTTTGGGTTCGGAGCGCCCATCCTCATACGCAGAAATCATCGTGCGCTGCACATCCAACTGCTCCGCCAATTCGGTTTGGGTCAGATTTTTCAGTTTTCGCAAAAAGCGAAGGTTAGCGGCTAAATAACTCATGCGGAAAAGAGGTAAAAATGGTGATCGTCTTGACTCGGTACAATGGATAAAAAAGGATTGTCCTGCAGCAAGGCTTCCCTTCTGCGGGCCATGCGGACCTTGATCTCTTCTAAGATATCTCCTACTGGCTTGGTCTCGTGCAAGAGCAAGTACCCGTATTGGGGATTTTCTTCGTCTTCAATAAAAAACTTGACCTGGCAATTGCCTGAATTCAGGGCCTTGGTCGTGATGCGAATGGAAGCGGATTCGTTCATGTGCGTCTCGTTTACAGGTGCTAATGTAGTAATGTTACTTTAATAAACATTTAAATGTTTTTAAAATAAACATATTTTGAGACAGTAATTGTCGTAAAATGGAAAAATTGACCTCAAAACAAGGATGGAAATTCAAAAAAGGGCCGTAATGCTCGTTAAACCGAAAAATCAACCGCTCAGCCAAAACCCGGAAATTTTAAACCTTTTCACTCCTTTCTTTGTAATTAGAAGTAGCGGATCGAAAGAACTCCAAGAGCACTTCTGTCCCACGCCAACTATGAAATATCTTTTTCTTACGATTGCCTTATTTTTTTCGATAAAAGGGATACAGGCCCAAACCTACAGTCTCAAGGGCACCCTACTTGAAGCGGGCAAATCCCAACCCATTTCTTACGCCAACGTCCTACTTCTTCGCCTGTCGGATTCCACCCAAGTAGCTGGCACCATTTCGGAAGTAGATGGGCAGTTTGAAATCACCTCCATCAAAGGAGGTATCTACCTATTCAAGGTCCAGTACTTAGGCTACCAGACGCTTTTCAGAACCCTAGAAATTCAAGCTGACCTGCAACTCGGAACGCTCTCCATACGAGAAGAAGAGCAGGCCTTATCTGAAATTATTGTCGCCGCAAGAAGAGCCACTGGCTCCCAAAAAAGCGATACCACCCTGTTCAATGCGGATGCCTTCCGTACCATGAAGGACGCCAGCGCACAGGTATTGATTGAAAAATTGCCCGGCGTGATCTCTGAAGGGGGTGTGCTTCAGGCTCAAGGAGAAAACATCGCTCAAATCCTAGTGGATGGCAAACCCTTCTTTGGTACAGATGTACGGGCAGCACTTCAAAACCTACCCGCCGAAGTCATTCAAAGCATCGAGATTTTTGACCAGAAAAGTGAGAAATCCCAGGTCAGTGGCTTTGACGATGGAGAACGACTCAAAACAATCAACATCATCACCAAAGCCAACCGCCGCAAAGGGCAATTTGGAAAAACCACAGCTGGCTATGGCAACCAGGACCGCTACCTTGCAGGTGCCAGCATCAACGCCTTCGACGAGGATAAACGGCTCACTTTTACGGGACTGGCCAACAATGTCAACCTACTCAGCTACTCCAGTGATGCCGCTACCCAATCCCAGGGCGAAGGCAGGCCTCAAGAAGGGATTGTCACCACCTCCATCCTAGGTCTCAACTACAGCGACCTTTGGGGGCCTACCCTCAAAATAACCGGGAACTATGGCTACACCAAAAATGAAAATGTGGGGATCGTCAATCGAGTACGGGACTTTGTCACCTCCGACCAATCAGACATCAGCTATACCGAAAACGCGCGTGATACCCGAACCAACCACCGACACGAGGCGAATCTCCGTTTGGAATACACCCCCAACGATAAAACCAAGATTCTTTATATCCCCAGATTTTCGGCCAACCTGGAGACAGAAAACTCCTCCTTTTTTGGTAAAACAACGGACCAATCGAATCCCATCAACCAGGTAGAAAACAAACGAACTGGAAACTACCAGGATTTTGATTTTTTCAATCGATTCATCGTCAGTCGGAAATTTAACAAGCCTGGCCGGTCCTTGACTTGGAGATCTATCTTGCATCGAGGATGGAACCAGGACGAGTCTGAGCGATTGGCTACCTCGGTATTCTATCAGCAAACTGGAACTCGAAGCGAGGCCTTGGTCTTGAACCAGCAGACCAGCAGAGGACGCCAAGGAAATCGCTGGGAAACAGGCATTTCCTACACCGAAAAAATAGGCAAGAACGGGCAGTTGGAAATTGAATACGAAATAGGAAACCGAACCAATGACTCGGATCAGCGCGTGTACAATCGGAATCAAGAGGATTTTGGGTTTATCCAAGAACTTGACACCCTACTCACCAATGTCTACTTCAGTGATTACCTGACCCAAGAAACCGAATTGGGCTACCAATACAGCACGGAGAAACTAAAGTTTCAATCCGAATTGCAGTACCAATCGGCGAAACTTGACAACCGACAAGAATTTCCAAAATCCTTTCAATTGGAACGGAATTTTTCTGCATGGCTCCCTACCCTTCGCTTGGAGTACAAGTTTAGCCCCAACACCAACCTGCAACTTGATTACGATACCCAAACCGCAGAACCCGATATTCGCCAACTCCAGCCGGTCATCAACAATACGAATCCCCTTCAGGTGCGCGTAGGGAATCCAGACTTGGATCAATCCTACAACCAGGAAGTTCGCCTTCGGTTCCGCAGTCAAAATCCAGACAAGGATACCAACTGGTTTTTGTTTACGAGTTCCTCCCTTACCAACCGATTTATCAGCAACAGTACCTTGATCGCTAGCGCACCCCTGGAACTTCAGGAAGGAATAACCCTTCAAAAAGGTGCCCAATTGCTCAAGCCAGTCAACTTGGATGGCTTCTGGGAGATGCGCTCTTGGGCCAATTACGGGATGCCATTGGGATTCATCAAATCCAAATTGAACATTAGTGCAGGAGGAGGAATGACCCGCAGACCAGGTCAGGTCAATGACCGCATTGGCTTTACCAACTCCCAGCGTTTGAGTACTGGCCTCTCCATCGCAAGTAGTATCAGTGAAAATTTGGACTTCAACCTTTCTTCCCGGTCCTCATTCAACCGCTCAGAGAATACGCTCAACTCCAACCTGAACACGAATTTCTTCCAGCAACGCTTCCGCCTCAATTTCAATTGGATCTTGGGACCAGGGATCATCTACCGACTGGACTTGAATCACCAAATTAATTCGGGCTTGAATGCAGGTTTCAATACCAACTTTTCCCTAGTCAACATGAGCTTGGGTAAAAAAGTATTCAAAAATCAGCGCGGCGAAGTAAGCATCATGGTCTATGACCTACTCAATCAAAATGCGAATGTCCGTCGAAACATCTCCGACACCTTTATCGAAGATATCCAAACCAACGTCCTACAGCAGTATTTTATGCTTTCCTTCACCTTCAATCTCCGACGATTCAGCAAAGGAATGGATGAAGATAAATACAAGGAAATGTACCAAGACGAAGAACGCGACTAGACCAACTGGCTAAAAACGCCTTGCCTATTTCTTGAAATGCCCTTTCAGTTGCGCCAATTTATCTGCCATGGATCCTTCTGGTGCAGGGGCAGTAGCTTTCACTTCCGGCTTAACTGGTTTTTTGACTGCCTGCGTACCAAAGGGATCTGCTTTTCGACTCAAGGCAATGCGCTTGCGGGCGATATCCACTTCTAGGACCGTTACCTCCACCTGCTGCGCCACTTTTACCACCTCATTGGCATCTTTGATAAATCGATCTGCCAAATGGCTCAGGTGAATCAATCCATCCTGATGCACCCCAATGTCTACAAAGGCACCGAAGGCCGTGATGTTGGTGATGATGCCGGGAAGTTTCATCCCGACTTTCAGATCCGACATGGAGTTGACCCCTTCCTGAAATTCAAAAACCTCGAATCCAGCACGGGGATCACGCCCAGGCTTAGCCAGTTCCTCCACGATATCTTGAAGCGTAGGGATACCTACCGTCTCCGACACATAGTTTTGAAGCACGATTTTGGCGCGTAACTCTTCAGAACTCATCAAATCCTGAACAGAGGCCTTGAGGTCTTTCGCCATTTTTTCCACCAATTCGTAGCGCTCGGGATGCACGGCTGATTGATCCAAGGGATGTTTCGCATCGCGGATTCGTAAAAAGCCAGCCGCCTGCTCGAATGCTTTGTCTCCCAAGCGAGGTACTTTCTTCAATTGTGCCCGGCTCTTGAAGGGTCCAAACTCCTGGCGGAAAGCAATGATATTTTGAGCCAATTGAGGTCCAAGTCCAGATACATAGGTAAGCAATTCTTTGGAGGCGGTATTGACTTCCACGCCCACCTTATTCACCGCGGAAATCACCGTATCGTCCAAGGAATTCTTCAAGGCTTGTTGATCCACGTCATGCTGGTACTGCCCTACCCCGATGGATTTGGGGTCAATCTTGACCAACTCGGCCAAGGGATCCATCAATCTCCTACCGATGGATACGGCGCCACGGACAGTTAGGTCTAGGTCTGGAAACTCGTTACGAGCCACTTCAGAAGCCGAATAAATGGATGCTCCAGACTCGTTGACGAGAAGGATAGGGATCGATTTTTTGAGACCTAGATTTTTGACGAAGGCTTCTGTTTCCCGACCTGCAGTACCGTTGCCCACGGCAATTGCCTGCACGGAAAACTTGTCCACTAAGACCTTAACAGTCGCTCCTGACGCAGCTGTCTGTCGCTGTGGCTCGTGGGGATAAATGTTTTCGTAATGGAGGAGTTGTCCTTGAGCCCCCAAGCAGACCAACTTGCAGCCAGTTCGGAAACCTGGATCGATGGCCATCACCACTTTTTCTCCCAAGGGTGCTCCGAGCAGGAGTTGGCGAAGGTTCTCGGCAAATACCCGAATCGCTTCCTCATCTGCTTTCTTCTTCGTTTGGAGGCGGATCTCCGTTTCAATACTTGGTTTTAGTAGTCGTTTGTAGGCGTCTTTGATGGCCAGTTTCACTTGCTCCACACATGCATTGCTCCCACCGGTCAGGATTTCTCGTTCCAATACCGCCACTGCTGCTCCCTCCTCCGGAAGTGCATCCAAGAGCAAAAATCCTTCTTTTTCCCCTCGACGCATGGCCAAGACCCGGTGAGATGGGGCAGTTTTGATGGGCTCGGACCAGTCAAAGTAGTCCTTGTACTTGGCTGCTTCGGCCTCTTTGCCTGCAATCACGCGGGTAGCAAATACTCCCTCTTTTAAAAATAAGGTGCGGAGGTTGCCACGCACCGCAGCATTTTCACTAACCCATTCCGCAATGATATCCCGGGCCCCTTGGAGTGCATCTTCTAGGGTTGCTACCTCCTTTTCGGCATCAAGGTACTTGGAGGCTTCGCTTTGAATATCTAACGAATGCTGCGCAAAAATACGCGTTGCCAGGGGCTCCAAACCCTTCTCTTTGGCAACAGAGGCCTTAGTCTTGCGCTTGGGTTTGTAAGGCAGGTAGATGTCTTCCAGCCTCGCCATCGTTTCCGCTTGATCGATGGCTTTTTTCAGTTCGGGAGTCAATTTTCCCTGTTCCTCAATCGACTTGAGGATCGCCTCCCGACGCTTATCCAATTCCTTCAACTGCTCCAATCGATCGCGAATGGCTGCTACCTGCACCTCGTCTAGGCTCCCCGTGGCTTCCTTGCGGTAGCGGGAGATAAAGGGGACGGTGGCACCTTCTTCGAGTAAGGCACTCGTCGCACGAACTTGCTGTGCGGTAATTCCAAGTTCGGCGGAAATCTTGATTTCGTAATTCATGGGAGGGTACTGGGATTTTCTAGGTACAAGATACAGTTGGAAATCAAGAGAACCAGCTAAAATGTGCGCTAGGTCACTAAGCAACTGAGATTCTGTGCGTAATTTTATGGTTTAGTTTGTGGTCAACTGTTTACTGTTGACTGTCCACAGCCAATTGTAGTAATACAACGCTTTGACTTCCTGATTTTTGGTTGCTATCTGTCGTCTGAGTACTAGGGTTGATAAAAAAGAGGCTAATTAAAAACTAAAAAATACCTACCCCAGCGCAGGGGACCTGCTGCAGAAAAGAGAATGGATTGGAAAAAGGAACTGAAGTCTTGGGTAGCAATTTTGGCTGTTTTTGCGGTTCTCTATTTCTCAGGACTGCTCCCGGTAATTCAAGGGGCTTTGCAGTCGGTATTGC
>CAJBER010000016.1 GCA_903952135.1 uncultured Algoriphagus sp.
ATCACCAACGTGACCAAAGATGTGCTTGGGCTAAGTGTGGCGGTTATTTCCTACCAATGGCTCTTTACCCAATTCTCCTTTTTCACGATTGAGGCTACTTGGGCGGTGTATGTCATTGCCTTTTTTGCCTTGGATTTTGCGGGCTATTGGACCCATCGCATTGCACATGAGTACAATATCTTTTGGAACAATCACATCGTTCACCACTCCTCAGAAGAGTTTAACCTTGCCTGCGCCCTACGTCAAAGCATCTCTTCCATTTTTAAAATCTTTGCAATTTTCCTATTGCCAGCTGCTTTTCTAGGGGTTCCCCCTGAGGTAATTGGTGTGGTAGCCCCCTTGCATTTATTTGCGCAGTTTTGGTACCATACCCAGCACATTCGCTCCATGGGTATTCTTGAAAAAATCATCGTCACCCCTGCCCATCACCGGGTACACCACGCGATCAATTCCGAATACTTGGACAAAAACTACGGACAGATATTCATCTTCTGGGACAAGTGGTTTGGAACCTTTCAAGAAGAACGAGCCGATATTCCTGCGGTCTATGGGGTCACTCGACCGGTACAAACCTGGAATCCCATCAAAATCAATTTCATGCATTTGTGGCTCTTGATTCAGGATGCCTGGCGTGCCAAAAACTGGGGAGATAAGCTAAAAATTTGGTTTATGCCGTTGGGATGGCGACCCAGTGATGTGGCTGCGAAGCATCCGGTAGCCAAGATTCAGGATGTGTATCATTTTGAAAAATACAACCCAGAACTCAACGCTGGGATGCGAATTTGGAGTTTCGGTCAGCTGATAGTTTTGTTACTGCTGTTGAGTTACCTCTTCTCCAATTTGGCAGCAATTGGTGCTCCTGGCATCTTTTACTATGGAGGATTCGTCTTCCTCACGGTATTCGCTTACACCGAATTGATGGACCGCAATCCCCTTGCCTGGTGCTGGGAAGCCTTAAAGAGCAGTTATGCCCTTTATTTTGTATTCACCACTGGGGATTGGTTTGGGCTCAATGCCCAGTTTCCAGGCGCAGTCTACGCGTTTGTGGGCTACTTGGTTATTTCTACGCTTTCCTCTCTCCTCTTTTCCATACAAAAGCCAAACGCTTCCTCTTCTAGCTCGCAACTTGCTGAATGAAAGAATTTGCCCAGCTGATTGATGCTTATGATCTAGCCAAAGCCGAGGGGCATGCCATGGCCCTGGCAACGGTGGTTCAGGTAGATGGATCTGCCTACAGACGCCCTGGAGCACGAATGCTGGTAACTCAGGATGGAAGATTAACGGGGGCGATTAGTGGCGGCTGTCTCGAAGGAGATGCGCTTCGTAAAGCGCAAGCAGTCATCTTTCAGCAAAAATCCATGTTGGTCACCTACGACACCACTGATGAGGATGACCAGAAGTTTGGAATTGGCCTGGGCTGCAATGGCATCATTCACCTCTTGATCGAGCCCCTGGACGTGAATCAGGCAGACAATCCAGTGGAACTGATTCGTCAGGCAAGATCAACCCGTGAAACTTCACTATTGCTTACTTTCTTTTCCCTTAAATACTCCAAAAAGGAGCAAATCGGCACGGTACACCTCAGCCAAGGACTACAGCAATTTGGATCCTTCGCTAAAGTCAAGGAAGAATTCCATGCCCGTATCCTGCAAGAAATTGCGGCTTTTGAGCAGCCCAGTAGTCGAATTCAGTGCTTTGATGAACTGGATGAGCTTTCCCTATTTTTCGAGTTAATTCACCCTCCCCTACAGCTGCTTCTATTTGGTGCAGGTAATGATACCCTCCCCGTGGCGCAACTCGCGGCCCTCTTGGGGCATGAAGTGATACTGGTGGATGGGAGAAAAGCCTTGGCCACGAGTAGCCGGTTTCCAACCGTTCAACGAATCATCCAGGGACCTGCGGAAGAGGTGATGGAGCAAATTGAAACGGATTTGAATACCGTAGCGCTCTTGATGACGCATAATTTTGACTACGAACTGGTTCTCCTCGAGAAATTATCCCAGTTGCTACTCCCCTATATCGGGATTCTAGGTCCGAAGCGAAAGACTGAAAAGCTGTTGGAGCGACTACAAGCAAAGGGAATCGCTATTCCAACGGGTAATCTCTACGCTCCGATTGGCTTGGATCTTGGGGCGGAAACATCAGAGGAGATCGCGCTAGCCATCCTTGCTGAAATCGCTGCAGTAGTTCGCAAGCGGAAACCCGGTTTCCTTCGGGACAAGCCAGGACCCATTCATGATTCCGGGTTATGAAAACTGGAGTCATCCTTTTGGCAGCAGGTTCATCTTCCCGTTTAGGTAGACCAAAGCAACTTATTAATTTTCAAGGTAAAACATTAATTCAAAAAGCCATTGATGAAGCCAATAAGAGCCAAGCAGAAGGTCTTGTAGTGGTGCTTGGAGCAAATGCGGAACTGATCCAAACTGGCTTTGAACCTTCGAGTGCGCCGTTTATAATCAATTCAGATTGGCAGCATGGAATGTCCACCAGCATGCAGGCAGGACTTCGTTTTTTGATGGAAAAAGAAGTGATCAATCAAGTGGTGCTTATGTTATGCGACCAACCTTTTGTGGATGCTTCCCTCCTAGATCAATTGATTACCGCAAAGTATACATCCGGGAAGGGGATCGTAGCGGCTTCTTACTCCAATACCTTGGGAGTGCCGGCACTTTTCGAGGGGCATTATTTTGAGGAGTTACTCCAATTGACCGGGTCTGAAGGGGCCAAGAAGGTTATTTTTAAACATCAAGCAGAGGTCCATGCGCTTGATTTCCCGCTTGGAGCAGTGGATTTGGATACAGAAGAGGATGTAAACCAATTCCTCATTCGATATCCGCAAAAAAATCTTCCAAATCCAAACTAAACCCTTCTAGGACCTTAGACTGGAGCACATCTCCCGAGGTCATTAATTTGGAAGGGATGTAGTGGTCATTTACTAGGGTATATTGGATGACATTTTGATAATCTGGATGGATTACCCAATATTCAGCTACTTCATGCGATTCATAGAGCTGGTATTTAAACTTAAGTTCGGTTTTGGTATTTCCATGCGAAAGAATTTCCACAATCAAATCTGGGACTCCGAGGCAACCTCTTTCGTCCAATTTTTCAGGATTGCAGATCACACAAAGGTCTGGCTGGACTACATTGAAAATTTGACAATCTTCCTTGGAATCTTTGGGAAATCGAACATCAAAAGGTGCATCATACACCTGACAACGCTTTCCTTCCAAAAACTGATAGAGTTTGGATCCAAGTTTTATAGAAACTCGCTGATGGATTCGTTTGGGTGCTGCTGCAGCTTTTTTGAAAATTTTGCCGTTAATTAGCTCTACCACTTCTTCAAACTGCCAAGTTAAATAATCCGCATAGGAATACTTGCCGTAAGCAGCATCTGGTTCTTCGACTAAATCTGGTTTTTTGGGATCCATAATCCAATTTACATTCAATGTCCCACAATTCTTTCGCTGGGTATAAAAAAGATCATGTGATTTTTATCAGGAATTTCTCAAATTCTCAACCACTGATTTAACCCAAGAAACAGCATTTTCAACGCAATCAGAACTTGTCTCTTTTCCTAAACTAAAACGTAGCGAAGCACGTCCCAAATCTGATGAGATGCCCATGGCATGAAGCACATGGCTTGGTTTGGGGGAGATGGAGGTGCAGGCGGAGCCCGAACTCACTGCAATCCGCTGATTTACTTTCAGGAGCAAATCCTCCCCTTCTACTCCGGAAAAGGAAAGATTGCACACATGAGCAAGCCGATTTCTAGGCGATCCATTTCGAGAGACTCCTGGAAGCTCCAAAAGGGCTGATTCCAGCTGATCACGAAGTTTCTCGAGCCGATTCGCTTCCTCGGTCATCTCTTGAATTCGGAGTTGGGCTGCCTTTCCAAAGCCTACAATCCCAGGCACATTTAGGGTTCCACTCCGAAACCCTTTTTCGTGCCCTCCCCCATGAAGCTGAGCCAAGGGCTTGGGTAAGGAATGGTTGTGACGCACATACAGTGCCCCTACTCCTTTGGGGCCATACAATTTGTGTGCAGAAAGGGCCATCAGGTGAATTCCTTGGGTATGTACAGGGATTTTACCCACTGCCTGCACGGCATCCGTCAAAAAGATAACCCCATGTTTATCGGCAATCTGGGCTATTTCTTGGATGGGGTGAATGACGCCGGTTTCATTATTGGCCCACATCAAACAAATCATCTTGGTCTGCGGCTGAATGCTTTGCTCCAACAAGTTCAAATCCACCTCTCCATCCGAATTAACAGGCAAATAAGTCACCTCCGCTCCTCTCCGCTGAATTTCCGCCATGCTGTCCAATACGGCCTTGTGTTCGGTATGACAGGTAATGTAATGTTGTTTTTCATCAGGAAATAAGTCAAAAACCCCCTTGATGGCCAAATTGAGCGACTCTGTGGCGCCCGAGGTGAAAATGAGTTCCTTGGACTTCGCTCCAATCAATTGAGCTACCGCCTCTCTGGCATCTTCCACGGCCTGCTCCGCCACCCAACCATAAGGATGACTTTTGCTGGCTGCATTGCCAAAATGAGCTCCGAAAAATGGAAGCATGGCAGCAATCACCTCTTCTGCGCAAGGGGTGGTGGCATTGTGATCCAGATAAATCGGGTAATTCATGTCCCTAAACTACTGCTTTTACTTGTTTTTTGACGCGTTCAAACCTCGATTTCCCTACCTTTGGGTTCCTATGCAAGAATCCTGGACATTTGATTTTCCTTTTTATACCCCTTCATCCGAAGCTTGGTCCTGGCTTATCCAAACCCAGCAGCGAGACTTGGGTATCTTTCTGTCCTACTACTACAAAAGGCAAGGAGCGGTGGTAGAAAAGGTCTAATTAACGTCTGCCCCACAACTGGATACCCAGAATAGTGGCACCCTCTGCCTAGGGTTTGAGTTGGTTTATTTCAATACTTGTCAAGATTTGAATGAAACTCAAGCGGAAGAAATGAAACTGAGCTTTCAATTCGATGCAGCCAAAAAGACCCTAAACCTCCTTGGCGCCTATTGGCCAACTCGGGAGCCAGATGAAATTTAAGCATGCCCTAGTCTTTTACGTTGCGGTTGGAATTCCTAGCATTTGACGTATTTTTGACAGCGAATTGAAGATTATGAAAGAAGCTACCGAATCCCTGAATTTCATAGAACACATCATCGAAGAAGACCTGGCCAATGGTTTTCCAAAGGAGAAATTGTGTTTCCGCTTTCCACCGGAACCCAATGGCTACCTGCACATCGGACATGCGGCATCCATCTGCTTAAACTTCGGTTTGGGTGAGAAATACGGTGCTCCTGTCAACCTTCGATTTGACGATACGAATCCTGCCAAGGAAGAACAAGAATATGTAGATGCCATCAAGCGTGATATCGCCTGGTTGGGATTTAACTGGGCCAACGAATGCTATTCTTCTGATTATTTTCAGCAGTTGCATGATTGGGCGGTCTTGTTGATCAACCAAGGCAAAGCCTATGTAGACCAGCAATCCTCTGAGCAAATCGCCGAACAAAAGGGCACGCCTACAAGCCCAGGTACGCCTAGCCCATTTCGGGATAGATCCATTGCAGAGAATTTGGACTTGTTTGAGCGCATGAAAAATGGGGAATTTGCTCCAGGAACCTACCTGCTTCGTGCAAAGATCGACATGGCTTCTCCAAACATGCATATGCGGGATCCAATTTTGTACCGCATCATCCATGCACACCACCACCGCACAGGAGATACCTGGAATATTTATCCAATGTACGATTGGGCACATGGTGAGTCGGATTACCTCGAGCAGGTTTCCCATTCCATCTGTACCCTTGAGTTTAAAGCGCACCGAGAATTGTACGATTGGTACTTGGATCAGATCATCGACCCTAACCTACTTCGTCCCAAGCAGCGGGAATTTGCACGTCGTAACCTAAGTTTCACGGTGATGAGCAAGCGTAAGTTGCTCGAATTGGTGCAAAAGAAGGTAGTAACGGGCTGGGATGATCCCCGCATGCCGACTATTTCTGGTTTGAGAAGACGAGGCTATACGCCTGGCTCCATCCGCAACTTTAGTGAGGTGGCAGGTATTTCTCGAAGGGAAAATGTAACGGACGTATCCTTGCTTGAGTTTTGTGTGCGTGAGGACCTAAACCAAAGTGCTACCCGTGTAATGGCGGTATTGAACCCCATCAAGATCGTCCTTCAAAACTATCCGGCAGGACAATCAGAAATCTTGCATTTGGAAAATAATCCAGAAAAAACAGATGCAGGAACGCACGAGGTGCCTTTTTCCAGAGAATTATACATCGAACGCGAGGATTTTAAAGAAGAAGCAGATTCCAACTTTTTCCGCCTTGCCCTAGGTCAGGAGGTTCGCTTGAAAAGTGCCTACATCATCAAAGCTGAGTCAGTAGTGAAAGATGCAGCCGGTAATCTTCTTGAAATTCACTGCAGCTACGATGCGGATTCCAGATCAGGTTCGGGCACAGAAGCAAGCCAGCGAAAGGTAAAGTCTACCATTCACTGGGTATCTGTGGCACATGCCATTCAAGCTGAAGTTCGCGAATACGATCGCTTGTTTTTGGATGAGTCACCGGACACACATGAATCCAAAAGTTACATGGACTTCATCAATCCCAATTCCTTGAAGGTGATTAAAAATGCCTATCTAGAACCTCATTTGGGTCAGGCTAGTCCAAACGAGAGTTACCAATTCCAGCGTCTCGGCTATTTTACCTTGGATTCAGATTCACGTGCAGGACAGTTAGTCTTCAATAAGACAGTAGGATTAAAGGATACTTGGGCGAAGCAAAATGCAGCAACTGCAAACAAGCAGCAAACTACCGCGAAGCCGGTAGCACAAGTTCCTCAAGAAGCCAAATCAGGGTTGAACGAGATTCAATACATCGGTAAAAAGCTGACTAACCTTTCTGGAGATAAGCTGGAAGAGGCGCTAAAAGATATCCGTGTGCAAGCAGAAAATATCACTTATGAGGAGTTGGAACCCTTATTTGGCACTGCAGCTAAAAAAGTAGGTACTCGACTTGCCGTTTTGGTGGCTCTTTCCGTGCTTTTGGCAAAAGGAACAGCCAAAACACCAGCAGCTTCGGAATTCATCGCTTCTTGCCAATCGGATGAATCAAACATTCTCCGAGAAGAAGCTGCTAAGATTTCTTGAATGGTCAACAGACCACGGACGACAGCTCACTTAATTGAACTTCAAACTTTTAATTAAAAAACTAAAAAAGCCCCGCATCACTGCGGGGCTTTTTTTGTCGTGATTTACCCTCTTTTGATTTGCAATTGAATATCGGAGAACTCCTTTTGCTCGATGAAAGGCTGACTCCGTAGTCTTCTGCCGGTGGCCGCAAAGATCGCATTGGCAATCGCTCCTCCAGTCGGTGGCAACGCAGGCTCACCCAATCCAGTAGGATCAAATCCAGAATCCACAAAGTGAGTATCGATTTCAGGAACTTCTTTCAAACGAATCAATCGATAACTGTCAAAGTTTCGCTGCTTAGGTACCCCCGCTTCAAAAGTCAGGTTGGTGTACATCGCATGCCCCATACCGTCTACAATTCCACCACGAACTTGGTGATTGGCGCCGGTAGGATTCACGACCAAACCGCAATCCGTCACTGCAGTGATTTTCTTCAGTGTAGGAACACCCCCAGCCATCTCGATGTCAGCCACTTGAGCCACATAGGATTTATGAGAGAAGTAGACGCTGAATCCTTGTTTTACTGAAGGATTTTTGCCCCAATTGGACTTATCCTTCGCCATTTTCACGACTCCTAGCATGCGATCTACATCGTAGCCCAATTCCCCTACTGGTTTGGTTTTGGCACGATTCAATAGTTCCAATCGCAAATCAACAGGATCCTTACCCGCTGCTAAAGCAACTTCATCTAGGAAGCTTTGCTCAGCATAAGCCAAGAAATTAGTAATAGGTGCTCTCCAGGCATTCGTAGTGATACTTGAAGCATGTTCGATGGTTTCAATTAATACGTTATCTACAGCACCCGTCGGAAAATTAGTTTCTCGGGTAGTATTGCCCGCATTCATTCCGACTCCTCGTAGTTTATAACCAATCAGGGATCCAGTAGCATCTAAGGCGGCTTCAAATCGGTAGCGAACAGCAGGTCGATAGGCACCGCCCGTCAATTCGTCTTCCCGGCTCCAGGTTACTTTTACAGGAGCTTTGATGGCACGAGACACTTCTACCGCTTCAACCACATAATCTGCACGAAGTCTTCTTCCAAATCCTCCGCCCAAACGCGTGATGGCGACTGACACATTTTCTGGTGGAATTCCGAGCAATGCAGCCGTTTCTTGACGTGCGCGATCTGGTGTTTGTGTAGGTCCTACAAGTTCCACTTTATCCCCTTGCACGTGCGCGAAGAAGTTTTCCGGCTCCATCGGAGAATGTGCTAGAAAAGGGCACTGGTATTCAGCAGTTACAATTTTTGCAGCAGACTTGAATACAGACGCAACATCTCCATCCTTACGCTTTACCTCTGCCTTGCCTTTGGCCATAAGCTCGGTAAACAAGCGATCGTGGTCTGTGGAACTCTCCACTACCCCATCGGGTTCGTAGTTGACCTTTAATAATTTTTTGGCTTTCAATAGAGGCCAGGTGGAGGTTCCTACCACCGCTACGCTGGATCCAAAAGTAACCACGTTAGTAACTCCAGCTACAGCCCGTGCTGCGCTGTCATCTACCGAACCTAATTTCATTCCAAATGGAGCACGTTGGATCATGGCGTATTGCATTCCTTCCCGCTGGAAATCCAGACCATACATGGGCTTTCCTGTATACATGTCCTTGGCATCCACATTTTTGACTGGCGTACCGATGATGGTAAAGTCTTTCTTGTCTTTAAGCGTCACCTCCTCAGGTGCAGTAAGCGTGGAAGCCACTGCAACAAATTCACCAAAATGGCCTTTTTTGCCTGATCCCTCGTGGCTAATCATTCCCTTAGAAACGGTGATTTCTGCAGCAGGAACTTTCCAAGTTTGTGCGGCGGCTGCCACCAAAAGGAACTTGGCAGTTGCTCCTGCTTTTCGTAGTCTTTCCCAGCTATGCGGCATGGCACCAGAGCCACCAGTCAGCTGTCGTTCGTATTTTTCAGGATCCAAATTGGCTTGGACTACCCGTACCTTTTCCCAATCTGCCTCCAATTCTTCGGCAACCACCATGGGGAAAGAGGTTTTAATATTTTGCCCTAATTCGGGGTTAGGCGAAAAGATAACCACATCTCCAGTTGGAGAGATGGATAGAAAACTATTGAAGGATTTGGCTTGCGCTAAAACTTGCTCGATGCTAAGGACCTCCATTTTTGGAGAGTCACAACTAAACCAGTTAAATCCGATCACTAATCCGCCAGCAGTAGTTCCAGCGATTTTCAGAAAGTCTCTTCTGCTTGTTCCTGTCTGTGTTTTCATAGTTATTTGGATTTAGCGGCTAGTGCTACAGCCTCTCTAATTTTATGATAGGTACCACAGCGACAGATGTTTCGGTTCATTGCATTGTCAATTTCTTCCAAAGTTGGAGAAGGATTTTGCTCTAAAAAAGCTGCTGCGTTCATGATTTGACCTGCCTGGCAATACCCACATTGAGCCACATCAACCTCATCCCAAGCCTTCTGTACCGGGTGATCCCCATCCTGAGAAAGCCCTTCGATGGTCGTCACTTCTGAATTTCCAATGCTAGAAACCGGCGTAACGCAGGAGAAAATGGCGTTTCCATTCAAATGAACGGTACAAGCGCCACATTGAGCGATGCCACAGGAAAACTTAGTTCCCACAAGATTCAAATGATCCCGAAGAACCCAAAGTAATGGGGTGTCATCTTCCACCTCTACCTGGTGCGTGGTTCCATTTACTTTTAGTGTAAAATTTGCCATATCTAGTTTGTTTTTAGGCTTTTAAGCTACTAAAAAAGTGTTGTAAAAACCAACCAATTTTGTGAAAGGATAAAAGAAAGGTTGAATTGCAAAAGGTTTTGAATTTGAAAACTGCTCCCTGAACCTAAGAATCCAAACTTGTTCTAAATACAAATCCTAAAAATTGACATTTTGTTGCGGAGAGATTTTTTTTATCTTCGATTTATCTTTTTTACCCAAACCTGAAAAAAATGTCTCAAACCATCAAAGCAGCCATAGTCGGAACTGGATTTATTGGTCCTGCGCACCTAGAAGCACTGAGAAGAATTCCTAATGTAGAAGTTGTTGCCTTGGTAGAAGTAAACCAAGCACTTGCAGACGAAAAAGCGAAGCAATTGGGCATTCCAAGAGCTTATGTTTTTGCCGATATGCTCAAGCAAGATGATATCGATGTAGTCCATATCTGTACCCCCAATTTTCTTCACTACAGCCAAGCCAAGGCAGTATTGGAAGCAGAGAAGCATGTGATTTGCGAAAAACCATTGGCCATCAGCCTGGAAGAAGCTGAAGATTTGGTTAAAATTGCCAAAACCACAGGCCTGGTGAATGCAGTACACTTCAATTTACGCTACTACCCTATGGTAAGGCAAATGAAAGTGATGCGTGAAAAAGAAGAATTGGGAGAAGTGTATTCGATCATGGGTTCTTACCTACAAGATTGGCTTTTCCTACAGACGGACTACAACTGGAGATTGGAACCAGACAAATCTGGAGATTCTAGAGCCATTGCGGATATCGGTTCCCACCTATTGGACATTACCGAATACGTGACCGGATTGAAGATCACCGCTGTGATGGCTGATTTCTCTACCGTCCATAAGACCAGATTGAAGCCGCTTAAGGCTATTGAAACCTACTCGGGAAAGATGCTGACTCCAGCCGATTACCAAGAGGTGCCGATCAACACGGAAGATCATGCTACGGTACTCCTTCGTTTTGACAACGGTTCCAAAGGATCCATCACCGTATCCCAAGTTAATGCGGGACGTAAGAACAGACTTAATATAGAGATCGCAGGCTCAGTATCCGCTTTTGAATTCAATTCAGAACGTCCAAATGAATTGTGGATTGGTAAGCGTGAAAAGGCCAACGAGCAACTGATGAAAGACCCTTCCCTGGTGCATCGGGAGGTAAGTTCATTGGTAAGTTTCCCAGGCGGACACAACGAGGGCTTCCCAGATACTTCCAAGCAGCTCTTCAAAGAGGTGTATGCAGCGATCGCAGCGGGTAAGCAACCCGAGCATCCTACCTACCCTACCTTCGCAGATGGCTGGCGTGAATTGTTGATTGGTGAGCGCATTGTGGAGAGTAACAAGAAGCAAGCTTGGGTAAGTATTTAAGGGTTTTTACCAAAAATACCCCTCAAAAAAGCAAACTATTCGAAGCATTTGAAGGTTACCTTGCTAGCTAAATTTCAACAAGAGCCAATTTATTATTTTACTTAAATCACAAACTCATGAAATTACAAAAACTAATTCTCGCCTTTTCGCTATCCATTTTCTTTGCCTTGGCAGCAACAGCTCAAGACAAACCAAGTCCTGCGAAAATTGCCGAAGGTGAAGTGGCAGGAGCTAAAATCACCATCAACTACTCTTCCCCAGCCGTAAAGGGCCGCACCATTTGGGGTGATTTAGTTCCTTTTGGAAAGATCTGGAGAGCTGGCGCAAATGATGCCACTACCTTCACTACTACAAAAGACATCACCATCGAAGGACAAAAACTGGCTGCAGGAACTTACAGTTTCTTCA
>CAJBER010000017.1 GCA_903952135.1 uncultured Algoriphagus sp.
CTTTGACGTAGTAGAAACTCAGCCTAACCCTCCTGGAGGTATGTCTGGCTGGAATAAATATCTTTCCGACAACCTGAAATACCCAACTCAAGCAAGAAGAATGGGTGTAGAAGGAACGGTAATCGTAGTTTTCGTTATCAACACTGACGGTTCTATTCAAGACGTAGAAGTTTTGAGAGGTATCGGAGGAGGTTGCGACGAAGAAGCTGTTAAAATTGTGAAAGGTGCACCGAAGTGGGAGCCTGGAAAACAAAGAGGAAAGGCTGTTCGTACGCGAATGAGACTACCTATCCGATTCAAACTTGGATAATAAAAAAGACCCGAGCAATTCGGGTCTTTTTTTTGTCCCATGGGCTGGGGAATTTTCCGAAGGCTCTACGCATTGACTGAAAAATCACCTCCATCACGAATAAAAAAACGGTCTGAATTTTATTCAGACCGTTTTTTTATTCTCATCCTCCTTACTCCCATCAAGGGATGAATAAAGGCTTGCCGTTCAAGTAAGTGGGCTGTGAACAGTGGACAGTCGCCTGTGGACGATTAACTACAACACGTTTAACGATTGTTCTTTGATTTTTTCTAGCTCATCCTTCATTTGGATAACTATCTTTTGAATGCCTGCATCGTTGGCTTTTGAACCGATGGTATTGATTTCTCGACCAATCTCCTGGCTGATAAAGCCAAGCTTTTTGCCTTGATTCACTTCCGACTCCATGCACTTCATGAAGTAATCTAGGTGAGTCTCTAAGCGGACCAGCTCTTCGTTGATGTCAATTTTTTCAAAGTAGTAAATCAGTTCCTGCTCAAATCGATTTGCATCAAAGGCATGTTCGTCCATCCACTGAGCGAAATGCCCTCGAATCCTGGATTGAATTTTCTCCTTGCGGTTGGGCTCCTCTGCTTTAATGATTGCCCAACCCTGTCGGATTAGGTCGATGTTTTCTTTCAATTTGACAAAGAGAGAAGCACCTTCGTCCACACGAAATGCCTCACAGCGAACCAAGGCTTCTTCCAATACCAATCTTACTTGTGCCCAATCTTCGGTTTCCTCTCGATCCATTGTTGTGGTAACCATGACCTGAGGGGCCTGTAGCGCTAGTTTAAATAAGTCAGTAGAAGTTTCTCCAACGGATGCTGCTAAGCGCTCAAAGGTACTGTAGTAGGCCTTAAACAAATCCTCATTCAGTTGAACAGGGAGGCTCTGGTTTCCTTTCGCTAAAAAATCTATGGAAATGCTGACTTTTCCTCGGTCAAGAATCGCTTGTGCTCGATTTCTAATTTCAGCCTCTTTATCTGCAAATTGTCTGGGACTTCTGATAGACAGGTCTAACATTTTTGAGTTGAGCGTGCGAACTTCCACTTGGATGACGAGCTGCTCATTCTCAAATCCTGCTACCCCATAGCCAGTCATGGATTTGATCATACGGTATTACTTTAGAAATTATACCCCAAAGTAAAGTAAAATTTCAAATCTTCATTTTTATAATTCCGTACAGGGCGAGCCACGTCGAATTTGATATAGTAATTCATCAACACCGTGCGAAGACCTGCTCCATAGCTTTGGAGCCAAGGATTGTTGAAATTATTCAGCACAATCACAAAGGGTGAACCAGAGGTGTTGATTACTTCTGTATTCTGATCGTTGACCTTTTCCCAGGGAGCAGCCTCATTCCAGGCAGAACCTACGTCATAGAAACCGACCAGCTGAAAGTTTTTTACAAAATTGGAAGTAATATTTCCACGAGTCAAATACGAAAACAAAGGCATTCTCAATTCGGTAGAGAAGGTCAGTGCATTTCGCCCCCTGATCTCATCGTAATCGTAGCCCCGGAGATCTACAAAATCTGCGAATAGCAAATTGGAATTTTCTAGCCCTTCCGGGTTTCGAACAGGAGATGGCTCAGGACGATTTGCTGGCGGGGTGTAAAAACTATTGAATAGCCAATTGTCCATCCCTCCAACAAGGTAACTCTGAGGATTGGCCCCCATAAAGGATCCAAAATACAATTTGGAAGCAAGGACAATATTCTTATGGATCTTCTGGTAATTGCGAAGATCTAGGTAAAAATTACTAAAGGATCGATCCCCTAAGTTCAATCCTTGGTAGTGCTGAAAACCTACCTTGCCTTTGGTACCTGTAAACGCATACAAGCCCATCGGCTCGGTACGATCGTACACGTATTCTACTTTTCCGCCAACATAGGTAACATTCAGTTGATTGAGCTCAGGAATCTTGCTGTACATCAAAGAATCCTCATTCAAGTTAAAATACTGTGTTTTAGCTACAAAAGGAGCAGCATATAAACGGGAATGAATGGATAGCGGATAGGCAACGCCCGTCTCCACTTTGGTCAGTACGTACTTTTGAAAACTTATATCACCATCGGTGACTTTAAGTGTTTTCCGGTCGTAACGACCTCTGAAATCAAGTCTTGATTTGAGGTATTCGTATTCAAACCAGATGTCTCCACCCGAATCAAAATCCAAGGAATACATGATGCCGCCCATGAATTGATGGTTGTCTAATACATCGGTCATCTTGCCCTGAAGATTAATTCCAAATCCACGTAGCGGATCTACTACAAAACGGGAATTGATATGATTGGTGAAAAATTGGGATTCCATGGGTCGGGGGCCAGAAATCAGCTTTTGTAAATTTTGCTTTCGGAAGGTATCTAGAATATTATTTTTAGCAGATTCTGACTTAGGCTCTGCTGTTGTATTTGTGGAGACTTGTGAAGGAATTGAATCGAAAGTATAGTTTTCTGTATTAACTCCCCTTCTTGATTCAAATCGCAAGCGGTCGGTGGTCAGCGAAGAAGTTTTTTGAGAAAGTGTATCGAGCGGAGTTTTCGGTACCACCAATTCCGGCCCTGCCTGTTGTTCTTGTTTGGCTCGGGTCGCTTGCTGTGTTTTGGACTCCAAGATTCTTCGCGCAGCCAGTCGCTCATTCAGCTCCTTGACCTGTGCCAGTTGAATCCTTGGGGTACTTGGAGTAAATTGATCTAAGCCTGTGTACGAATCCACAAAAAGTTGGGATTCCTTCCCATTCCGGACCGCATAGGCCATCTTATTCATTCGAGAATTCACGTCAAACACTTCGATGCTCGTGTCAAATGAAGAAATCTGGGTAGAGACCTGGTTCCCAATGCTATGCTTCATCAGGTTGGAAATCCCACTCAAATCACTCAAAAACACGAGATTGTTGGAATTTAACTTTCTCGGGAATGTGTTTTTAC
>CAJBER010000018.1 GCA_903952135.1 uncultured Algoriphagus sp.
AGCAATACAGAACTCCATTCCTTTCGAGAGCTTTTAAATCGACTGCTCTTGTTGGGCTTAGTCACCTTAATCGCAGCAGTAAGCACCGCCTATTTATTAAGTACAAAGAAAGGCACAGCCGCTACCCAACCCTTTTGGTCTCCAGCAAGCAAACGCTTCCTAATGGCGCTTTTTCTTCCAGTTGCACTCGGTGGCTTCTTTTGCTTTGCCTTGCTGCACGAAAGTGCTTTTGAACTAATTCCTGCAGCCATGCTCCTATTCTACGGCATAGGCTTGGTGCAATCCGCTCAGTTCACATTGGGAGAGATCAAAAACCTAGGATTTACCCAACTCGCCTTAGGCTTAATTGCCGCCTTCTTTCCAGATTTTGGATTACTCTGCTGGGCACTGGGCTTTGGGGTATTCCATCTGATTTATGGAGCATTGATGTACTATCGTCATGAGCGTTGAAATCCAAGATGGCTACGACAAAGCCTTTGACAACGTACTGCGCTTACGCATCATGTCCATCCTGATGGTCAATGCCCGTTACGACTTCAACTCCTTTAAGGCATTACTGCAAGTGACGGATGGTAACCTCGCTTCCCATCTCAAGCACTTGGAGCAAGCTGAATTTCTTCGGGTCGAAAAGTCATTTGCTGGCCGAAAACCCCTGACCACCTATGTGGTCACCGAAAAAGGAAAAAAAGCATTCCAGGCCCATTTGGATCTTCTCGAACAATTAATTCGCCAAAACAAGGCTTCCTAACAAACCTACCTGATCTGGTACTTCCCACAAACCAACGCCGCAACTCATGAACGAATCCCTTCTCTCCCTACTTGATCAACCAGCCGAACTGGAAAAACGCTACCGGAAAAATAAAAGCTCCTTCGCTAAGAGTTTCAATGAACTTTACCCCAGCATCAAAGGCAATCCGCTAGCGGACGCCTGGCACGAACGACTAAATTACGAGTCAGAAGGAGTGCAGTGGGGATCACAAACTGATTGGCTTTTTATCCTGATTGCCGGCGGGATTGCAGGAACCCTAGCCAAACTGCCTGAGTTTTTCACCCTCCAAGAAGATGAATTCTATGCCCGAAATATAGGATTTGTGGTATTCCCCTTCCTCTGCGCCTACTTTATTCGAAAAAGTAAACTTCCCCTCACCGCCTTTCTATTTCCTCTGGGGAGTCTTCTGCTGTCTGCACTTTACATCAACCTGCTTCCTAGCCAAGAGGGAAGTGATACGGTGGTCTTGGCCTGCATCCACCTTCCCTTGTTTCTCTGGGGCATGCTAGGGATGGTCTTCTCCGGATCCGATACCAAAAACTTAAGTAAACGCTTGACCTACCTCCAATACAACGGGGAAACCATCATTGTGGGGGGGATTTTACTTCTAGCCGGTGGGCTCCTGACAGGCATTACCATCGGCCTTTTTAGCCTAATTGGTCTAGATATTACGGAAGTTTACTTCCAATTCATTGCCGTGTATGGCTTATCGGCGGCTCCCCTTTTGGCTACTTTGATTACCCAAAGCAACCCGGAATTGGTCAACAAGGTCCCACCAATCGTAGCGAAGATTTTCAGCCCCTTGGTGTTGATCATGCTTACCTGTTACCTAGTCGCCATCGCCTACGCGGGCAAAAACCCCTACAGCGATCGAGATTTCCTACTCTTATTTAACCTGCTCCTCCTCGGAGTTATGGCGCTTATCTTTTTCTCTGTGGTCGAATCGGTTGGAGAAAAGAAAGTGAGCTTGATGACTTGGGTGTTGGCTTCCCTTTCACTCATCACACTGCTGGTGAATGGGATCGCGCTCTCTGCCATCGCCTTTCGAATTTCCGAATGGGGCATTACTCCCAATCGACTTGCCGTCCTTGGGGTCAACTTGGTCATGCTTGTTCACTTGGTGATGGTATCTCGGCAGTTGATCCAGACCGTACGTGGAAAAAGCAAACTGGAAGAAGTAGGCCTAACCCTGGTGCGTTACTTACCGATTTACTTGATTTGGACAGCCATTGTGATTTTTCTTTTTCCAGTGCTATTTGGGTTTAAATAAAACCAATCCTAGGCTCAATCTTCCATTTCTAAAAAATGAAGTTTCATTTCACTTCGAAATCAGTATATTAGATTGTATTTAATGCCCAACCTATGAAAAAAATAACCTTTTCTTTCTCCATCTTACTTGTCCTAGTTCTAGGATTCGTTTCCTGCGGTCCAGCCAAAACTACCGAAGAAACCGTGGTTGAAACCACAGACCGAGTTGGTGGACTTGCCCTGTACACCCTCCGTGATTCCATGGCAATCAATCCCAAAACTACCCTGAAGGCAGTTGCGGATGCGGGCTATGCTTATGTAGAGTCTGCGGACTATGCTGAAGGCAAATTTTACGGCATGACTCCAGCCGAATTCAAATCCACACTAGACTCACTCGGCTTAACCGCCATTTCTGCGCATATGGGCATGGTTACTTTGGAAAATGCAGACCAACTGATCGCAGACGTGAAAGCAGCAGGCATCTCCTACTTTGTGGTTCCCATCCCTCCTATGGGCATGTTTACAGTTGATCCTGTTACGAATAAACTTGGCATGAAAGGTACAGCAGACGAACTGGTCACCATCATGAATGCAATTGGTGAAAAATGCCATAAAGCTGGATTGAAGCTATTGTACCACAACCATGATTTTGAATTTATGCCGCTCGCTGACGGTACCATCATTGAAGATGTACTGCTCGAGAAGTGCAACCCTGAGTGGGTCAACTTCCAGATGGACCTCTATTGGGTCACCAAAGCGAACGCGAATGCTTTGACCTATTTCGAAAAATATCCAGGCCGATTCAAGGCTTGGCATGTAAAGGACATGGACAAAGAGGGCAAGTTTGCCCCTGTTGGAACTGGCACCATCGACTTCAAATCCATCCTTGCTCAGAAAGAAAAGTCTGGCATGGAATTCTACCTAGTAGAGCAAGACCAGACCTTCGGTCTAGACCCTATGGAAGCCATCAAAATCAGCCACAAAGGTTTGATCGATATAGGATTTAAGTAATCTCTTGGCCCGATAAGTATCACAAAGCGCTCCGAAATTTCGGGGCGCTTTTTTTGTTTTGACCAAAATCATGAAAATCCACTAGATTAAGTTTTGGTGAAGTTTACCAGCAATTCCCTCGCCCTCCTGAGATTTTTGTTACATTTAAATTGAAAATCTAGTTCCTCCCTCCCATGCAAAAAATCATCTTCTCCCTTCTTTTGATGACCTTTTTCTCACACCCAATCTTGGCTCAGTCTACCTTTATTCAAAACAAAATCATCGCCCACCGCGGGGCTTGGAAAGCACAAAATTTGCCACAAAACTCCATTGCCTCCCTGCGTGAAGCCATTCGCCTCGGTTGCGAAGGCAGCGAATTTGATGTGTGGATGACCGCAGACGAGGTGTTGGTAGTCAATCACGACCACGAACTTCAAGGCATGGATATCGAAACCTCTACCTACGAGCAACTACTATCCAAGACCCTCTCCAACGGTGAAAAAATACCTACGCTCAAGGCTTACTTAACAGAAGGAATGACCCAAAAAAGCACCAAGCTGATCCTGGAATTTAAACCTTCCTTGATCAGCGTAGCTCGAAGTGAGCGGGTGGGAGAATTGTCCGTAAAAACAGTACAGGAACTCGGCGCTCAAGCCTGGGTGGACTACATCACCTTCAGTTACGAAGGAGGAGTCAAAGCCATCGCCACCGACCCCAAGGCAAATGTGGCTTACTTGAATGGAGACAAATCTCCCCAGGAACTGAAAGCCGCTGGATTTTTTGGGTTTGACTACCATATCTCCCTCCTACGCCGCATGCCACAGTGGATCGCTGAAGCAAAGGCCTTGGGCCTGACCACCAACTCTTGGACCATCAACAAAGAAGAAGACATGAGTTGGCTCCTAGATCAAGGAGTGGATTTTATCACTACCGACGAGCCCGAGAAACTTGCAACACTGATCCCTTCCAAAAAATAAACTCCCCCACAAAAAAAGGTCTCTTTTCCAGAGACCTTTTTTTGTGTTTAGGTAGCAGGCAAGAGCTTGCCGCGAACTTCGCCGAAGCCTACTCGAATCCCATCTTTTTCGCAGAAGCCCCGCATCACCACGGTATCGCCATCCTGCAAGAAGCTGCGCTCTTGTCCAGATTCGAGTACCAAAGGCTTGGTTCCACGCCAACTTAATTCAAGCATGGATCCAAAGGAATCCGGAGTCGGTCCTGAGATCGTCCCGGACGCCATCACATCTCCTACTTGAATATTGCATCCATTCACCGTATGATGCGCCAGCTGCTGAGCCATATTCCAATACATGTACTTGAAATTGGAGGTACAGATCTTTGTTTCCTTTTGGCCCTCCGGCTGAAGTCCTACCTCCAATTGAATGTCAAAATTGTGATCCTTGCTGCAGTTCAGGTAGGGCAATACTTCCGGATCTTGCACCGGTCCTGGTACCCGAAAAGGTTCCAAGGCCTCCAAAGGCAACACCCAAGGAGAAATGGAGGATCCGAAATTTTTACCTAAAAATGGCCCCAAAGGCACGTATTCCCAGGCCTGTATGTCTCGTGCAGACCAGTCATTAAACAAGACCATCCCAAAAATGTAGTCCTCCGCTTCCTTGGTGGACACCGAGTCTCCTAACTGGGTAGACTTTCCCGTAATGAAGGCCAGCTCCAACTCAAAGTCCATGCTCCGACTGGGTCCAAAAGCCGGTTTGTCCATCGAAGCATCCTTAAACTGACCCTTGGGTCTGCGGATGGGGGTACCAGACACCACAATGGAAGAAGCGCGTCCATGGTAGCCTACCGGCAAATGCTTCCAGTTGGGAAGCAGTGCATTTTCTGGATCACGAAACATTTTACCCACATTGGTGGCATGCTCCATGCTACTGTAGAAGTCTGTGTAATCCCCAATCTTTACGGGCAGGAGCATCTCCACTTCTTGGCTCTTGATGAGCACCTTGCCTCGAATGGAATGTGTCCGAAGCTCCTCATTTTCTTGCAAAAGAAGTTGTTGTACCCGCTCCCGGATTTTTCTGGTTTTCTGCTTACCCAAACTGATCAGTTCGTTGAGGCTGTCTTTCAAAAAAATCCCTTCCGGAAGAAAGAGGTTGGCAAAGAAGCCTTCCTGATCCAATACACTCAAATCAATGACCTGATCTCCTATCGCCATACCGATTCGAGGGCTCAATTTTTTGCTTTTGAACACCCCAAAAGGAAGGCTGTAAATCGTAAAGTCCGTGTGCTTAGGTAGTTCCACCCAGGTGGTCATTGATGGAATTGAAGAAGTGGGCATGAGTAAAAATTTTTCGTGCTGCAAGGTAGCTATACCCCTTGAATTCAAAAAATTCTTGGATTAGCTAAGCCATAATTAACACGAAAAAAAAAGATTGTTGGCTGATTTTTCTACCATCATCTTAAAATTAGACTGGCTTTCCATTAACTTAGAAATGGATTTTCTAGTAACCTGCTGTTTAGGTGAGCATTTGCCTTTAGATCAGCACACCAAACACCTTCCATTTACCCAAAAGACCATGAAAAAAATTCTTTTCCTACTCTTCTTCCTGCTTTTCACAGGAACAATCCTGCCTGGATTTGCACAGGAAAAACCCGTACTCGTTCAGCTGGACGAAGTTGCCATCATCGATCAAAAAGTGATGATGCCCATGCGGGATGGAACCCGACTCGCCACAGACATCTACCGTCCAAAGGGGGATCAACCCGTACCGATCGTCTTTTCTCGGACCCCTTACAACTTCAATACTTACGGCAATGGGGAACTCAATTCCCGCACCATGCAGACAGCCTTGGAATGGGTCAAGAAAGGGTATGCCTTTGTCGTTCAAAACGAGCGAGGACGATTTTTCTCTGAGGGCAACTGGGATATCCTAGGCTTGCCCCTCACGGATAGTTACGATGCCTTTGATTGGATGAGCAAGCAGGCATGGAGCAATGGCAAAATTGGTTTGCTCGGCTGCTCCTCCACAGCCGAATGGCAAATGGCCGCCGCCTCCCTACAGCACCCTGCCCTTGCTGCCTTGGTACCCCAAGCCTATGGTGCGGGAGTAGGACGAATCGGGAAGTTTATGGAGCAAGGGAATTGGTACCGAGGAGGTGCTGGACAAATGCTCTTTACTTCTTGGCTCTATGGCACCCAACACGATCCTCTAGCTCCGAGACTGCAAGCGGGCATTGGCCAAGAAGATTTGCTGCGCTTGGAGCGATTCTACGACATGGCTCCCGAATACCCCAAGGTAGACTGGAAGCAGGCCTTGGCCCACCTACCCGTACAGGATATCATCAAAAATGTAAATGGTCCGAAAGGAATCTATGAAGAGATGATTACCCGCAAGCCAAATGATCCGCGCTGGTACCAAGGTGGACTTTACCATGATTCCATGCCTTTTGATACACCGAGCATGTGGTTTGTGTCTTGGTACGATGTTTCCTCCTCACCTAACATTGCGCTATACAATCATGCCCGTACCAATGCCATCAGCCAGATGGCACGGGACAACCAGTATTTGGTCATCGCTCCAGTCTTGCATTGCTCTTTTACCCGCGCTACCGAAAACACAATGATCGGACAGCGAAGTGTGGGTGATGCGCGCTGGAACTACGACGAAGTGATCACGGCTTGGTTTGACCAATGGCTAAAAGGAAAAGATAACGACACCATCGCCAAGCTTCCCAAAGTCACCTATTACACCATGGGCAAAAATGTATGGCAGTCTTCGGACGTTTGGCCACCCAAAGAAGCGGTGATGACCCCATTCTTCTTGGATTCCAAAGGCGCTGCAAATACCCGAAATGGGGATGGCAAGTTGTTGGCGAAGCTTCCAAAAGCGAGTACTCAAGACAACTACCGCTATGACCCCATGAATCCTGTGACATCCAATGGAGGAAATGTCTGCTGTACCGGAAATGCTGTACAGGGAGGGGCCATGGACCAGCAAGAAATGGAACTTCGTGAAGACATCTTGGTGTACACCACAGATCCTTTGGAAGCCGGTGTGGAAGTTTCTGGTTTTATTGAAAGCTACCTCTACCTCTCTTCAGACGTGAAGGATACGGATGTGACCATCAAACTGATCGACGTATACCCAGACGGTACCGCCTACAACCTAGACGAAACCATCCAACGGGTGCGCTACCGAGACGGATACGAAAAGGAAGTATGGATGGAAAAAGGACAGGTCTACGAAATCAAATTGACCCCCATGAGTACCTCCAACTATTTTGAAAAAGGACACCGCATCCGCATCGAAGTAAGTAGTTCCAACTTCCCGCGCTTTGACCGCAACATGAATACAGGAGGTAACAATTACGACGAAACTAAGGGTATTGTAGCCAATAACTCCATCCACCATGGAGGCAAATTCCAAAGCCGAATCGTGCTGCCAATTATTAAAAAATAAAATTGCCAACGGTCAACGGTCCACTGTCGACAGCTGATTTTTAGTGGAACTTCAACCCTTAATTCCTTTAAGAATTATAAAAAAACTGAATAAAAAACTAGTCAATTTAAAGCCGGGGAATCCCCGGCTTTTTTTGTGTACTAGGGTTCCAGGATCCTTTAGTTTTGGGTATTCAAACCACGGTCACTACCCAATCCTCCTTTTTCTTTCCTTTCTGGCTCCCGCCCCCAAACTTTTTCTGCTATTTTTGCAACTTAAGAACTCAGTACCTATGTCTATTGCCAGCAAATACGAACCGGCATCCGCCGAGGCCAAGTGGTACGCATATTGGATGGAACACAAGTTGTTTTCCTCCAGCGTAGATCCCAATAAGGAACCCTACACCATCGTTATCCCCCCGCCCAACGTCACCGGCGTGCTCCACATGGGGCACATGCTCAACAATACCATCCAAGACGTACTCATTCGCCGTGCCCGAATGCAAGGCAAAAATGCCTGCTGGGTACCCGGCACAGATCATGCCTCTATCGCCACCGAAACCAAGGTAGTTCAACTCCTGAAAGAGAAAGGCATCGATAAAAAAGACCTTACCCGAGAGCAATTCCTCACCCATGCTTGGGAGTGGAAAGAAAAATATGGAGGCATCATCCTGGAGCAATTGAAGAAATTAGGAGCTTCTTGCGATTGGGATCGGACCGCCTTCACCATGGATCCAGGACTCAGCGATGCTGTACTTTCCGTATTTGTGGACCTTCATCAAAAAGGAAAAATCTACCGCGGCATCCGCATGGTCAATTGGGATCCAAAGGGTCAAACAGCCCTTTCGGATGATGAAGTGATCATGAAAGAGGTGGCCTCGAAGTTGTACTACATCAACTACGCCATCGAAGGAACTACAGATCAATTCCTAACCATCGCTACCACACGCCCAGAAACCATCATGGCGGATGTGGCGATTTGCATCAATCCTGAAGATCCAAGATTTACCCACCTGAAAGGAAAGCGTGCGATCATTCCATTGATCAACCGAAGCATCCCAATCATCGAAGACAGCTACGTGGACATGGAGTTTGGCACAGGTTGCCTCAAAGTGACTCCTGCACACGACCTCAACGATTACGAACTCGGTGTCAAGCACAAGCTTGAAGTCATTGACATCCTCAACGACAACGGTACCCTCAATGAAAAAGCACAGTTGCTCGTAGGAGAAGATCGATTTATTGCGCGTAAGAAAATTGGAAAGCTACTTGAAGAAGCAGGACAACTTCAGAAAGTGGAAGAATACACCTCCAATGTAGGGCACTCCGAGCGGAGCGATGCAGTCATCGAACCGAAGCTATCCATGCAATGGTTCTTAAAAATGGATGAAATCACCCAGCCTGCTTTCAAAGCAGTGATGGAGGACATCATCCAGTTGCACCCGCCCAAGTTCAAAAACATGTACCGCGTGTGGATGGAGAATGTTCGCGACTGGTGCATTTCGCGTCAGCTTTGGTGGGGACATCAAATTCCCGCCTACTACCTCCCCAACGGAGAATATGTAGTGGCCAAAAATGCAGAAGAGGCATTGGCGCAAGCAAATGCCCGGTACGGTACCCAGTATACCCTTGCTGACCTTCGTCAGGATGAGGACGTGCTCGATACCTGGTTTAGCTCCTGGCTCTGGCCTATTTCCGTATTTGATACGAACGTATTCACTACAGGCAAGCCTAACCAAGAACTCAGCTACTACTACCCAACCAATGACCTGGTCACTGCTCCGGAGATTTTATTCTTCTGGGTGGCACGTATGGTCATTGCTGGCTACGAATACATGGGCGAGAAGCCTTTCAAAAACGTGTATCTCACGGGTATCGTACGGGATAAACTCGGTCGAAAGATGTCCAAGTCCTTGGGCAACTCCCCAGATCCCCTCGAACTCATTGCTCAGTATGGCGCCGATGGCGTGCGTACGGGCATGCTTTTCTCTTCCCCTGCGGGAAATGACCTCCCCTACGACGACAAACTCGTGGAGCAAGGAAGAAACTTTGCCAACAAAATCTGGAATGCCTTCCGTCTCGTCAAAGGATGGGAAATAGATCCAAGCCTCGATGGCGCTGCCAATGCAGCAAGCATTGAATGGTTTGAACAGCGATTCTACCAAAGTTTGAGTGAGATCAACGAGCACTTCGAGAAATTCCGAATTTCAGACGCCTTGATGGCTACCTACAAGTTGGTCTGGGACGACTTCTGTTCCTGGTACTTGGAAATGATCAAACCTGCCTACCAGCAGCCCATCGATCAGGCCACCTACGACAAGACCTTGGAGATCTTTGAAAATATCCTGAAGATCCTTCATCCTTTCATGCCCTTCATTACGGAGGAATTGTGGCACCAGATCAGCGAACGTTCCGTTGAGAATTCCTTGATCCTGGCGACTTGGCCAGAAACTAAGGCTTACGATGCTAAGATTACAGAAGATGCCGCACAAGTGTTTGAGGTAGTATCTCAGATCAGAAACCTCCGTGCATCCAAAGGAATGTCTCCAAAAGAAGCGCTTGACTTGACCATCCGAACCCAGAATCCAGGTTTGTACAGCCGATTTGAATCCGTGTTGATCAAGCTGGCCAATCTATCCTCTCTCCAGTTTGGCGATAAAGTGGAGCAGGCCATGAGTTTTGTGGTGAAAGCAGACGAATGCTTCATTCCTCTGGGAGATTCCATCGATGTGGAAGCGGAAAAAGCCGCCATCCAAAAGGAACTGGACTATACCAAAGGCTTCTTGGCTGGGGTGGAGAAAAAATTAAGCAACGAACGCTTCGTGGCTGGCGCTCCTGCGCAAGTATTGGAAATGGAGCGGAAGAAGCAGGCCGATGCGGAAGCAAAAATCAAGGCCCTAGAAGCAAGTTTAGCCCAATTGGGATAAGTCAATCCTCCCGATTCTTGAAAGTTCAGGGGTCGGGAGGTTTACTTCAATTCCCGAATTTTTAGGTTGCGAAAAAGCACTCCCTGTCCTTCACTTTGCAGTCCGATGTAACCTGAACGAAGGGGCGTTCCATCGACTTTAAGGGATGGATTGTAGCGGTTGGCTACTCCTCCCCCGATTTGAGGAAAGGAATAGGTCAATACCGTATCTCCATTCACCAGATGGTGCACGATGGAGTCTCCAAAAACAATCAATTCCGCTTTCACCCACTCGTCCCAAGCAAAGGTGGGAGAGGAAGAGTCGATGCAATGCCGAGGATCAATTTTGCCTTGATAGACAATATCTGTACCTGGAGAACACATATTTCCTGTAGGTCGGGGTTCGCCCTCCTTTTCTCTAGCAAGCATCTGGTATTCCACCGAAATCGGCCAATCCTGTTCTTTCAAGATGCTTTCTGGAGCCTGCGAGTGAAACATCACTCCTGAATTGCGGTAGGTGTAACTGGGTGCAGTGGGCACAAACTGCTCCGTAAATCGGTATTCCCAAACCAAATGAAAGTTCGAGAAGGGCTTTTCGTAAAAGAGGTGTCCAAAGCGATCGTCAAAGTCTCCATACCCATCGTAATTGACCGCTATGGCCCCATCCTGTACCCGGAAGGTTTCCGCATAGTTGTCCCCTACCTCGTGGTGGTGGATCTTGGGAACCCAGCCTTTTAGGTCCTTGCCGTTAAAAAGCACTTGCCAGTCGGATGCATCCGGATGAACTTGGGTACTGCTCTGAATAGCGCTCTCAAAAACAGAAAGGCCAAGCGTCAAGAAATAAAGGATAAATGCGAGGATAGGCATGGGCTGCTGCTAGTTGATCCAACTAGGGATTTAATGACTCCAGTCGTAAGAATCCAATTGTTCGAGGCAGGCCACCAACAAGGCAATGGAATCTGCAATGTCCTTCTTGTGTGCCATTTCAATCACTTGGTGCAAGTGGCGCGTCGGGATGGAAATTGCACCTGCAATCGCTCCTTGCTTGCCCATGCGCTGCACGCCAGCGGTATCCGTACCTCCTGCAGTCAAGAGTTCCGGCTGCCAAGAGATTGCTTCTTTCCCTGCTACCTGCTTCATAAAGGCCACCATGCGGTAGTCGCAGATGGTCATCGCATCCATGATCTTGATGGCAGTACCCTTTCCGAGTTCGGTCACCTTCTCGTGTGCCGCTGCACCAGGCACATCAAAGGCAATGGTGGTATCCAGTGCAATGCCAAAGTCTGGATTGATCTGGTGTGCCGCTACATTCGCTCCGCGGATGCCCACTTCTTCCTGTACGGTAAAGGTGGCATACACATCGTAGGCTGGATTTTTGAGTTGCTTCATCGCCTCAATGACAATAAAGACTGCTACTCGATTGTCAATAGACTTACAATTCACACAGTCGCCCATCTCGATCAGTTCCCGATCACGGGTCACGGGATCGCCGATAGTAATGTATTTGTCCACCTCTTCCTTGGGCATGCCTAAGTCGATGAAAAAGTCGGTAGTCTTCGGAAGTTTGGTTTTCTCCTCGGGGGTCATCACGTGAATGGGCTTGCTGCCCATCACCCCAATCAGGTCTTTTTTGCCGTGTACAATCACTCGCTGTGCGGTGAGTGTTTTTGGGTCAAATCCTCCGAGAGTATTGAATCGTAAGAAGCCTTGTTCGTCGATATGGGAAACGATAAATCCGATTTCATCCAAGTGCGCAGCGAGCATGACGCGCTTCCCATCGGGATTACGTGTTCCCTTTTTGAGGGCGATCACGTTGCCGATGTTGTCGATGCGCACCTCATCTACATGTGGGGACACCAAGGAGACCACTAGGTCACGAACAGGCTTTTCAAATCCAGGGGCACCCGGGATTTCACAAATTTGCTTGAGTAGGGAAACGTCGATCATGGGGACGATTTAAATGGTAAGTTTTTTGAAATGGGCAACTAGATTTTAAGCCTAAATGGAGCCCATCCACTTTTTCTGTAACAAAGAATAGACTGCAATCTTAATACGCCCGTACAGTCTTTCCTTCCATGTAGTTCACAAAGGCCTTGTTGACCACGCGGGTACCGCCGGAGGTAGGGTAATCTCCAGTAAAGTACCAGTCTCCGGTATGTTCAGGGATGCAGCGGTGTAAGTTGTCGACCGTTTGGAAGATCACCTTTACTTCTGCTTTGATGTCTGAGGTGGTTACAATTTCTGCCACTTTATCGGAAATCTCCTCTTCCGTAAAGGAAGCGTATACCTGCTTGACAAAGTTTTCTGTATGATCAGGATGTGCTACACATTGTGCATATACCTGATCGAGTACATTTTCCATCCCTCTTTCCTTGAGTAGCTCAATGGCCGCCCGAAAGGCAATAAACTCTTTCATCCGCGACATGTCGATCCCATAGCAGTCTGGGTAGCGGATCTGCGGAGCAGAGGACACAATCACAATTCGTTTAGGTTTGAGTCGCTCGAGTGTAGTCAGAATGCTTTTTTCCAAGGTAGTACCCCGCACAATACTGTCGTCAATCACCACCAATGTATCAATCCCCTGGCGAATCACCTCGTAAGTAGTATCATACACACTGGCCACCATGGAATCCCGATCGGCATCGCTGGCAATAAAGGTGCGGAGCTTCACATCCTTACTCACCAACTTCTCCACCCTCGGACGAAAGCTAAGCAACTCTTCCAAATCGCCCACATGCGGCTTCCCATCCAAAAGCACTTCTTTTCGCTTGGCCACCAAATATTCATCCAACCCTTCAATCATGCCCAAAAAGGCGGTTTCAGCGGTATTGGGAATGTAAGAAAATACGGTGTTTTTCAGATCGAAATCGATGGCCTTAAAGATTTGAGGAATCAAGGCCTTGCCCAAATTCTTTCGTTCCTGGTAGATACCTGGATCGGTCCCTCTTGAAAAATAGATACGCTCAAAGGAACAGGATTTCTTTTCGCGGGCTGGCAAGATCTCTTCCTCGGCAAAGGAACCGTCCTTGTTGATGACAATCGCATGCCCAGGTTTAATTTCTTTGATGGCTTTGAAGTCAATGTTGAATGCGGACTTGATGGCTGGCTTTTCAGATGCCACCACAATCACCTCGTCGTCGGCATAGTAGAAGGCTGGTCGAATCCCAGAGGGATCTCGTACCACAAAAGCGGAGCCATTGCCGATCATTCCTGCCATAGCATAGCCTCCATCAAAATCTCTGCAGGATCGACGCAAAATTCGCCCCACATCCAATTTATCTTCAATGATATGCGTCAATTCCTCGTTGGAGTATTCCTCCTTGAATTGGTCAAATATGCGCTGGTTTTCCTCGTCCAAAAAGTGTCCAATCTTCTCCATTACGGTGACGGTGTCGGTCTTTTCCTTGGGGTGCTGACCCAACTCCACCAATCTTCCAAAAAGTTCCTCGTTATTGGTCATGTTGAAATTGCCCGCCATGACCAGGTTGCGGCTTCTCCAATTGTTCTGCTTCAAAAATGGATGGCAGGTTTCAATGCTATTTTCGCCATGGGTACCATAGCGCAAGTGTCCTAGCCAAACTTCCCCAGAAAAGGCCATGTTTTCTTTAAGCCATTCCCCGTTACTGAGTGCTTTCTTGCCTCCCAGCTTCTTCGCTTTTTTAAACTTACTATTGATTTTTTCAAAAATATCATTGACTGCGGAGGGATCCACAGAACGATACCTGCTGATGTAGCGCGTACCGGGTTTGGTTCCAATTTTGATATTTGCCACCCCTGCACCATCCTGTCCTCTATTGAGCTGTTTTTGCATCAAAACATAGAGTCGATTTGTCGCAAATGCGGCCGTTCCATAGGTGTCAATGTAGTACTGAATCGGTTTTCGAAGCCTAATAAGGGCTATTCCACATTCATGTTTGATAGCGTCACTCATGGAGAGAAGGGATGGGTTTATAGGAAGGAATAAAGGTAGGTTTTTTCAAAACATTTCCCGATTTGAAAAAGCCCAATTCCTAAAAAAAATCCAAAATTTTCCTCTAGAGTTCTCGATCAAAATTTCAGCACGATGTAGCCTTTCATCGAATAAGTGGTAATGGTCGTCAGTGCGGAGTGCGCAACAGTTACTCCAGGCCAGAGATCCGAAGTCTTCAGGTTTCTAGCGATCAAGGACTGCCCACAAACGAGTATTTCCGCGCCCGCCTCTTCCAAAGCCTCAAAAACTGCTAGGTTAGGGTTTTTAACCTCGTATTTTTCCGTGTAGTTCTCGTCATTTAAAAGTGTAAAAATCCCTCCTCCATGTAGCACCACCTTCACCTTGATTCGGTCTTTGGTTACCCCAGCCAAACCATGTAGATTCATCATGCGCGCCACATTGTCCACAAACCTTGAGATCTGCTTGGGATCTTCCGATGGAGAGGTAAGGTCTACTAGAATTTTGTACTCCAAAGTCCCATCCGGACGTTCAGTTGCATCTGGGATTTCATAGATTCCTCCAAAGCCCTTGACAATTGGAAATTGAGGGGTTTGAGCAGCAGCTGCAACGGAAACAAGAAACGCAGCGACGCAAAGAACAAAGAAATGGGTAGCCTTCATGAGTTTAGATTTTTTCCTAAACTACTAAAAATTTGTAACTATCAGCAACTACCCTTGGCTCAAAAGGATTGGATATCAAGTTGACAAACTGTCCACAGTCCCTAGTTCGCAACGCCTTGTCGTGAACTTCATAGGTTCATTCCTTCCTTAATTGAGAAAAACGGAGAATCCATTTTAGCATAAATACTATTTATACTTGTTATTGCGTTTTGAAATTAAACCCAGAATAGCGGAAGAGGTCTAACCTCAAAAATCAGTAAACCTAACCCCAATCACCACTATGAGAAATACACTTGCCGTTTTCGCTCTAGGTTTAGTTTTACTACTGAGCGCCTGCAGCGAACAGGAAACCACCGCTCCTACAGCCAATTCCGCCATTGTCGAGGTGTTTGGAACAAAGATTGACCCAAGCAACCTCCCCAATTACGCAAGCCAAACGATCCCCAATTACATTCGAAAGGATAATACAGGAGCCAATCCGATCACCAACGAAAAAGCAATTTTAGGGAGAGTGCTTTTTTACGATAAAAGTCTCAGCATCGACAATACAGTTTCCTGTGCCAGTTGCCACCAACAAGCCTTTGGATTCAGCGACGCTACCCTAGCCAGCCAAGGCGTACAAGGAGGTCAGACCACCCGCCATTCCATGCGCTTAATCAATACGCGATTTGCCATTGAATCCAAGTTCTTCTGGGATGAGCGCGCAGCAACCCTAGAAGCACAAGTCACTACACCCATCCAAGATCATGCGGAAATGGGCTTTAGTGGACAAAATGGTCGCCCCAACCTCGCTGCTCTCCTTACTAAATTGAGTGGTATTGCCTATTATCAGGAATTATTCACGCTTGCCTACGGGAGCTCAGCAGTCACTGAACCACGTTTGCAGCAAGCATTGGCTGCCTTTATTCGCAGCATTCAATCTTTCGATAGCAAATACGACCTAGGAAGAGCACAGGTAAACAATGACGCGGCCAACTTTCCAAATTTTACAGCCCAAGAAAACCTAGGTAAGCAGTTGTTCTTAACCCCACCTGTATTTGATGGAACCGGCACTCGAATAAGTGGTGGGGCTGGTTGCCAAGGCTGTCACCAAGCACCTGAATTTGACATCGACCCAAATAGTCGAAACAATGGAATCATTCGTCCATTAACTCAAGGAGCGGGCTTAGAACTAGCCATTACCCGATCTCCTACACTTCGCGATGCAGTCAACGCAACCGGAGGAAGCAATGGTGCCTTTATGCACTCGGGAGTGCTTACCTCCCTTCAAAATGTAGTGGGCCATTACAACAATATCCCTGCACAACCAGGAAACAACAACCTAGACGCCCGCTTGAACCCAGGAGGGAATCTACAAAAACTCAACCTGTCGGGAGCCGAAATCAATGCCATCGTCGCATTTATTCAGACACTCTCAGGAAAAGATGTGTACACCAATGAAAAGTGGGGAAGCCCATTCAATTAAGAAACTAACGAATTAGGGTGATTTAAAAACGAAAAAGGCGACTCGAAAGTCGCCTTTTTTTGTGCGCATGAGAAGATTCGAACTTCCACACCCGAACGGGCACCACCCCCTCAAAGTGGCGTGTCTACCAATTTCACCACATGCGCGATTGGGGATTGCAAAAGTAGAAAACCAAGCTTTGGGAAGCAAAGCTTCCCTCCGGTTTTCTTTACTTTTTTTACTACTTAACCAAAAACCTTCTTTTCAGCGGACTGAAGCGTATTGTAAAGCAAGGCCGCAATCGTCATTGGACCTACCCCACCTGGTACTGGCGTGATCGCGGATGCAAGGGGCGCTACTTCGTCGTACTTCACATCGCCAATCAATCGGAAACCTGTTTTCTTAGTTTCGTCTGCAATGCGGTGGATGCCCACGTCAATCACTACTGCTCCAGGCTTCACCATATCGGCCGTTACAAACTCGGGCTTGCCGATCGCCACAATCAATATATCTGCCGTTCTACAGATGGCGGCCAAATCCTTGGTCTTAGAATGCGTAAGGGTGACGGTGGCATTGCCAGGATAGCCATTGCGGGCCATCAAGATACTCATTGGGCTCCCCACAATATGGCTTCGACCGATGACCACACAATGCTTGCCGGAGGTTTCGATTTGGTAGCGCTTAAGCAATTCTATAATTCCATAAGGGGTGGCGGCCACGTAAGCAGGCCAGTTGAGGGTCATTCGGCCCACATTTGCAGGCGTAAAGCCATCCACGTCTTTTTCAGGACGAATTCGATTGGTCACTTTATCTACAGAGATGTGAGCAGGTAGCGGGAGTTGGACAATCAAACCATCGATATCCGGGTTTTGGTTGATCTCCTCGACGGTACGAAGCAATTCTTCTTCAGAAACCTCCGCTGCAAGGCGAACCAGTGTAGAAGTAAATCCTACTTCCTCACAGGCCTTTACTTTAGCTCCTACATATGTTTGGCTGGCACCATCTTCCCCTACCAGGATGGCTGCTAGGTGAGGCTGCTTTCCGCCTGCTTGTTTAATTTCTGCTACCCGCGCTACAATTTCATTTTTTATGTCTTGCGCGGTTTTTTTTCCGTCGATGAGGGTTGTCATACCAATTATAGGAGTCTTGAAATTTTAAATACGAAGTACGAGATACGAAGTACGGAACCTAATCAAAGGCAACCCTACTTAGTGAAATTCAATCGGGCTGTTTTTAAACTCGCTACAAAAATGGAAATCAATTCGTCTACTTCTTTGGTCAGTCGGTCAATTTCTGGATGCAGCTGCTCATTACTGTTGATTTTACTGAGTAGTTCCAAAAAGAATTGGCTTTCATCAGCCTCTTCTTCTACAATTTTTAATTTATTAATGAAATCAGCGTTTGACTTCGCACGAATTGCGGCTCGGTAATTTGCAGCGATTGAACTGGAGCAACGCAATAGTTGATTCACATAGTTAGTATACTCTCTAGTATGGGGTAGTTGAGAACACAGATACCAAACATCAAGTGCGAATTTTTTAGTTCTATCCTTTAATGCTTGGCTCATCGCACACGCTTTTTAACTGACCATAATCTCTTTTTTCGAAACTCGTGATCTCGTATTTCGTACCTCGTACTTCTTACTTCATCAATCCAGTTTCAACACCGCCATAAACGCCTCCTGCGGGATCTCTACATTCCCAACCTGGCGCATGCGCTTCTTTCCTTTTTTCTGCTTTTCCAAGAGTTTACGCTTACGCGAAATATCACCTCCGTAGCACTTGGCCAACACGTTTTTACGCAAGGCCTTGACCGTTTCACGGGCAATGATTTTCTGTCCAATGGCCGCCTGAATGGCGATTTCAAACATTTGTCTTGGTACCAACTCCTTCAACTTATCACAAAGTCGCTTGCCCCAATCGTAGGCTTTATCCCGGTGTACAATCGCAGAAAGTGCATCTACAGGCTCTCCATTGAGCATGATATCCAAACGAACCATGTGCGACTCTTGGAAACCTTTCAATTCGTAATCTAGGGAAGCGTAGCCTCTGGAAATGGTCTTCAAACGATCAAAAAAGTCGAATACAATTTCCGCAAGCGGCATGTCAAACTGCAACTCCACCCGATCGGAAGTCAAATACACCTGATTTTTGATCTGACCCCGTTTGTCCATGCAAAGGGAAATTACAGGACCTACATATTCCGCGGCAGTGATGATGGATGCTTTTACAAATGGCTCTTCGATATGTTTGAATCGCGTAGGATCAGGCATATCGGATGGCGCATTGACCACCTGGTACTCGTCGTTGGTCATGAGGGCCTTGAACTGCACCGAAGGCACTGTGGTGATGACCGTCATGTCAAATTCACGTTCCAAACGCTCCTGCACAATTTCCATGTGCAGCATCCCCAAAAATCCGCATCGGAAGCCAAAGCCCAAGGCGGCAGAAGTTTCAGGCTCCCATACCAAGGAAGCATCATTGAGCTGCAACTTTTCCATGGAGGCACGAAGCTCCTCAAATTCGGTCGTGTCTACTGGATAAATACCAGCAAAAACCATGGGTTTCACATTTTCAAAGCCTTTGATGGCTTCCGCGCAAGGGTTTTTGACGTGAGTCACGGTATCCCCTACGGCCACTTCTTTGGCCACTTTGATACCCGAAATCAGGTACCCCACGTTGCCTGCACTCATGGTCTGCTGTGGAATCTGGTTGACACCCAAAATCCCTATCTCGTCGGCAAAATACTCCTTGCCTGAATTGACAAACTTGATCTTGTCTCCCTTATTCAGGGTACCGTTAAAAATTCGGAAAATTACCTCCACCCCACGGAAGGAGTTGAACTGCGAATCAAAAATCATCGCTTGAAGCGGCGCTGTAGGATCCCCTTTGGGTGGCGGAACATTTTCAATCACCTTGGCCAAAATATCCTCGATCCCGATTCCTTCCTTGCCTGAAGCCAACACGATATCCTCACGCTTACAGCCCAAAAGGTCAATCACCTCATCGGCTACTACCTCTGGATCAGCGCCTGGAAGATCAATTTTATTCAATACTGGAATAATTTCTAAGTCATGGCCTAGGGCCAAATAGAGGTTTGAAATCGTCTGCGCCTCCACACCTTGAGATGCATCAACGATCAACAAAGCCCCTTCACAGGCGGCAATGGAACGCGATACTTCATAGGAAAAATCCACGTGTCCTGGAGTATCAATCAAGTTGAGAATGTACTCCTCACCCTTGTAGTTGTACTTCATCTGGATGGCGTGAGACTTGATCGTGATGCCACGCTCTCGCTCGAGATCCATGTCGTCCAACAATTGATTTTGCATCTCTCGGTCAGAAACCGTGTTGGTCGTCTGCAACAACCTGTCTGCTAAAGTACTCTTCCCATGGTCAATGTGGGCAATGATGCAGAAATTTCGAATGTTTTTCATAAGCTTAAGTCAGACAAAAGTAGGAAAAAAGTAGCGTTCTCAGCTAGTATTCCCTAGAAATAGACAAGAATTCCACTCACTTTTCGGAGTCCTCCTACCTAAACGAAAAAAAAAATTTCACTTGGAATTGTTTGGTGAAAAATCAGAATTTAACTCGGCTCAACAGTTCTGTGTAAGCCTGGATTAACCTTCCCCAAGACTTTTATCCCTTTTTCTGGGAGCAGGATCTATTCTATTTTACTTTTGCAGACCAAAGAATGACCACATGAAAGCCATCGCCGACCGAAAAAAAGCACAGAATATTGGGGAATACCTGATCTACATGTATCAAATGGAGGACCTCATTCGGTCTTACCAAGGCAATTTGGAAGAGATCGACACCTACGTGATTTCTCACTATCCTGTCGCTCAAGAAGAAAAGCAGGAGATCAAAAATTGGTTTAGAGACCTCGCTGCGCAAATGCAAACAGAAGGTCTTCTGGAAAAAGGTCACCTCAAATCCCTCCAGGAAATCGTGAATTCGCTGCTGGACTTGCACTACCAATTGCTCAAATCCGATTCAGGCTATGTGGAAACCTTCCATCAAGTCAAGCCCCATTTGCTCGAGGCCATTGACGCGGCCGCAGGGGAAGAGGTAGGAAATGAGATTCAAATTTGTTTGAACGGAGTTTATGGCCTACTCCTGTGCCGCTTGCTTGGAAAAAAAGTGAGTGATCGCCAACTGGAAGCAGCCGATGCCTTTGGTGGATTGCTCAGCTACTTGAGTTTTTCGTATGCCCAACGTATTTTCCTCCATCCCAATTAATTGGAGGTACAAGCACCCCATTTTTAGTCTAAACTAGGTCATTCTAGTTCATTGATTCTTTTCCCTTTAAGTACAACTACTCTGGATTAGAAAGCGTATTTTTAGAAAAGGACTTTTTTGAATATGTATTTCTACCAAGCTTCTCCCGAGCAACTTTTTTCGCAGCTGCGGACTACCTCTTCTGGTTTGGAGGAAGAAGAAGCCAAAAATCGCAGCCAAAAATCTGGGCTCAATGTGCTGATTGAAACCAAGAAAAACAGTGCTTTTCTTCTATTCATCAGTCAGTTCAAAGACCTGATGATCCTGATTTTGGCGGGTGCAGCCCTGCTTTCGGGATGGATTGGAGACTGGACCGACACCCTCATCATTCTAGGTATCCTGCTTTTAAATGCTGTGTTGGGTTTTGTGCAAGAATACAAGGCAGAAAAGGCCATGGAATCCCTGAAGAAACTTACCCAAACGCAAAGCAAAGTCCTTCGAACTGGAAAAGTGATTTCCATTCCCGCCTCCCAATTGGTGGTTGGTGACGTGATTCTCTTGGAAGCAGGCAACCAGGTACCTGCAGATATTCGATTTCTGGAAATCTTTTCCTTAAAAATCGACGAATCTTCGCTCACGGGTGAATCCCTGCCAGTAGACAAACGAATGGAGGTCCTCCATGGGGAAAACTTGAGTCCAGGCGATCAGTTCAATATGGGTTTCAAAGGCACACTGGTTACCCAAGGCAGAGCCAAAGGAGTTGTAGTGGCCATCGGGATGGATACGGAGTTGGGAAAAATTGCCTCCCTCCTTCAAACAACGTCCCCACCCACTCCGCTTCAACAACGGATGCAGCGATTTGGAAAATTGATTTCCCTAGCCGTGCTCGTCATTTGTGTGGTCCTATTTGTCGTAGGAGTCCTTCGAGGAGAGGCGATCTTGCAGGTGCTGCTCCTTTCTGTGAGTTTGGCCGTAGCCGCCATCCCTGAAGCGCTTCCAGCGCTGATTACCATTGCACTTTCACTAGGTGCCAAGCGCTTAGCCAAAAAAAAGGCATTGATCCGCAAACTTCCCGCTGTGGAGAGTCTTGGTGCAGTCACTTACATCTGCACGGACAAAACGGGAACCCTCACCGAAAATAAACTAGCCGTAACCCGTACAGAGGCAGAAGACCGCGATCGGTTTACTCCCAATTTCAGCAACCTCCACCTGGGACAAGCCTTATGCCATGATGTACGCTTTACAGCTGAGGGTCGCTTTGCAGGCGAACCCACGGAGATGGCTCTAGTCGCTGAACTGGTGAATGAGATTTCCTTGGAAAAATACCAGCACCTAGTTGAACGTTTTCCAAGAATTGGAGAGGTTCCATTTGAATCCGATCGCAAACGGATGAGTACCTTTCACCAACTGGAGCAGGGGGTGCTGCTCCTATGCAAGGGGGCTCCTGAATCCATTGCTAAGGTATTAGCCGACCCAGAATCTGCTCAATTCTTGGAGGAAAGTACCGAGGAATGGGCGCTAGAGGGAGAGCGCGTATTGGCATTTGGGGGAAGATGGCTTCCAGGCTTGCCGCCAAAAAAAGACTGGCCAGGATTAGAAGCTAAGCTCCTCTATTTTGGGAAAATAGCCCTAATTGATCCCCCGCGTGAAGAGATCAAAGCGTCCATAGCTGCCTGCCTAGCAGCAGGAATCATCCCAGTCATGATTACAGGGGACCATCCGGCCACCGCCAAAGCCATTGCTACCCAAGTGGGCATTTGGAAGGCTGGCGACTTGGTGTTGACTGGTAAGGAATTGGCGGAAATTTCAGAAACCGAGTTTGAAGCTAAGGTCGAGCAGGTAACCGTCTATGCGCGAGTAGCACCTGAACAGAAGTTGCGCATTGTCCAAGCCCTCCAAGAAAAAGGGCACTTCACGGCCATGACCGGAGATGGGGTCAACGATGCGCCTTCACTCAAAGCAGCCACTATTGGCATTGCCATGGGAATCGCAGGGACGGATGTGAGCAAGGAGGCGGCAAACCTGATTTTGTTGGACGATAATTTTTCCACGATAGTCAAGGCCATTGCGGAAGGTAGACGGATTTTTGACAACATTGTCAAATTCATCAAATACATCCTCACCTGCAACGGAGCCGAAATTTGGGTCATCGCGGTCGCTCCATTTTTGGGTTTACCCATTCCCCTACTCCCGATTCATATTTTATGGATCAACCTGGTGACCGATGGCTTGCCCGCTTTGGCACTAGCCAGTGAAGTCGCAGAACCCGATGGCATGCAGCGATCCCCTCGACCAGCAAAAGAGAGTTTGTTTGCCAATGGGGTAGGCTTTCATATTTTATGGGTGGGAATGCTGATGGCTGCTGTCACGCTTGGTACGCAAGCCTTGGCCCTAGCGGAAGGCTGGCATTGGCAAACCATGGTCTTTTCAGTCCTCTCTTTTTCCCAATTGGGCCATATCCTTTCCATTCGCAGTGACCGAACTTTTCTTTACCGACAAGGAATCCTAGGCAACAAGCCCCTACTCCTCGCGGTAGGATTTACCGTAGTACTTCAGCTTGCTGTGATTTACCTGCCTTTTTTCAACGGGATATTCAAAACCGAAGCCTTGAGTTGGGAGGAACTGGCAATCTGCTTTGCACTCTCCTCGGTGGTCTTCCATGCCGTAGAACTAGAAAAATGGGCCCGGAATAGATTTTATCCTTTGGCAAGGAAAAGTAAAAAAGATTAGACCAGAAGCAACCCGTTTTCAGCCAACAGCTCCCAAACCTCGGAATCTAGCAGTTCCTCAAAATCGCCCAACTCCTCCTCGTAGGCTTCTCGAATCTCCTTAACGGTGGCAGTGGGTTGGCGGTAACTTACTTTTTCCAACAACCAAAATACCCACTGCCCAAATTCAAGCGGAAGTTCTAGGGCAAAGTCTTCTTTTTTCCCCGAAAAAATAAGTTCACACATCCCCTCTTCCAACTCCTCCAACTGAGGCGATGCTCCTAGCCAACAAACTCTCTGCTGGTCTTTCACCTTTTTTGAAGCTTGTGCTTGGAGCTGATGCTGGATGTAAGATTTGGGGATACTAGTAGGAGGCACTTTGAAATCAAACCAATTTTTCAAGGGGAGATCCAGCCCTACCCCCTGCATGTAATTGAACAAGGACTTACGCAAGCCTTCGGAGAAAATGCCGTGATCAATGCCGGAAGGATCCTCAAAATCCACTTCATTATTGGCAAAGGGGCCCAATTGCGTATCCGTGCGGACCACCCCAAAAGCCTTGGGATTGAGACCCACAGGACTATGTACCGTCATGGCAAAGCGATGCCAAAAACTAGATTGAATGATTCCCTGTTCGAAGAGTTGCCGGACCATTTCTAAGGAATCGACCGTTTCTTGAATGGTTTGAGTAGGATAGCCATACATGAGGTAGGCGTGCACCAAAATCCCTGCTTGGGTGAAGTTTTGAGTTACCTGAGCCACCTGAGGCACCGTCACGCCTTTTTTGATCAAGTCCAGCAGCCGATCCGAAGCCACCTCTAGACCACCCGAAACTGCAATGCAGCCGGATGCGCGGAGTAGTCTGCAGAGGTCTGCGGAGAAACTAATTTCAAAACGAATGTTGGTCCACCAAACCACAACGAGTTCCCGGCGCAGGATCTCCAGCGCTAAGTCACGCATAAGCGCAGGCGGAGCCGCCTCATCTACAAAATGAAATCCATTGGTGCCCGTTTGGGCCATGATCTCTTCAATACGGTCGCAGAGGATGGCGGCAGTGATCGGTTCGTATCGACCGATGTAATCCAGGGAGACATCACAAAAGGTACATTTTCCCCAGTAGCAGCCATGGGCCAGAGTCAACTTATTCCAACGCCCATCGCTCCAAAGTCGGTGCATGGGATTGGCCACCTCGATCACCGAAAGGTAGTCTCGGAGGGGCAAGTCGCTGTAATCTGGAGTCCCCACTTCTCGCTGGGCAAGGTCTTTGATCGCTCGATTATCGATGTAAGATACTTGGCCTTCAAGACGGAGAAAGGTGCGTTTCAATTCCGTATGAGGCCTTTTTCCCGCCAGGTGCTCCAAAAGCAAGAGCACAGGAGCCTCCCCATCATCGAGGACGATGTAATCTATGTAATCAAATACGCGAGGCTCTTTCAAGGAACGTAATTCCGTATTTGGGTAGCCCCCTCCCATCCAGAGTTTGATTCCGGGGTGGTTGGCTTTGAGGTATTGTCCACACTTAAGAGCGGCATAGAGGTTGCCCGGAAAGGGAACCGAAAAAGCCACCGACTCGGGCTGGTAGCGCTGAATCTTTTCTTCTAAGAGTTGGAGTAGCAACTCATCCACTAGACTATTGGGTTGCTCGAGTGCTTCCTGCAATTCATCAAAGGTACGCGCTGACATACCCAGGCGCTCCGCATAGCGGGTAAATCCAAAGTGTGGGTCTATCGCTTCGGTGATCAGGTCACCGAGATCTTCGAGGTAAAGTGTGGCCAAGTAGCGGGCCTTGTCTCGGATCCCCAAGGCTCCAAAAGCCCAATCCAGTTCCTCCACCTGTTCGAAGCGTCCTGCCTGCGGCAAAAATTCTCCTTCAGCGATGCTGTAGGCAAGGGTAGGATTTTTGTCTTGAAGAAAGTCGATCACCGGACCGATAGTTTGCAGGTACTGGGCACGCAGACGAAGGATGCGCAGGGAATTATCCGAGAGGGAGGTTGATTTTTCTGCCTGTTCAAAAATCCGGGTTAAGCCGGGCTTAGACAGAATGGCCAACATCACCTCAATCCCTAAATCCGCCTGCTTGGAAGAGGCACCCAAGATATTCAAAAACCCTTTCAAATAGGCCGTAGCAGGATACGGCGTATTGAGTTGGGTGAATGGAGGCGTGATGAATAAGACTTGGTTCGACACTGCGCTTGGTGGTTGGCTGGAACAAAGGTCGTAAAGAAAGGCGATTTTTCCGCTAGGGAGGGCCTGACCTGAAGGAAGGGGAAAAACAGGTGCCAGATCGAAACTATCCCCTGAAAAAGAAGCGCGAAATCATTGCATTTGGTGGGCAAGTCCTTAAAATTTCGATCTTTGTGTCCATGAGCAACAACGACATCCTACGCACCCTGCGGTACACCTTCCATTACCACGATCACAAGATGAAGGAAATTTTTGGCCTGGGGGGAAAGGAAATCTCGTTTGAGGAAGTGGCCTTGTGGCTGAAGAAGGAGGAAGATCCCGACTTCAAAAAATTGTACGACAAAGACCTGAGCCATTTTTTAGATGGGCTGATTGTCCTGAATCGGGGCAAGAGGGAAGGTGCTGCACCGGTAGCGGAGAAGTCGCTCAACAACAATGGGATCCTGCGGAAACTGAAGATTGCTTTGAACCTCCAGGAAGAAGGGATGCTGGAGATCTTTGGCTTGCGTGGTTTTCGACTGAGCAAGCACGAACTGAGTGCCTTTTTTAGAAATCCTTCACAAGCGCAGTACCGCGAATGCAAGGACCAGGTGATGCGCAACTTTTTGATGGGACTGCAAGAGAAGTACCGGGGGAAAGATGCTTAAAGAGGATTTCCGAGTTCTCCAATTTGAACCTCTAGGCTAATTGCTCGTATACAGGTTAAAGTACTGTCAAATCACTTTTTTTTAACTATTAATCTATGAAAAAACTTTTTTTCTATCATCTTTTGACGCTTTTACCCATGATGGTGATCCTGTCCCTTTACATCTATGCTTTCATTGGTTCAGCGCTTTTTGCTATCCTATTTTTTCTTTATGCATTCGTGTATAGACCATACATAGATTTTAAAAGACTACATGAAAAAGGGCTTGTCACGAAGGAAGAATTTAAAAAGTCATTCGGCTTTATTCGGTTCAACTACTATTACGAATTGCTATTTGAAAAGTAGGTGTACAATTTAGGGTAAAAAGTGCCTTTTTAGGTGATATCCCATTAAATAACTGGATCGGCTGCTGGGCAGTATCCGCAGTTTTTTGTGTTTTTATTTCTTCCAATTATTAAAACTTAAACTTATGGAAACTCTCCTAATCTCTCTTATTCTGCTATTGCTGTTGATTTTGGTAGTGGTCACGGTACAAGAAATTGCAAGTAACTCCTTACTCCCTCCTAGAGAAAAGATAAGTTTTATTGCCGCAGTGATTGCATGCCCTCCATTTGGGATTTTGTTTTACCACTTTTTCAAGCAAAGGAGACAGAAAAATAATGGTGTGGTTCCCAAACTTTCCGTAGGTTTCGAGACCAAAACCGAGTTGAATGAATCCAAACGAAACCTCCATTTTTGAAAGAATGCTAGCCGGCGGGCTGATTTCTTTTGCGGACCCGGAATACCCCAAAATTTTTGAGGAAGTGTCCAAGACTATCCAACAATCCCAAGCCTTAAATACTTCCACTGATATTGCCCAAATTCGAGAGCGCCTGTCAGAGGTAATCGGGCAACTGGTCGACGAGAGCACGACTGTATTCACCCCTTTTCATACCAATTTTGGGAAGCACATTTCCTTGGGTAAAAACGTATTTATCAACCATGGCTGCACCTTTCTAGACCTAGGAGGCATTGTAATTGAAGATGAGGTCCTCGTAGGACCCAAGGTGAGTTTGATTACCGAAAACCACCCCGTTCGACCGGAGGACCGCAAGATGCTGGACTTGAAGCGAATCGTCTTGAAGCGAAACTGTTGGATCGGCGCGAATTCCGTCATCCTTCCAGGAGTGACTGTGGGTGAAAATTCCGTGGTAGCAGCAGGGTCAGTGGTCACCAAAGATGTGCTTGCTGATACCGTGGTGGCAGGAGTACCTGCTCGAGTGATCAAAAAAGTGACGGAATGATTAGCCAAGGAAATGAAAGCCACTGAAGACCACCATCGACGAGTTGCGGAGCTGACCTTTGCTTCGGTCTATCCGCATTATTGCACCAAGGTCCTAAAGCACCAACGTAGTCTGGAAGAATTGCACCAGGTCATTGAATGGCTCACGGGTTTTGACCAAAAGGAATGGGAAGCATTAATCGCCGAAAAGGCAACTTTCGCTACTTTTTTTGAGCGAGCTCGGCTGCATCCCAATGCACCGATGATCACAGGGATGATTTGTGGGTATCGAATTGAGGAATTGGATAATGAGTTGACTCGAAGGGTCAGGTACCTAGACAAGTTGGTGGATGTACTGGCAAATGGGAGAAAAATGGAAAAAATTTTAAGAAC
>CAJBER010000019.1 GCA_903952135.1 uncultured Algoriphagus sp.
GCATTTTCACGCGGTTTATTGGATCTGAAGGTAGAAAATGAACCCTTCATCATGGGACGTCTAGGGGAGGATGGATCACCTGATTCTTCGATTTCTCCCTCCTGTTCCAATTCCATTTTTATGCGGGAAGTACGCTCCTCAATTTCTTCTTTGATCGGATCGTAATACCTAGGCTTGATTGCAAAACGTTGATGAGAGGCGGTTTTAAAAATGGTAGGCAATTTCATAAGGCGCTATTTTTTCCAAAATGGGGAAGAAAATTGTTGGTGTAAGCACTGGGTTAGATCAAAGGAAGTAAGATTTTCTCTAAAGAAAATACCTAACTCAATTTGAAGTTTTCCAAACTTTTGTAACTTGAAAATCAATCTTTTTTATCCCAGGACAAGCATTAAGCTGCGGTCAGATTATTACAGTCTAAGCCCATGTTCTTGAAACAAATTTAAGTAAAAATTTAGAATTAAATTGAATCTCAATTATGGCCTCAATCCATTCATTTTTACTTACATGGATACTTTTAGTTGGTTTTTTCACTACAGAAAAACGGGTCAATTCTGCAAAAATCAAGGATCCTTTAGAAAGCAAAGATGTCGATTTACAGCAGCTATGGGTAGATAGCGTATTCAATGCCTTAAGCTTTGAAGAGCGACTGGGTCAACTATTTATGGTAGCGGCCTATTCGAATAAAGACCAGCGGCATGTGGATGAAATTTCTGCACTCATTCAAAAGGAAAATCTGGGTGGGCTCATCTTTTTTCAAGGCGGCCCCAATAGACAAGCACGATTGACCAACCTATACCAAGCGCAGTCCAAAACTCCTCTCATGATTGCCATGGATGCGGAATGGGGAGTTGGAATGCGCCTTGATTCTACCCTCAACTTCCCAAAGGCCATGACCTTGGGAGCTATTCAAGATCCCAATCTAGTAAAAGAGATGGGGGCAGAGATTGCCCGTCAGTTTCGAGTGCTTGGCATGCATGTTAATTTTGCCCCAGTAGTGGATGTCAATTCCAATCCTGACAATCCTGTCATTGGTTATCGCGCTTTTGGAGAAGACAAGATGCGTGTCACTCGTCAAGCAATCGCCTACATGAAGGGTCTTCAAGAAAATGGAATTATGGCCAATGCGAAGCATTTTCCTGGGCATGGAGACACTGAAAATGATAGCCATTATTCCCTCCCTCTAATTCAACATCCTGAAAAAAGAATCTGGGAAATCGATCTTTATCCTTACCAAGAACTCTTTAAGGAAGATCTAAAATCAGTGATGGTGGCACATTTGAATGTTCCTAGCCTTAATCAGGGGACTAATTTGCCAACAAGCCTATCCAAACCCATTGTCACCGATTTGCTTCAAAATAAAATGAATTTTCAGGGCTTAATCTTTACTGATGCCTTGAATATGACCGGGGTAGCCATCAAGAACAAACCAGGAGAAGTCGATCTTCAAGCGCTTCTTGCCGGAAACGATGTCTTGCTGTATTCCGAGAATGTACCCAAAGCCAAAGAGCTTATTTTGGAGGCTATTAAACAAGGATTAATTACGGAGGAAGAAATCGACCGTCGTGTTAAAAAAATTTTAAAAGCTAAGTATTGGGCAGGATTACATGCTTATTCACCCATAGATACGTATAAAATCGCTGATAAACTTACAACTCAAAATACTACTGAAGTTATAGAAAAGCTCTATGGAGACGCAATAACGGTAGCTTCAAATAAGAATGACTTACTCCCCATCGGGGATTTGGACTTGAAAAAAGTCGCTAGTCTTAGCATTGGAGATGAGGGGGGAGTTTTCAGCAGCTACTTGAATCAATATAGTAAGGTGGATCACTTCAGCTTACCTAAAGCATCTGGAGAGGGAGCCCATTACAACCTGATGAAACAGCTGGAGGACTACGATATTGTCTTAGTTGGTTTAATGGGTGTCAGCAATAGTCCGCAGCGAAATTTTGGAATTGCCCCAGGCGACATATCCCTTATTCGAGAATTGGAAAAACGCCAGCAGGTGGTCACTGTACTCTTTGGGAATGTATATGCTTCCAAATTTTTAGAAGGCTTGGAGCATGTAGTTTTTGCCTATGAGAATTCCCCCTTTACTCAAAAACTTGTTCCTCAAATTTTGTTTGGAGCGCGCCCTGCAAAGGGGATATTGCCAGTAACTGTAAGCGAACAATTTACCCAAGGTGTAGGTGGACTCCTGAGCCCCCAAAATCGATTAGCCTACGGTAGCCCAGAAAGTGTGGGTATGAATGCAGAAAAATTGAATAAAATCGATGGGCTAGTAGCTGAAATGATTGCTTCGAAAGCCGCTCCAGGAGCACGGGTGCTGGTCGCAAAAGAAGGCACCGTCATTTTTGATCGATCCTATGGTCACTTAGACTATGAAAAGTCTGCCCCAGTCACTTCAGAAACAGTCTATGATTTAGCCTCAATTACCAAAGTAGCTGCAACCACACTTGCTGCCATGTTTTTACATAGCCGCGGAGAACTAGATCTAAACAAAACATTAGGTGATTACCTCCCGGAATTAAAGGCAACGAATAAAGGTGGGATTATTTTGAAGGATTTATTGGCACATGAAGCTGGTTTGAAGGCATTTATTCCTCACTATAACAAAACGCTCAGTTCCGGAAAATGGAAGCCAGCCTATTACAAGGATTCGAATAGCGAAGGCTATACCCTTCCAGTATCCAATACTATGTTTGCCATTCCTAGTTTGCGTGATAGCTTATGGAATTGGACAGTTGAATCTGAGCTTTTGCCCAAACCACATGGCTATGTTTACTCCGATCTGACCATGTACTTCATGCAAGAGGTGATCGAACGGATCGTAAATCAGCCTTTGGATGAATTTGTTGATCATAATTTTTACGCCCCATTGGGCCTGCAAACACTTACGTTCAATCCATTTGAGAAAATCCCCCTTTCCCGCATCGCTCCAACGGAAAATGACAAGACCTTTCGAGGAAGACAAATCCAAGGCTATGTGCATGATCAAGGGGCTGCCATGTATGGAGGGGTAGCAGGCCATGCTGGGTTATTTGGAACTGCAAATGACCTGGCGGTAGTTCTCCAACTTCTTTTGAATAAAGGTACTTATGGAGATGTTACATTAATGGGCCCTGAAACAATTGAAGCATTCACAAAGAGGCAGTCTACAAGAAGTAGACGAGGGTGGGGATGGGACAAGCCTGAACCGGAAAAGGGGAAAGGGGGCTCAGTTAGCAAATTAGCTCCAAAAAGTACCTTCGGGCATACGGGTTTTACTGGAACAAGCATGTGGGCAGATCCTGAAAACAAGCTCACCTATATCTTTCTATCAAATCGGGTGTACCCAATAGCCACAAACAATACCTTGTTGGATTTAGGGACTCGGACTAAAATCCATGATCTGATTTATGAGTCTATTGAAAAATAGAATCACAAACCTCTGAAAGATTTAATTCCCTTTGATCTCAATTACCTTGAATTCCGTACGCCTATTGGTCTGGTGCTCCTCCTCAGTTTGTGCATTTGGAACCAAAAGTTGGGTTTCCCCATATCCCTTGGCTACCAATCGATCTGCAGCAATTCCTTGACTTACGAGATAATCTACTGCTGACTGGGCACGTCGCTGCGAAAGGTTGAGGTTGTAGTCGTCGCTAGATCTAGAATCTGTATGCGAACTCAACTCGATTCGAATAGAAGGATTGTCTTTTAAAATTTTGACCAATTTATCCAATTCTAGCCCTGCATCGGAACGGATATCTGACTTATTCAAGTCGTAATAAATATTGTCAAGCACAATAGACTTCTCTAGAATCAACTGATCCAAAACAATCGTGGTATCCAAGGTAATATTGGTCACCTCTTGGATCAAGGTCGCTGGATCCGGAGTCTTGCCCTTCGTGGTGTAAGGAAAGGATTTGGAGAAATACCCACTTCGGGAAGCAATAATGCTGTATTCACTTTCAGGTGAAAGTGAAAATCGAACTCTTCCTTGTGCGTTCGAAAGGTCTCCACCTAATTGGCTTTTATCCCCTGCATACAAGACCACTCGTGTTTGTGGCAAAATAACTTCTTGTCCATCTGCCTTGAGTTCCTTGGTGTATACATTGAGCAATACATTGACAATTTTTGGTTTGGGAGTCTTGTCTTCAAAAAAGTAAATATCGTCGTCTCCTTTTCCACCTGCACGGTTGGAAGAAATGAAGCCTGCTTTGGGGTATTCGGTAAAGAAAATTCCAAAATCATCCGCCTGACTATTGAAGCTTGCGCCTAGATTGCTGATGACTTGAATGCCATCCACATTTTTTTCAGCTACAAATAGGTCCAATTTTCCCAAGCCAGGATGTCCATCTGAAGCGAAGAAAAATTTTCCATCCTTGGTAAACCTAGGAAACAATTCATTGCCTGCAGTATTGATTTTAGGTCCGAGATTGACAGCATTCCCAAAATCCCCATTGGCAAGTTTGGTCGCCTTGTACAAATCTATTCCGCCAAACCCTCCTGGTCGGTTGGAAGCAAAGTAAAGTTCTGCACCATCACTTGAGAAGGCAGGGGTAGAATTCCACCAGGTGTCTTCCTCATTGACAGGCATCCAGATAGGCTGGGTATATCCAGCTCCTCTGAAATAGGATACAAAGAGCATGGTCTCAGGGAAATCCTTCGAAGAAGTGGAATTTCCTCGTGCATAAACTAGGGTATTCCCATCCGGACTAATTGCCAAAGCTGCTTGATTGAGTCCCTCCTCATTTTCAAATTCAGGCAAAAACTCCACCCCAGCTGCATCCACTTTTAGTCCCTGAGCTCGGGCACGAAAGAGCTGATGGTAACCCGTTCCTGTAGCGGAATAGAGTCGAGAAGAAGCCCTTCCCGAGGTAAAGTAAAGGAAGTCCTCGCTAATCACTGGAGAATAATCAGCAGCTGCGGTATTCAATTCGTTGTAGTTGACCAACTGGTAGTTGGCGTAGTAATCGGTAATCCCTTTCACTTTGGGTAATGCCTCCAGCTCCTGCTTGACACGCGCTTGAAGGCGATCGTCAGAAGTGGCCGCAGCAGCAGCTTCAAAGGCAAGCTTAGCCTCCTCCCATTTTTGATTGGCCTTCAAACTTTGACCCAAGAAAAAATGGGTGTTGAAATTGGGATCATCCTTGGCCAATCTTTGGTAATGCGGCAAGGATGCTTCAATGCGATTGGAAAGGCGGTAACTTTCCGCAAGCAGTCGACGAGCAGATAGGTTGCTGGAGTCCTTGGCCAAGACCTGACTGAAGTTAGAAATGGCATACTGGTATTGACCCGAGAGGTACTGCTCATTCCCCTTTTCAAAAAGGCTTTTGCAGGACCCAAGCAGGAGCAACGTAAAAAGAGCCAGTGCAGAAAAAATGGATTTCATCGGTCAGGAAGTGAAGTCTAGAAGTGAATATGGGGATTTAATTTGGAAAGTAGGTGCTCAGCCAACTTTTTGATAGCGGGAGCCAAAGGTTAGAAAGGTCTGCTATGGTGTGAATTTGGGGTTGAATCACCTCGAGATCTGGAGTGATTTCCCCGCTACTAATTCTGGATTTGATCCCAAGTGCCGGCAAGACCTTGAGCTGACCTGCTTGATCTCGCAAGGTGAGTTTGCCTTGATCCACCAAATTGACACCTAGGTGCTGCTCCAAATTTCGTAGGGTCCGAACGGAGGAATCGATGGAACAACCCGAGGCTCCCAACTGGCTTTCATCCACAGCAAGCACGATGAGCTGCTCGTACAAAATCGCAAATGAAGTAGGCATCCCATTACCATGGGTCGCCCATTCCCCACAAAAATCCGTTAAGCCTGAGTGAATCAAGGCCTGTTCAGCAGGGGTAAAACTGCGAGAGGAAACGTAAACCCAGACCCGTGAACTGTCTGGTAGCTGGTCAAAAGGAAGGTACATGGTGCGGTAATTATTCTTCAAAGAAAAACCCTCTCTGCATAACGACAAAAAGGGTCTTTTGGATTCAAATCTAGAAATTAAATTCCCATATCCTTCGCGATCATTTCGGCAAGATCATAGACTTGTACTTCCGATTCCTTGTTTTTGTTTTTGATACCGTCGGTCATCATAGTCAAACAAAAGGGGCAACCCACCGCGATAGCCTGTGCTCCTGTAGCCAAGGCCTCTTCCGTACGCTCGATATTGATGTCTTTTTTCCCCGGTTCGGGCTCTTTAAACATTTGTGCACCCCCAGCTCCGCAGCATAGTCCTTTGGTACGGCAGCGCTTCATTTCTACCAGTTCCACATCCAAGGCTTTGATTACCTCACGTGGGGCTTCATAGACCCCATTTGCACGACCTAGGTAACAGGAATCGTGGAAGGTGATTTTTTTACCCTTAAACTCCCCTCCTCCTTGAAGGGTCACTTTCCCTTCGTTGATGAGTTGCTGGAGAAACTCAGAGTGGTGAATCACTTCGTAGTTGCCTCCCAAGGCAGGGTATTCGTTTTTGATGGTATTGAAGCAGTGCGGACAGGCGGTCACTACTTTTTTGACTTCGTAGGCATTCATCACTTGGATGTTGGCCACTGCCTGCATTTGGAAAAGAAATTCATTGCCTGCTCGTCGAGCTGGATCACCTGTACAGGCTTCTTCTGGACCCAGGACGGCAAAGCTTACGCCTACTTTATTCAATATTTTGACAAAAGCCTGGGTCACCGCTTTGTAGCGCTCATCAAAGGATCCTGCACAGCCCACCCAAAAGAGAACCTCAGGTGTTTGGGAGTTGGCGGCCATTTCGGCCATGGTAGGAACTTGGTAGGTAGACATGTTTTAGATACTAGACGTTAGATACAAGATGCAAGACAAAATCGGCTTTCAGGCATCCCTTACTTCATTTCTTCTTCTTTCACTTTTTCGGACCAATTGAATCGGTCAGATGGACTAAATTTCCAAGGGGAGAAACTCGTTTCCATATTTTGGAACATCGAATTCCACTGCGCTGGAGTGCCTGATTCTTCCATGGCCACATAGCGACGCATCTGTAGGATAATGGAAAGCGGGTCAATATTTATGGGACAAGCCTCCACACAGGCATTGCAGCTGGTACAGGCGTTGATCTCTTCTTTGCTGATGTAGTCTCCCAAGAGTGACTTCCCATCTGCTAGGCCTGGACCGCCAGCGTCAAGGCTTTTGCCTACCTCTTCGGCTCGATCGCGGACATCCATCATGATCTTTCGTGGGGAGAGTTTTTTGCCCGTCAAATTTGCAGGACATTCGGACGTGCAGCGCCCACATTCGGTACAGGAGTAGGCATTGAGCACGTTCACCCAACTCAGGTCATTGATGTCTTTGGCTCCAAATCTCCCAATTTCAGCAGGAGCTTCGGTAGGGGCCTCAGTAGGTATTCCCAACATCATGTTCACTTCTTGGGTCACCTCAGGCATATTTACCATTTCTCCCTTTGGTTTTAGATTCGAATACCAAGTATTGGGAAAGGCCAAGAAAATATGCAGGTGCTTGGAATAGGTCACATAGACCGCAAAAGCTAAAATGCCGGCAATGTGAAACCACCAAGCAAAGCGCTCGATAGCCACCAAAGCAGGAGTTGAAAGGCCCTCAAAGAGTGGCTGAAGAAAACTACTGAAGAAAAGCGGGCCAAGAACTAGGTAATGTGCGTCTCCTCGGCCAGCCAAAATCTGATCGGTTGCATTCATGGTTAGAATGGCAAACATGAGGATGATTTCGATCACAAGGATCAAATTGGCATCCAGGGCTGCCCAGCCCTTCAGTTCGGGCTTGGTAAAGCGCTCCACTTTCATCACATTTCTCCGCACCAAAAAAGCCACACAGGACACCAATACTGCAACAGCTAAAAATTCAAATACATTAATCGCTACCGTATACAGTCCTCCTAAGACTGGAGCAAAGAGACGGTGGGTGCCCAATAGTCCGTCAAGTACAAACTCCAGCACCTCCAAGTTGATGACCAAAAATCCTACATAAATCAGGGCATGTAAAAATGCGGGCACCAGGCGCTTGAACATTTTTTGCTGACCCAAAGCAACGAGAAGCATGGCTTTCCAACGATTTTCGGTTTGGTCATTTCGAGTTTCCGCCTTACCGAGCAGGATGTTTCGTCGAAGAAATTGGATCCTTTTAGCCAAAATAAAGCCCGCAACACCCAGAATTAGGACAAACGCGAGTTGTGGTAAAATGCTCATATTGATCGGATTAACTAGTTTTTACAAAATTTGGGTCTATTTTTTCTGAAAAGGATTTGTAGAGAATCCTCATTTTTCTACATTTGCAACACTTAAAAGGATGGTGATATAGCTCAGTTGGTAGAGCATCGGACTGAAAATCCGTGAGTCGGTGGTTCGAGTCCACTTATCACCACAAACCCGGTCTTCACAGATTGGGTTTTTTTTGCCCTATTTTTTGCTCCTGAATCAATTGCTTTCCGCCCATTTGTACTGCCAAAATATAAAATAGTCTGCATGCATACTATTTTTCAACAAATTTAAAATTCGATTTACGTTTGGCCTAACTCCAAACCAAGATAGATTACCAACAGAATTCTCTTCACTCACTCTAAAAACAAGAAGCATGGAAATTTGTTGGGGAAGTGCAGTACGTCTTTTGTCAAAAACGAAATTCTAGGTCTAGCTCCCTATTTTTTAAGGAATACTGCCATTTCTGCCACCCGCTTCCCAAGCCCCCTCCCCTTAACCAAAAATTGCTCCTCCACCTTTCCAGTTTGAAATGGAGCTTCCCCCGTGATCGCTGAAGCACCAAAGGCCGCTTCCGTCTCCGCTCCACCAAGTACCAGCATCCCATGAATCAGCATGGAATGCAACAAATTCAGCTGCACCAATTCCTCCCCAATCGACATCCCTCCACCCGTCACAAAGGCTGCTCCTAACTTATTTTTTAGCGGACGCCCTTCAAAAGGCCAAGCATTGATAAATCCCTGCACGGCTGGGGCCACGTTGGCATTGTAGACCGGCGAGCCTACCATAATCGCATCGGCTTCGAGCAGCTCTTTAGTGCTCACCTGATCGATGGAAAGCATTAGCACCCGAACACCTGCTACCGATTTTGCCCCCTCCTCCACAGCTTGTGCCATGGCTTTGGTGTTTCCCGATTGGCTGTAGTACGCAATCAATACCGTAGGTTGCCCTTGCCCATATCCAAAGAAAGAAAGGAGAAAAAACAGGGGAAGAAGCAGGAAAAAGCGATGCATTCTTGGGGAAATATTCATTCCCGAAAATAAAAAAAATCCCCATCTCCGTGAAGAAATGGGGATCTGAATCTGAAAAGTGAGGCTTATTTTTTCCAACTAGCCTTTCCGCCCTTGGCAGAATCTACAGTGACACTGTAAGCAGATCCTGAAGAAACAATCCATCTTACTTGTACAGCTCCCATTCCAGGAATATTGGCTACCGCCATTTTTTCAGGGGAATTGGTCTGCTCTTTGTACTTTTTCATGTCTGCATCTTCCACTACAAATCCTGCCACCACCTTAGCTCCAGAAATCGTTACGTAGTCTGGACGCTCGATGCGGTACTTCAAGTCTTGGCTAGCGTGAGTTGGCATCATGCGCTCGTTGAAAATCGTGGCAGTTACGGCCTTCAAGCCGCCGCCTAAATCCTCCTCTTTCACGTCAGTGATGGAAAGCTTTGGCGTATGGTAGGCATGGTAAATGGTAAAGGCTGCATTGCGATGCGCATCTTGCTCCAATAGAAATCCTGGATGCGCTCGTCCAAAGGTCTTTTTGAAGCCCCCGATCTCAACAGTTCCAAATTGCGGATGCTTGTATTCTTTGTAGTTGACAAAGGCATCACCAAATGTCAATAGCTCATCCACTTTGAGTTGCTCCTCTTGGTTGCCTCGTCCTGCCTCTTTATTGAAGTACAGGTAAGACACCATGAGTTCGTTGGTGTAGGTAAAGATTCCACGATTGCCATAAAACCAATCCAGCTCCCCGCCAAATACAGAGTACAGATCCTTGTAAACCGTCAAGTAACGGTAGCCTGGAATCATTTCTTCTCCCTTTTTGCCTATCGCATCGTAGATTCGGATATCCTCTCGATTGTAGGTATTGAGATCTTCTTCAGCACCTGGTCCACGAAGGATCATTCCCCCAGAATTGTGGAAACTCTGGGCTCCTGCAATGTTGGAGTGCTTCCAAACAAACTCCATCACCGCACGATTTTCAGGGAGGGTAAATGGATAGCGCATGGCACCTCGCTGAATGTAATCCGGCTGCCAGTTCCAACCCCAATCCCGGTTGGGATCGTAATAGCCGATACCATCTTCGTTAACTTCACCATCGCCATCGTTGTCGACACCTTCTTGACCGAGCATTTCGTACTCTCCTACCTGGTCAGGACCTACTTGCATCAATCTTCTAGGATCAAGTGGATCTTTGATAAATCTACCCGTTGGAGACTTGCGAATCATCATGGTGATGTGACCATCGCCATCTAGGTCATCCATTCTATCCTCGCCATTTTTGCCATCTCCATCGTTATCTAGCACGAGCATACCGGAACGAGGGGAACTCGCCGTATTGGGTTCCTTGAAGAAGTTATTTCGAGCATCTGGGTTGATAGTCGGGGTGATGTAAAAGGTCTTGTCTTTTAGGAGTTGCTTCACAAATTCATTGTCCCCATGCATCTCGGTCAGGTACCAAGCCACATAGAGGGAGAATTCACCCCCCTGTACCTCGTTGGAGTGGATGTTACCATCGATCCACATGGCCGGCTTGTCGGTATCCTTGCCTGTAGCGAAGTCGGTGATGGTCAAGGTCAAGATATCTCTACCTTCCACCGACTTGCCGATGGATTCGATTTTGGCAAGTTTGGGATGTGCTACTGCGATTTTTTTCATCAAATCCCAAAGCCCTTCTGCGCTGTAATAGCGGTTCCAAGCAATCTCCACCTTGGGCTGGTGCGGCGTGCCGATGGCCCGAAAGTAATTTTCTTGTTGTGCACTTACTTCAATGGAACTTAGCGATAAAGCTCCCAAAGCCAAGGCAGTTAGCGTATGTTTGATAGTGTTGATCTTCATGGCTTAAAATTTTACAGTTTGGGAAACAAAACCTGCATGCGGAGCCCCTGCTTTCAGTTGCACCGGACCCTTGCTTCGCACAATCCAGCTAAAGCTTGTCTTTTCAAATGCTCCCAACGAATCAACTAGCTTCACCTTATCTCCTGAAACAAGCTGGTCTGCGGCCACATCAATATCTACCCGAAGCTTACGCAACCAACGAGAGCGAGTGCCCATCTCTGAATGGGTAGCAAGCGGAGAATTATTAAATAAATCCACCGTCACACGCGTCAATCCATTTCCAATTGCCTCTGTTTTGAGGTTGTGGAATTCCAGTTTGGGTTGCATTCCAGCCAGCTTCAAGATAAAATCAGTATGCTGCTTCGCAATTTCTCCTACTTTTTCAAAGGGAGGATTGATCAATAGAAATGGCTTGACACCCCCAACTTCTACTTGTTGGTTGGGAAAATCAGGATGTTTTACTGCAGTCCAGGGCACAAAAGTATCCTGCTTCAAGGAATCAGACCAAGCCAAGAAATTGGCTTCGGCGTTGGTTTTACCCTTGTATTCAGGGTTCCAGTAGGCTGGCGTAGAAAAGCTGTAGCGCGCAAAGTGGAAATAGGCCCATTGGAAAAAATCCCCATCTGTACCTTGGTTGGTTTGTTGAAAGGCTTTGGCAGGAACCGTTTTGGTGTAGAGTTCAGACACCATAGCATTGGTAGCCTGATCTTTTTCCAAAATAGAAGTTACTACGCGCTTGCGCGCATCTCCTGCCGAATACTTCAGCGGGGCACTCAAGTTATTGGCTGGTGAAAAGGTCACAAAGGCAAAAATATTCCACTGCTCAAAGAGGTAGTCCAATAGGGCTCTACTCTCGAGTTGAGACACTGCAATATCTCCTGCTAGTGGTTCAAATACGGGAAATTTATAGGTCAAAGATTTATTAAAGGCAATGCCCTCGGTGAGGTCTTCTGCAAACTTGCCGTCCTTGTCGCTGTCTATACTTTCCTTAAAGACCCTGTATTTTCCAGCTTCTCCTTTGGCTCGGTCTGCTTTTACCAAGACGCGGGCATCTTCTTTGGAAGTCGTCCAGTCCCCCATAGGGTCTGCGACGCGCATCCAGGTAATCATCCCATCTCCATTCAAGTCGCTGTAGCCATTGTCTCCAGCTACCCCATCACGGTCGTGGTCGATGGCTACGGCATTGCCTCGACGCTCGTACTTCAAGGCATCGTGGTACTGTGCATAGGCATCTGGAGAAAGGTTGGGAAATACATAAAAGGTAGTGGCTTCAAGCGCCTTGGCGTTTTCTCCAACCAGCTTTTCGGCAAACTGCAGGGCCAATTCCACGCTGAGGACATGGTATCCTTCTACCCCACCCACTACTGCAATCGCAGGCTTTTGGTCTTTGGCTCCGGTACCGATCTTCAGGGCATAAATTTCCTTGCCTCCAGCAGTCTTGGTAAGCGTCTTTAACTCTACTGCTGGATTAGCGCTGAGTTTTTGGATGCGTTGAGCGGTCTGACTGAGTGTGGGGTAGTCGCTTTGGGCAAAAGCATTGCCACAAATCGTTGTCGCCAGCAACAGTCCAAAAAAGAGGTGTTTTCTCATATTGGGTCGTGTTTTTGGAAATATTCAAAGAGTAAATGAAGGGAAAGTTTAGGAAAAAAATGGGAATTTGAGTGGAGAGTTTTTCTGATTCTCTAAAATAGAGGTGGAAGGAAGGGGTAGAGGATGAATGGTGAAGGAGAGAACGGAACTTGCTCCTTTCACAAAAAATGACGTATTTCAAGGATTATTCTTGTTGCCATGTATCAAAAACTTGCCCTAGCCATTGCGTTTTCTCCACGAATGGAGGCTTTGATTGCCGAAGCTCGAAAATTGATTCGAATTTTTGACGGTGAGCTCGTTTTGATTCATGTGGGCACCAAAACTCCGGAATTGGAAGCGCAATTGGCAGAAGTGCTTTCTCGACATTGTGGAGATCTCCACCGCATCAAAACCATCTGGAAGGAAGGCAAGCCTACGAAAACCATCCTAAAAACCTGCGAGGAAGAAGGGGTGGATCTTTTGGTCCTAGGAGCCTTGAAAAAAGAAGGGTTGCTCACGTATTACTTAGGGTCTGTAGCGCGAAAAGTGATTCGAAAAGCCACTTGTTCAGTACTCACGCTGATTGATCCCAAAATTGAAACCACTCATTTTTCAAAGGTGGTCATCAATGGGACTGAATTGGAAATTACGCCACGCGTGATTGCTAGGGGGCTAAAATTCTGTCAAGCCGAACAATCCAGCCAAGTGCATATTTTGAATGAAATCAAATTGTATGGGTTTCAGATGGCTACTGCAGGGGAAGGAACGGAAACAGAAGTGGCCAATACCCGACGCAAATTGGTTCAGGATGAAATCCAATATGTTCAGGATATCTTGGATAAGCTGGACCAATCAGGCTTGAAAATCAACATCAAGGTAACTGCAGGCAAATGGGCCGTAGAATTGGTGCGTTACTGCGAATCCATTGAAGCGGACTTATTGATTATGGGCGACGAGCAAGGTCTTACCTTTATTGATCGCCTTTTTCCACATGATTTGGAGGGGATTTTAGAGGAACTTCCGTGCAACTTGTTAATTGTGAAGTAGGTTATGGAAAGTTTAGCACATCAGGATGTAATCAACTTACTGCTTAAGCTAGCAACCATGTTGCTGTTGGCTCGCATTTTTGCAGAGGTAGCACAAAAACTAAAGCAGCCTGCGGTAGTCGGAGAGATATTAGCAGGAATCATCCTAGGGCCAACCGTGCTTGGCATGATTGGCCCAGAGTTTTTCGAGTTTTTATTTAAAAGCAGCCCTTCCGCTAATCTTGCTTTGGATGGAATTGTCCAAATGGCAGTCATCCTACTTTTATTTATTGCAGGTCTAGAAGTGGAACTCCACCTCGTTTGGTCTCAAGGGAAATCAGCCGTCAGCATCAGCATTTTAGGCTTAGTGGTTCCCTTTATTTTTGGATTCATAGCCCCTTATTATTTCCCAGATTTCTTTGGGATCTCAGAAGACAAAAAATTACTCTTTTCCTTATTCATGGGAACAGCCATGTCAATTACCGCCCTTCCAGTTGTCGTTCGGATCTTGATGGACATGAATTTGTTTAAAACCAAAATGGGTATGGTCATTGTCGCTGGTGCCATGGTCAATGATTTGATTGGTTGGTTGATCTTTTCTGTGATCCTTTCTTTCATGGGGAAAGCAGGAAATTTCTCTTTGATCAATACGATCGGGATTACCCTCCTCTTTACCGTATTCATGCTCACCATTGGAAAGGGATTGTTGAACAAGGTACTCCCTTGGACTAACAAGAAATTGGCTTGGCCAGGTGGCGTTCTTTCCTTGTCCATGGCTTTTTGTTTTTTGGCAGCGGCCTTTACCGAATGGCTAGGGATTCACGCCATCTTTGGAGCCTTCCTTTTTGGCGTAGCCCTTGGCGACTCAGATCACCTGTCTGAAAAGGCAAAAGAAATTATCCATCAGTTCATCAACAACATATTCGCTCCTTTATTCTTTGTTTCTATTGGTCTAAAGATCAACTTCTTTACCAACTTTGACCTCGGATTAGTTTTGATCATTCTTGTCATTTCCTTTGCCGGGAAAATTATTGGAAGCGGCTATGGAGCCCTCCGCTCAGGATATAGTCCCAAGGATGCCTTAGCAGTGGGTTTTGGAATGAATGCACGTGGGGCAATGGAAATTATCTTAGGCTTAATTGCCTTGGAAAATGGGCTCATCGATGAAAAATTATTCGTTGCCCTAGTGGTAATGGCCCTTGTTACCTCGATGTCTGCAGCCCCATTAATGAAATGGGCACTCAAAAAGAAGCCAGAAGAATCCGATTGATCCTTACCTAAATCACTTTCGTCCACATTCCCCCTTGTTTTAAACTTAGTTTTAAAAAAAGTAAAACAAAGGGCCTATTTTTGGGCTTTTCTAGGGAAATACATCGCTTTATGTCTACGAGTCAAGCAAAAATAGGAGTCTTATTGGTCAATTTGGGTACCCCTGACAGCACCAAAACAGGGGATGTGCGCAAGTACTTGCGGGAATTTTTGATGGATGGACGCGTGATCGACTTTCCATTTATTCCGCGATGGATGCTGGTCAACCTGATTATTGCTCCCTTCCGTGCCCCGAAATCCGCTGGGGAATACCGGAAACTCTGGACCGATCGAGGTTCTCCCCTCCTTTTTCATACTCAGGACTTGAAGGACAAGCTAATTCAAAAGCTTGATCCCAAAAAATACCTTGTGGCCATGGCCATGCGCTACCAAAATCCCAGCATAAAAAAGGCCTTGAATGAGTTAAATAAGGCAAACGTTAAGAAAATTATTGTGCTCCCATTGTTCCCTCAATACGCCTCCGCTACCAACGGTTCCGTGATCGATCGAGTGATGGAAATAGCCCGTGGCTGGCAGATTATCCCTGAGATGACCTTTGTGAGTAATTACGTAGATCACCCCTTGTTTCTTGAGGCTTGGGCTGAACTCGGACGCGAGGCCATGCAAAAACACGAGTATGATCGATTTCTTTTTTCTTACCATGGCCTACCCGAACGGCAAATTCGCAAGGGAAGTGTGGATGGACACTGCAAGCTAGGCACCTGCTGCGCGGCCTATGGGCTCAAAAATCAGTTTTGCTACCGAGCGCAATGCTTCCAAACCACCCGACTGGTGGCTGAGAAACTGGGTCTTCCCGAGGACAAAGTGATGACTTGCTTCCAATCTCGACTGGGAAAAGATCCTTGGATCAAACCCTATACGGAAGATACCATCAAGGAACTGGCCAAAGAAGGAGTAAAAAAAGTACTCGTTTTCTCCCCAGCTTTTGTGGCCGACTGCTTGGAAACTACCGTGGAGGTGGGCGAAGAATACAAAGAGCAGTTTGAGGAACTCGGCGGCGAGCATTGGGATCTCGTACCCAGCCTCAACTCCAGTGACACCTGGGTAAGGTGTGTGGAGGATTTGATTCTAACAAGAAGCGAGAGCCAAGAAGCAAGAAACAAGAGCCAAGAGCCAAGAAAATAGACTAAAGTCTGCTGGGCTAAAAAGCCTGCTCCTGACCTAAAGTTAGTTTTCTCACTTCGAAATTCTTCAATCGACATTCAGCGTTCGATATGTAAAAGCAGCAAGTAGCTAGAAGCAAGTATCAAGAGGTAAGATATCCTGCTCCTTTGCTAGGATTTTTATGACGGCAGGACCTAGTCTAATCTCTTGCTTCTTGTATCTTGTCTCTAGTATCTCGTATTTCGTATCTCGTACCTCGTACTTCCCGATCTCCCTTGTCCAAATCCTCTTCCCGCGCCTTGCTGATCCTCGGCGTGATCCTGATCTCGATCAACCTACGCACCTCAATTGCTTCGGTAGGGCCATTGATTCCGTTTATTCGGGAAGATCTGGGAATATCCAATGGAGAGGCTGGATTTTTGACCACGCTTAGCCTGATAACTTTTGCCATTTTTTCCTTGTTTGCTCCTAGCATTGGGAAGAAGCTCGGCCTAGGAAAAGCCATATTTCTTGGAATACTCCTGCTTGCCATAGGTGTAGTCATTCGGGTACAAGGGGGGACAACCTTACTTTACCTGGGTACCGCCTTGACGGGAATAGGGATTGTAACCGCCAATGTGCTGATGATTCCCTTTTTTAAGGCCAGGATTCCAGAAAAAATTGGATTGATGACCGCGCTACTCTCCACGGGCATGTCCTTGTTTGCAGCCATCGCTTCGGGAATAAGTGTGCCCCTAGCAGAAGGGCTTGGTTGGGGATGGAGAGGGGCACTCCTTTCCTGGGTGGGCTTGATGGCCCTTGCGCTTATCGCCTGGATTCCACAACTATCTCCTCCCAAATCCGAGGGCAATGCCGAGCAGCTAGCAGGAAAAAATGTATGGAAATCCCGACTCGCCTGGCAGGTAACTGGATTTATGGGGGCCCAATCCGTCATGTACTTCACGATGATCACCTGGCTGCCCGACCTATTGATCGGTCGGGGGATGACTCCTGTAAATGCGGGAATGGCGCTCTTCTACATGCAATTGATCTCTTTGATCGGCACTTTCTTTGCCCCCAACCTGCTGCTTCGCCTGAAGCAGCAATCCGGTGTTATTATCGCAGTAGGAATTGGGTACCTCATCGGCTATGGCGCACTTTTTATCCATCAGGAATGGGTGACCTTCGCTGCGCTTACCATAATTGGCATTGGAAGCGGGGCCAGTTTAAGCATCGCCTACACTTTGATTTCTATGCGTACAGCAGAGGCCTTGACCACCTCTAGACTTTCTGGAATGGTACAGTCCGCAGGGTATATTTTAGCAGCCTTAGGACCACTGGTTTTTGGTATTTGTTTGGATGTATTTGGCAACTGGAACCTGCTGATTTGGATTCTCTTGGCCATGACCTTGCAATTTTTGATTTTGGGTATCCCAGCAGGCAGAGACCAAAAAATCTAAATTCTACCTTCATTTATTGGTTGGCTCCGCCAATAAAGCGGTATTTTTGCATGACTTTATTCTATTCCCATGCAAGACTTCCTTCAATCTTTGGGCATATCCAACGAGCTACTCAACTACCTCTTGATGCCTTTATTGATTTTTGTGGCTCGGGTATCCGATGTTTCCATCAATACGCTGCGCTTCATGTTTATGATGAATGGCAAGAAAAACATTGTTCCTATCCTGGGATTTTTTGAGGCCTTAATCTGGCTTTTGGCCATCGGGCAAATCTTTCAAAATGTAGATAATCCACTTTCCTACTTAGCGTATGCGGGCGGTTTTGCCACAGGAACTTATGTAGGCATGACCTTGGATGAAAAATTGGCTTTGGGCCGGGTTTTGGTGCGGGTGATCACGCCCAAGCCCCTGCCTGTCCTGCTGGAATTTATGAAGGAAAACAACTACCGCTTCACCAATGTGGGTGGGGAAGGACGTTATGGGAAGGTCAATCTTTTGTTTACCGTGATGAAACGGGACCAACTCCAAGAGTTTATCGCCAAGGTAAAAGCAACGGATGAAAAGGCATTCTACACCATCGAAAGTGTGAAACGCGTCTCGGAAGAGGAATTAAACATCATGGAAGACAAGCCTCGTTTCCGCTCTAAACTATTCAGCCGAGCCCGTACCTAATGGCAAACAGCTGGTTTCAATTTCAACAATTTCGCGTACAGCAAGACCGCTGTGCCATGAAAATAAGTACCGATGCGGTTTTGCTAGGAAGCCTGGCACAACACCCTTCTCCCAAGCAGATTCTGGACATTGGGACAGGGACCGGAGTGATCGCCCTGATGCTGGCCCAACGCTTCCCCGAAGCCCAGGTAACTGCACTAGAAATTGATCCAGAAGCTGCTGCTCAGGCAACTGAAAATTTTAAGGAAAGCCCATTTGCAGAGCGGATGCACCTTATCCCAACTGCTCTCCAAGATTTTTCGGCAGACGTCTCCTTTGACTTGATTGTAAGCAATCCTCCCTATTTCCCAGATCATCTCAAGTCCAGTGATCCCAAACGGAACCTAGCCCTACATACGGATGGTTTGCCTTTTGAAACTTTACTCAGCCAAGCATGCCAACTCCTTGCGCCATCTGGGCAATTTTGGGTGATCCTGCCTCCACGACAGATGGGTGATTTCTGCAAGTTGGTTGAAGAAGTTTTGCTCTTCCCCAATTTCAAAATCCAGGTTCAAGACGCAGCTTCCAAGCCTGTGCATCGAGAAATTGTATCCTTTTCAAAAACCAAGAATCTTCCACCAATCCAGACTCGAGGATACTCTTTGAAAAATGAGGACGGAACCTATACGGAGGACTACAGGCAACTGATCTCCGGATTTTTATTGGGGTTTTAAAAGAAAAAGCCTAAGATTCTCCTTTAGCGGGCAAATAGTCAATTCAGCGGAATTGTATTCTCTGGGTATTGCTGTATTTTTGTTATTCGACCATTCCCAATTTCGATGCAACTGCTACGAACTTCAATCTTCTTTTTCATTCTTTTGGCACTTTGGTCCTGCAACCAAGAGGATGATACTCCCATCCTCGTGGCTACGGAGGATGTATTATTTGTAGGGGGCGATAAAATCCGAATTTCTGGTCGTCTCCTTGCCAATCGGGAAGTGCTAGCCGAAGACCATGGCTTTGAATTTTCCACTCAAGCATCCTTTGCCAACCCGATCATCATTTCCCTTGGAGAAAAAACCCAACCCGGACGCTTTATTGGTGAAAAGAGCGGGTTCAAGCTGAGTCAAACCTATTTTGTCAAAGCCTTTGCTACGATCAATGGATCGCGTCTCGAAGGAAAAGTGATTGAATTGAGCACCTTGAGCCCGGCAGTAAGCAGTTTTGCACCCAACTATGGAGTGGCAGGACAGGAATTGGTGATTCAAGGGAAAAATTTCCCAGAAGGAACCAAGGTGTTTTTTGGCAATCAGGAAGCTCCAGTCCTTCAAAATGTCTTTGAATCTCGGCTCACTGTAAAAATCCCAGCTCCCACGGGACAGATTCTCGTTCCCATCAAATTAAGAGTTCAAGATAAAGAAATTGTTATTCCTACCCCTTTTGAGTACCAAGCGGGTAAGTACACCAAAGTTTCTGATTTCCCTGGAGGCCTTCGGATTTACGAGAACATATCCTTTACGAATGCTTCAGGATTTCATGTGGGACTTGGCAAAGTCAGGTTCGGAGAAAATTATCCGAGATTTCAGCGCTTCAATCCTGCTACAGGTACCTGGAGCGAAGTAAACTTTCCTGGGAATCCACGTCGCTATGTATTCGGAAGCAACAATTACCTAGGTGGAGGAGCTATCGAAACTTCACGAGATATCTTCAGTTATGATCGCAGTTTCTGGAAAATTAATGGAAGCAATTTCGAGCGATTAGGCGATCTTCCTTTCAACACAAGAGACGCCTTGGCCGTGGACTGGGATGGTGGCCTGCTTTTGTTTGGAGGTTTGGACGGCGCCTCTCTTTTGGTACGTGCTTACGACCCCGTGAAACGGACCTGGTCAACCAAGGGAAATGCCCCAATTGCGTTGGGACGCAACGCCGCAGCCTTTGCTACAGCTACTCGGGTGATTGTCCTAGGAAGCAATGGGCAAGTATGGGAGTACAATCCCCCACTCGACAGCTGGCAGCTCCTGACTACCTATCCGGGCAACAAAGGACAAGGGTACCCCTTCGTGGAAGTTATCGGTTCAAAAGCCTATTTAGGGCTATTTAGAGCTACTCAGGAACTCTGGGAACTAAACCTAGAGACACTTACCTGGAAAGCAAAGAATCAAATCATTGGCCTGCCTCAAAGCATCACGAGCGGGTATTTCCAGTACAATGGATCCATTTATTTTCTCCGTGCCCCTGAAGAATCCGTGAGTGGAACCCTGACCATGGAATTGTACAAATTTGACCCAGACGCGATCTAAGCACCCCACTATGAAAAGAATTTTTCTAATTGCCTGTTTAATTCTAGGGCTTTCCTCAGCTTGGGCTCAAACTCCCGCTGTAAAGCGAGATGTGATTGGCCGAGATATCGGCCAACTGAAAGGGATCAAACTTTCAGGCCGGATCACAGATGAAATTACCGGAGAGGCACTAGTAGGTGCCACCGTACGGATTCCGGAGCTGGAGCTAACCCGCATCACGGATGACAATGGTAGCTTTGAACTCGAAGTATCCCGAGCAGAATACACGCTGGAGTTTCGCTATGTGGGATACGAAACCAAGATTTACCCCATCACGGCGGTAGGAGATGGAAGGCTTACGATCAAGATGCTCCAAGAGGATTTCACGCTCGATGACGTAGTGATCTATGGTAGTGATCCGGAGAAAAATATCCGTTCCACCAACATGGGTGCCGTCACGCTTAGTGTCAATACCATGAAGGAACTTCCTCCATTTATGGGAGAAATCGACATTGTACGCTCTTTGGCTACACTTCCTGGAGTGAGCCAGGTAGGGGAAGCTTCTTCAGGCCTCAATGTCCGAGGGGGTGGCGTAGATCAAAACCTCATCCAATTTGCTGGAGCACCGATCTACAATCCTTCACACATGTTCGGTCTTTTCACCGCATTCAACCCCGACATGGTCAATGATGTGACGCTCTACAAGGCCGTAGTTCCTGCCCGATTTGGAGGTAGAAGTTCGGCCATCCTGGACATTCTTCCCAAAGCAGGTAGCGTAGAAAAATTTGGAGGAGACCTTATGCTGAGCAATTTCTCCGGAAAGCTCTCGCTAAATGGCCCACTCATCAAGGACAAGGTATCTATCCTCGGAGGATTTCGAATCTCCTACATCAACTGGCTGCTCCAGTCGCTGAGCAATACCACGCTGAACAACTCCAATGCTAATTTTTACGATGGCAACGTGGTGATTAGTGCCCCAATTTCCGAAAACAACGAGTTTACCTACAGCTACTACACCAGCTACGATGACTTTGCTTTTGCCTCCGACACTACAATTTCCTGGCAAAACAATGCACACTCCCTGCAATGGAAAAGTAAGCTGAGTGAAAAACTCAAAATGGAGACCGTTGGCTTTTATTCACTCTATGACTATGGGATTTTTAACCAGTCAGGGCTAAACAACTTTGAAATCAATTCGGATATCAAGGATGTAGGAGGAAGAACCTTTTTCAACTATACGGTAAGCCCTACCCAGTCTTTTACTATGGGAGCTGAATACAAGCAAGTGGCTATCCAACCGGGAGAGCTAATTCCAACCGGAACTTCAGAAGATGTGCTCCCCAAAAAGGTCCAAAATGAAGCAGGAAGGGAAATGGCAGCCCACTTCCAGCATGAGTTGGAAATCGGGGAAAAAATAGGGGTATCCTATGGACTCCGATACGATCTTTACCAATACCTGGGCGCTCGCACCGTACGTACCTACCAGGAAGGAACTCCCGTTTCAGATGGTTCTGCCATCGGGGAAACCAATTATGGAGCAAACGAACTGATCCAAACCTACGATGGTCTAGCACCACGAGCATCTTTTAGATATTCCTTCAGCAAATCCAGCTCGGTGAAGTTGGGATACAACAAAATGTATCAGTTTATCCACCTCATCTCCAACACGGCAACCATTGCTCCTTCGGATGTATGGAAGCTCAGTGATGGATTTTTGAAGCCACAAATTGCAGATCAATTCTCCCTTGGCTACTACAACAATTTCAAAGGAAACATTTTTGAGACCTCGGTGGAGGTTTACTACAAAGACCTTCAAAATGTGGTGGAATACAAGGATGGGGCAAATTTGATTTTACAAAATCACCTCGAAACCGAGCTCATCCCTGCCCAAGGGCAGTCGTATGGAATGGAACTCTACGTGAAGAAAAACCTAGGTACACTTACCGGTTGGATTTCCTACACCTATTCCAGGTCTCTGAGACGTGTGATTACTCCATTTGAGGAGGAAAATATCAACAATGGCGCCTGGTATGCCTCCAACTTTGATAAGCCCCATGACCTGACCCTGATTGGAAATTACAAAGTGAGTACCAATGCCTCCCTATCAGCCACCTTTGCCTACAGCACGGGTAGACCTATCACCTTTCCAGATGCAAAGTTTGATTTTTCAGGAAACAACCTGGCCTACTTCAAGGATCGAAACCAGCAACGGCTTCCGGACTTCCACCGACTCGATTTTTCAGTCAATTTCAAGTTAAAGGGAGAAGGAAAGTTTTTTGATGGGGACTGGACCTTCTCCGTGCTCAATGTGTATGGACGAAAAAATCCATTTTCCATCTTCTTTGACGATGCTCCACAGCAACCTCCGCAGGCCTTTCGTCTGGCCTTGTTGGGTATCCCTCTTCCAAGTTTAAGTTACGCCATTAGCTTCTAAAGCCATGTTGAAAAGACTAGTATACCTACTCCTACTCCTTCCGATGGCCTGTGTAGACCCCTACGAGGTCGAAGTGCCTGATGGCGAGCAACTCTTGACTGTGGAAGGCATCATTTCCACAGGGCCAGGCCCTCATGCAATCACGCTCACGCGAAGTGCTACTTACGGAAGTATTTTCGAAGGACTCATTCGTCCCGTGTCTTTGGCTACGGTAGTCGTACGGGATAACGATGGAAATGTCACCTTCCTCACCGAAGGAGCAGATGCAAAAGGCACCTACTACACTCCTGCTAGCTTTAGTGCACAAGTAGGGAAATCTTACACCCTTCAGATTCGTACTGCAGAAGGAAAAGTATACACCTCCACCCCGGAGAAAGTAGCTTCGGTACCTGCCATTCAATCGCTAGAGATCCGCACTGTAACTGTACCTACTGAAGGAAGTGATGTTCCAAAATCAGGGATTCAGCTGATTGTGGGAGTAAAAGATCCTGCGGACCAGAATAATTTTTACTATTGGAAAAATGGCCCAGCAGTATACATCTTGGAGACCCGTCCAGATTTATATACGCCACGACCTTCCCCTGCAAATCCAAACCGTACCCCGCAACCGAAAGATTGCTGTGTGCAATGTTTTCGATACGAGGTAAGTAATAATCAGAGCTTATTTGTGGTCAATGACGACAGTTTCAATGGACTGACTACTAAAATCCCTGCTTCTTTCATCGCGGACGATGGGTATCGATTTGTCAACAAATTCCGAATGGACCTGAAGCAATACAGCGTCTCCCAGGAAGCGTATCGTTACTTACGTTTGGTGAAGCAACAAGCAGAAATCTCGGGTTCCATTTTTGATCCCCCGCCAGCAACCCTTCGTGGAAACATGCTCAGCCTGGACAATCCAGATGAGGTGGTGCTCGGGTACTTTATGGCAGGAGGAGAAACCTCCCGTCGAATCTATGTGGATAAAAATGACTTGACTTTCAAGCAAAATCGAGCGATCATTCCAGACGATTGCCGCGTCATATCGGGGGCATATATTGATCCACCTGCGGATTGGAGACCCTAAAAACGAAAAAAGACCAGCTAAGAAGTTGGTCTTTTTCTTTTCTGCTCAATTCACCGGTAACAACAGATTGAAGGTGAAATTTGAAGTTCCTTACAATGGGCGGTGAACTGTGGGCCGTGGTCTGTGGACGATTTAATCCACCACCCGCTCCTCAAATCGAATTCCTTCTTTTTCCAAGGCATCCAAAATCGGGAGGTACAATTCCGGAACCACTGGCAGCTGCAGCCCCCGAAGTGAAATTTCCCCTTTCAAAAAGAGATCCACGGCAATGGCTAGTGGAAGCCCTACCGTCTTGGCCATTGCGGTGTACACCGCATCTTGACCTACATCGACCAAACTCGAAGTAACCTTTTTGATTCCGGTTTGGGTTTGAATCTCAAACTGGTGTTGCATCACAATCAAATCTCTATCGGCCGGCTGAAGTGCCCACTGTTCCTCAAGGATTGCCTGGAGCAACTGGGCTGGGCTCCCCTCCGTTCTGGGAAGGAGCTTAGACTCAAAAAATCCAAGCCACTGCAACTTTTCAAAGGTGGGAAAGTCTAATTCAGGAATCAGTTCCGCTAATTTCTCCTCTACCGAGAGTTGATCAGACCAAGGAAGAAAGGTATTGAAAAACTGCCGGTAGGTGCTGCCATTCGGGAGCTGCAACGATGCAGTATCGTCCGTCATGCCTAATTGCACAAATACATCCCAGGCCTTGCAGAAACCTGCCCGCCGAAGTGTCCCACGAAGTAAGGTATCGACCTGCTCCAATCCGTAAATAGCCTGATAGTTCAAGGAATCCCGATTGGGATAGCCGTCAAAATCCCCTAAGCCTGGAAAGTGGATGGTTTCTACCCGTTTAAACAACTGCTGGTAGGGAACCAACTTCACTTCCCCATGTTCTAGAAACTTAGACATCCCTTGACCTGCAAGTACCACATTGCGGGGATTCCAGGTAAACTTGTATTTCCAGGGGTTGTCCTCACTTTCAGGGGCCAGCAAGCCTCCGCAATAGGACTTGAAGGAGCGGACTACTTCTCCTCTAGATTGGGCTTCATGAATAATCTTCAAGGCGGAAAGGTGGTCGATGCCAGGATCCAGCCCGCATTCGTTCAGAAACAACAAGCCTTTCGCATCAATCTCCTGCTTCATCGCTCTCAAGGCCTCACTTTCGTAAGAGGCGGTGAAAAAATGAACTCCCAATTTCAAGCAATCGGCAGCCAAAATAGGATGCAATCCTGCTGGGAGCATGGAAATAACCACATCAGCTTGGCGGATCAATTGTTGCCGGGAATCTTCCTGCTCCAAATCTACCGGTACCGTCTCCGTATGCACACGCCCTTTGAGTTTGGCCGCTGCCAAGGCAGTGTCTATGTCGGCTACCAAAAGCTTTCGCGATCTATCCCCACAAGAGTCGGCAAGGTAATCGATGAGGGATGTGGCAGATTTTCCTGCTCCAAAAAGCAAAATGGTAGGCATGGGATGGGCTTTATTGCCTTAAAAATGGGCCTTTTTTTTGGTGCGAAAAAGTGAAGACTCAAGAATTAGGGAACATTTGCGTACTTTAATCGTTGGTTCCTTTCCAAACCAATACTGCTTGTGAAAAAAATTACCGATACGATTGAGCTGGAAGAACTCGCCTTTTCAGAATTGAATCACCTTGAGGCCACCTTGGTTCAGCGAGCCCAAGAAATTTCCAAAAATGCCTACGCCCCTTATTCCAATTTTCATGTGGGAGCGGCAGTGGCGCTTGATAACGGAGAAATCTACCAGTCTTCGAATCAAGAGAATGTAAGTTTCCCGGTAGGCACCTGTGCCGAACGATTGCTTCTCGGCTATGTGGGCGCCAACTATCCCGAGCAAGTCCCACAAATGCTCGCCATCGTGGCCCAGCGAGCAGGTGAAGACACCTGGGCGGGAGTATCTCCTTGCGGGATGTGCAGACAGGCGATCAATGAAGTAGAGAATCGGTACCAAAGCCCGATCACTATTTTGCTCTTGCAAGCCGATGGAACCGTGCTACGCTTCCGAGGTATTCGCCAATTGCTTCCGCTCAAATTTGACGATCTCCACAGCTAAGCGTGAAAAAGTCCCTTCAGTTTTCTTACGAAGCTCCCTATTTCCTATCCCATGAACCGACAGGAAAGGAACAAGAAGTTTGGATTGTGCTGCATGGCTATGGACAACTGGCAGAGTTTTTTATCCGGAAGTTTATTCCCTTCTCTTCTGAAAATCGACTTTTCATTGCCCCTGAGGGGACAAACCACTCCTATTTACAAGAATTCCAAGGGCGAGTAGGCGCCAACTGGATGACCAGTTACAATCGGGAAACCGCCATAGCCAACAACCATCGCTTCCTCAATTGCATGATGGATGAGCTCCTCCTGCAATTTTCTAGTTCACCGAGAATTCACCTCCTGGGCTTTTCCCAAGGGGCGGCTACAGGCACACGCTGGGCCAGTCAATGGAGCGGCAGGCTCGATTCCCTGGTCCTATGGGGAGGAGGCTTTGCACATGACTTGGTACTGAATTTGGCAAAAGAAAAGTTTGCCTCCACAGAGGTGCTTTTGGTGCATGGAGCCCAGGATGTGCTGATTACTGAAGAGAGTAAGAAGCGGCAAGAAGAGCTGCTTTTTGAACTTGGAAAGCCGATGAATCTGCTGACCTTCGAGGGAGGGCATGAAATCAACCCCACGATGTTAGAAAAAATTATAAATCAGGGGTTTTAGGCTTATTTTTTTGGCTCGACCTTGTACAAATTGAAACAATTTGTTGAACTTTCGATGAATCGTATTTTTAAAACATCTTGAACTCCATCCATGCTTTCGCTTACTGAAAAAGAGGTAGATCTAATTGCTACCCAATTGCTGAAAGGCAATGTGTGCTTCTATCAGGTTGACAAGAAGAAAATCCACCACATGCCGGACGATGAAGATTATTTCAACTATGACCTAACCCCAGAGGAAGAAGATATCCTAGACGAAATTGAAGATCAACCTGAAAATTTTGCGGAGTTTACCCGTTTAGAACCAACACAAGAGCATACGCTCATGCAGGATTTTGTGGACCGCCGTGTGAAGGAGCGGACCCTAGCGGAGGACTTGGTTAGTGCGCTAAGCAACCCCAAGGCAACAACCGCCTTCCGTTTCCTACTAGATGGGTCCAAGTACAAGGATGAATGGGCTGAATTCTTACGGGGGAAGTACCAAGATTGGATCAAGGAACAAGTAGATTCCTTCAATTACGCCGAAGACTAAATGCATCAGCCGCTCCAAGATTCACAACCAGGAGCGGTTTTTTTAGGTGCTGTTGACTATATTCAAATCCTTATCCTTTTTTGCCTTACCATGAAAAAACTACTCTTTTTACTTCCGCTTCTTTTTGTAACCCTGCTCATTCAAGCCCAAACTTGGGATTGGGGTGGACCAATAGATCCCCTGCAAGCCAAGTTTCAAATTCAACAGTACCGACTTGAATTGGAAATTTTCCCCGAAACGCAGTCTATTTCTGGTCGGTCCACCATCACTTTTTCCTCCCAAGAAAAGTTAGATACACTACGCTTCCAATTGATTGGCCAATACCAGGTAAGCAAGGTGCTTATGGATGGAAAGGAGGTTGCTTTTTCCCATCAAAATGACTTAGTGGATATTATCCCCATAGACTGTACCTGCGACCAGGTGGAGATTTTCTACGAGGGTCCGACACCCATCGCTCAGAATCCACCTTGGACTGGGGGATTTACCTGGGAAAAAGACCAGTGGGGCAGACATTGGATGGGATTATCTTCTCAGGGCGAAGGAGCCAAACTTTTTATGCCCGCCTTTGACCATCCCTCAAGCGAACCTCAAAAGGGGGTAGAGTTATTCTTCACGGTACCCAAACCTTACTTCGTGGCCTCCAATGGTCGCCTAATCCAAACCCAAGATCAAGGTCAAAAAGTGCGCTACCACTGGAAAACGGACTACCCGATCAGCAACTACAACATCAATTTTACAGTTGGGGTATTTGAAAAAGCAGAAAGCCAATTTAGATCTGTCTCCGGGGCAGTAGTTCCGATGGCAGTGTGGGTACTTCAAGACAACAAGGGTATGGCCAAGGAATTGCTGGAAGTACTTCGAGTAAGTGCCCAAACCCATGAAAAATACTTTGGCCCCTATCCTTTTCCGGAGGACAAAATCGCGGTCGTCGAAACGCCCTACTTGGGAATGGAACACCAAACCATCAATGCGTATGGCAACAATTTCCAGTTTGTCCCCATGGGCAAAGTCCAGTACGACTGGCTACTTCACCACGAACTTGGCCACGAGTGGTTTGGCAACAAGGTTTCTGTAAGTGACTGGGCAGACATGTGGATTCACGAAGGACTGACCGCCTACGGGGACTGGTTGTTCTTTTGGGAACATGGAGGGCCTGAGGCTTACTTTGAAAAAGTAAACGCTGAAGCCCGAGACATCCCACATGCCCAACCCGTAGTCAGCCCTCCCAACTCCACCGAAAAGACGGCCTACCATCCCGAAATCTACACCAAAGGAGCTATGGTCATTCATTCCTTGCGGGGAGTCATCGGGGACGAACTCTTCTTTCCAGCACTGAAGGCCTTTGCTGAAGGGGAGCAGTTTACCTACTTAAATCAAGTGACTACTCAAGATTTCACTGCATTTATCCAGCAGTACACGGGTCAAAATCTGGAAGGCTTTTTTGAACTCTACCTCAAGACGACGAGGCTGCCTGAAGTCAAGGTGAAAAAGAGAGGAAAAAATGAATTTCTCATTTCCTTGGAAGGCATTGATTTCGAGATGCCCGTAGAAGTAAAGACCTCCACAGGAATTCAAAAGTACTCCTTGGGAAAAACCCCTACGCTGATCTCCAGCACCAGTACCCCCGAAGTAGATCCACGGGGCTGGCTGATGCTGAAGCGGTAATGAGTTGTTCCCAGGGCAGAAAGAAGGTCAATATTCTCGCAAAGACGCGCAAGGCGCAAAGAATTGGATATGGTAGTACAAACCTTGCTCTAGGATAAAACATCTTAATCTTCTGGTAGGATTTTCTAGCTCCATAGGAGCGTACCATTAATAACCCCGTCCGCCGCGGCGGACGGGGAAAGATGAATTGGGAGAAAGACGAGCCCCAGCGGGGCGATACAAAAAATTCAAGGATAAATACTCGCGATTGCAAATCGCGAGCAGCATCAAATCGCGAGCAGCTCCAAGCAGCTCCCTAAACCAAAAAAACGGTGCAAGCATTCGCTCGCACCGTTTCTTTTTAGGAGTTGATCTAGGTCTTAGATTCCGAATTCCTTCTTCACCCGCTCTACGTAATCCAACTTCTCCCAAGTAAACAATTCTACCTTCTGGGTGATCGCTGGACGGTACGGGGAAGTAAAGGTTTTCTCTACCACCACGCTCTCTCTACCCATGTGGCCATAAGCCGCAGTCTCTAGGTAGATCGGAGTACGCAACTTCAAGCGCTGCTCGATGGCATAGGGACGCATGTCGAATATACCTTCTACTTTCTTGGCAATCTCTCCATCGCTCAAGTTCACCTTGGCCGTACCGTACGTATTGATGTAGATGCCCATTGGCTTGGCAACGCCAATCGCATAGGATACCTGCACCAAGATCTCGTCTGCGATACCCGCTGCCACCATGTTCTTGGCAATGTGACGGGTCGCATAAGCCGCAGAGCGGTCTACCTTGGAAGGATCTTTGCCAGAGAAGGCTCCTCCTCCGTGGGCACCTTTGCCCCCGTAGGTATCTACGATGATCTTTCTTCCGGTCAAGCCGGTATCACCGTGTGGTCCACCAATCACAAACTTGCCCGTTGGGTTGATGTGGTAGGTGATCTTGTCAGTAAATAGTTTTTGTAGCGAAGGCTTCAACTTGGCCTTCACACGTGGGATCAAGATGTTGATGATGTCGGACTTGATTTTGGCAAGCATCTTTCCTTCCTCGTCAAAGTCATCGTGCTGAGTAGATACGACGATCGCATCGATGCGCTGAGGCACGTTATCATCGGAATATTCGATTGTCACCTGAGACTTGGAGTCAGGACGTAGGTAAGGCATGTCCTTATTCTCTCTACGCAATTCCGCTAGTTCCAAAAGGATGCGGTGTGAGAGGTCTAGTGCCAAAGGCATGTAGTTGTCCGTCTCATTAGTCGCATAGCCAAACATCATGCCTTGGTCGCCTGCACCCTGCTCTTCTGGGTTCTTGCGTTCTACACCTTGGTTGATGTCCGCAGACTGCTCGTGGATAGCTGAAAGCACCCCGCAGGAGTTGCCTTCAAACATGTATTCACTCTTGGTATAACCAATCTTGTTGATCACCTCGCGGGCAATCTTTTGCACGTCTAGGTATACTTCCGATTTTACCTCTCCAGCAAGGACTACCTGGCCGGTGGTTACGAGCGTTTCGCAGGCTACCTTGGAGTTGGGATCAAAAGCCAAAAAGTTGTCAATCAATGCGTCGGAAATCTGGTCCGCAATTTTATCTGGGTGACCCTCAGATACAGATTCTGAGGTAAATAGGTAAGGCATACCGTTTTTTATTTTTCGTGAATGGTGCCCCAAAATTACAGGAAGTAGGGGAAATAAAAAACTGCAGAAGGGGGTTCCTTACTGAGCCGCAGTGATTCCTTTTTTTATTCTCGCAAAGACCTTTAGTTTATAAAACCTTTGCGGCCTGCCTGCCTACGGTAGGTAGGCTCCCGCGGCTTTGCGCTAGTCCTATTTTATTCTCGCAAAGTAGGAAAGACGCAAAGAGAAATCGTACAAACTTTGCGGCTCTGCGCCTTTGCGCGAGTATTTTTTTATTATCGCCAAGGCGGTAAGACCTACCTGCCTACGGTAGGTAGGCCTGCGGTAGGCAGGCGAAAAGATACTAGTCCAGTGAAGCCTTTTGAATGAGAACATTTATTTAAACTCAAAAAGAAAAATAGGAACACCGCCTTTGAGAGACTATTTTTTAAAGAAATCTCACTTTTCCACTTCAATTAGATTAACTAAAAAAACCATTGAGATTCCTAAAGTCTCAATGGTTTTAAAACTGCACTCGGGGTTTGAGAAACCCCAAAGGTCATTAAATCATTTCCACGCTGCGCTTTACAAAGGCAGTCAAGTCCTTGCCTGTTAGCAAGCCCTGAGACAATAAAGCCAGATCAAAGGCCTGCTTGGCAAGGGTCACCTGCGCCTCTTCGGAGTCTGCCTTCAAGATCTTGTCCACAAGCGGGTGATTGCCATTGATGGCCACCTTGTAGCTATCCGGCAAGCTGCCGTAGAAGCTCATCGGTCCACCACCTGTTTGTGCCATTTCCTTCATTCGACGCATCCACTCTTCCATGGTAATGGTCACTGGGAATTCCTCTGGACTTAGGCCTTCAATCTCTACGGTGTAGGTTTTGTTCTGAATGGCCTTGTCAAAGATTTCCTTCACCGACTTACTCTGATCTTCGGTCAGCAGGTTGGCATAGGAGGAATCCTTCTGGATCAACTTCTCCACCACATCTGCATCCACACGCTTGAGTTGGGTCTTGTCCAACTTGGACTCAATGTGCTGAATGAAATGGCTGTCAATTGGGGAATCGAGTACCAACACATCGTACTCCTTATTCAAGGCCGAATCGATAAAACTATCCTGCTTCTTGAGGTCGGTAGCGTACAAGTAGATCAATTGATCGTTTTTGTCCGTTTGCGTAGGCGCCACCTTCTCCCGGTACTCGTCCAAGGTAAAATAGGCGTCCTTCGTGTTTTTAAGCAGGGTAAATTCCTTCCCTTTCTCGTAAAATTTCTCCTCGGAGATCATGCCGTACTTCACAAATAGGCCAATGTCATTCCACTTCTCTTCGTAGACTTTGCGGTCTTTCTTGAAAAGTTCAGAAAGTTTGTCAGCCACCTTCTTCGTGATGTAGTTGTTGATCTTCTTCACATTGCCGTCCGCCTGCAAGAAACTTCTAGACACGTTGAGTGGAATATCTGGGGAGTCAATCACCCCATGAAGCAACATCAAAAACTCAGGTACAATGTCCTTCACCTCATCGGTGATGAATACCTGGCGGCTGAAAAGTTTGATCTTGTTGCGCTGCATCTCAAAGTCATTTTTGACCTTAGGAAAATACAGCACCCCAGTCAGGTTGAAGGGATAGTCCACATTCAGGTGAATCCAGAATAGCGGATCCTCTCCCATCGGATACAGGCTCTTGTAGAAAGCCAAGTAATCCTCGTCTTGGAGGTCGCTTGGAGATTTGGTCCAAATCGGAGCAGTGGTGTTGAGGATGTTGTCTACCTCCACGGACTTCCACTTCTTCTCTCCCTTGTCGTCTACACCATCTTCAACAGACTCGGATTTGGTGCCAAACTTGATGGGGATGGGTAAAAATTTACAGTACTTATCCAAGATGCCCTGCAACTTCCACTTGTCCAAGAATTCTTCTGAATCCTCGTTGACATGAAGAATGATGTCCGTACCGCGGCTTTTTCGTTTGCCTTTCTTGATTTCAAACTCAGTGCTTCCATCGCAAGTCCAAATCGCAGGCTCAGAACCTTCCTGGTAGGATAGCGTATGGATCTCCACATTCTTGGCCACCATGAAGGCAGAGTAGAAACCCAAACCAAACTTGCCAATGATCTCGTTGGCATCTTTGGCATCCTTGAATTTCTCCACAAACTCCGTGGCTCCAGAAAATGCAATCTGGTTGATGTATTTTTTGATTTCCTCAGCAGTCATGCCGAGCCCCTTGTCAGAGATGGTGATGGTCTTCTTCTTTTCATCAAAGGATACCTCCACCGTGAGATCGCCTAGTTCCCCAGTATACTGACCTAATGTCGCAAGTCGCTTGATCTTTTGCGTAGCATCGACAGCATTAGAGACCAATTCACGAAGGAAAATCTCGTGATCAGAATAGAGGAATTTTTTAATGATTGGGAAAATGTTCTCGGTATGTATCGAGATCGTGCCTTTTTCCTGCATGGGCTTACATCGGTTTAGTTACGTATAAAATGAATCTACCTTTCCCCTGCAAGGCCTATTCCAAGTGCGAAAAAATGACAAGATGTCAGAAAAAAACCTATCCCCCGTCGCTTCAGGATGAAAATCACAGAGATTTTTAGGGCCTTGGCACGTAGGAAAAAGTCAAGGGGTCTGGAAACTCAAAGGTAAATCCGGTGGAAACGATTTTCTCCGAACTAATCAACCTCCCTACCTCTTCATCTGCAGCATCCTGGAAACTTGCAGGCAAGGGAATTCCCAAAGCACTGGCATTGTGCTGATACACCTCACGCCGCAAGGGATGTTTGGGAGCAACCCCATTGAATGTTTGATTCCATAGTCCCTGACCGATCACCCAGGAGATCATTCCTGCCGCATCCTCTTGATGGATAAAATTGACGCGTGTGTGCCCCGCCACCTGTTCCTTTCTTGAAAAATAGGTTCCTGGAATACGATCCTCTCCCATCAATCCCCCCATCCGCAACACTGTCAAGTCATAGGTTGGCGAGGTACCCATCAAGGCTTCCGCTCGGTACAAAATCGCATTGCTTGAAGTACTTTCGGAAATTTCCTCCTCCTCGGTGTAGGGCACTGCCTTATTTTCATTGGGGTAGATGCCGGTGCTGGAAATAAAGATGACCTGCTTTACTGCTGAGTTTGCGACCAAATCGCGTAAGGAAGCGAGTTGCTGCAGGTAGGCTTCCCCATCTCCCTGCCTACTCCGAGGGGGTAGCGTCACCACCAAAATCTCGGAATCAAAAAGGCGTTGGTAATCTATCCCTTTCGGATCGGGATCTAGGGTAAAGTGAACGGCATCCAAGCCTTTTTCGCGAAGGAGTTCCACCTTTTCGGAACGAGTGGAAGATCCGAGCACCAGATAGCCCTGCTTTTGCAAAAGCAACCCAGTGGCCTCCCCGAGCCAACCCAAACCGATAATTGAAACTTTCTTCATGCGCTAAACTAGTGGTGGGTGACTGAATGTCTACCCTCAACGGATTTTCAAATCCCCAAACCGGAACCAAAGAAAAAACCTCCTTTTCGGAGGTTTGTTTATTCTTTTTTGGGAAGGGTTCCCAAAAGGTAATCCCAAAGCGGGGAACTTACCCCAAAAGCAGCATCTGGATCTTTGTAATGATGAATGGCATGGTTGACCCACAAGACCTTGAAAAAATTCTTCGGCGGATTGTAGACGTGCACCACGTAATGAACTCCCAAATACCCAGCATACCCTAGGAGGAATCCGGGTAGGAAATAGAGCGCAAAATCACCCATCAACAGCGTAAACAACAAGTACAAAATCGCTGCATAGGCCGCACTAACAAAGGGGGGCATGGCCAGACGGTCCTTGTCCTTGGGGTAATCGTGGTGTACTCCATGGACATTGTACTGCAACTTGTCCTTGAGTGGCGTATCTGGCTCCATGTGGAAAAAATGCTTGTGCATCATGTACTCCACAAAGGTAAAGGTAAGCAACCCTACTACGGAAAAAGCCAAACCTAGTCCAAGTGGAATCGAAGTGGATACCAGCCCATAATACATCGAAACGGAGGAGATGGCTAAAAATAGGGAAATGGGGATGGAAATGTGTGTTCTTGAAATTCGCTCAAGCACAGGATTAGAAAAAAGGGTAGCCGAACCGAAATTGTCAGGTCGATCTAATCGCCCAATCTTTTTCATGATAAACAGTGGTTTAGGTAGTCTTCAAAAAAGGTAGTGAACTAATGGTATAAACTATCCTACAAAAATAAGGGTTTCCGTTTTTTGAAAATTTTTTCACTTTACTGATTTAACTCATCTTTTTTTCTGCCTCTTGAGTCAAGGCAATGGTTTTGCGGTAATACTCCTCATACATGGGTAGGATCTGGTCAATGTCAAATTCCTTGGCACGAGCCAAAGCCCGCTCCTTAAATCCTGGCAAATTGGCGGCATCCAAAATAAATAGCGCTTTCTTGGTCATGTCCTCCACATCGCCCACCTCGCATGCAAAGCCGGTTAACCCATCCAAATTGAGTTCGGGTATCCCGCCCGCATTGGATGACAAGACAGGCACTTCACAGGCCATCGCTTCCAAGGCAGCAAGTCCAAAACTTTCTTTTTCCGAAGGCATCAAGAAAAGGTCAGCTACGGACAACACTTCCTCCACAGCCTCAAGCTTACCTAAAAAACGGATGTCTTCGCAAGTACCTAAGGTGCGGCAAAGGCGCTCCATACGATCTCTTTCCGGTCCATCACCCACTAAAAGTAACTTGGCGGGGATCTCTTTACGAACATTGTAAAAGACATGGATTACGTCTTCTACCCGCTTTACTTTTCGGAAGTTGGAGGTATGGACGAGTAGCATTTCCCCATTGGGGCAGATGGCCAATTTAAAATGCTCTTTTCGTTGCTTCTTAAACCGCTCCAAATCGATGAAATTCGGAATCACCTCGATGTCTCGCTTGATGTCGAAGTAGTCGTAGGTCTCTTTTTTCAAGTCCTCAGAAACGGCTGTGACCCCATCCGATTGATTGATGGAAAAGGTAACCACCGGCTCGTAACTCGGATCTTTTCCCACCAAGGTTATGTCCGTGCCATGCAGCGTGGTCACTACAGGAATGGAAATTCCCTCTGTCTTCAAAATCTGCTTCGCCATGTAGGCAGAGGAAGCATGCGGAATGGCATAGTGTACGTGGAGGAGGTCGAGATTTTCATACTTGACCACACTTACCATTTTGCTGGCCAGGGCGAGCTCGTAAGGGGCAAACTCAAATAAGGGATAACTCTTGATATCTACCTCGTGGTAGAATAGGTTTTCACTAAAAAAATCGAGTCTCATGGGCTGCTTGTAGGTAATAAAATGAACCTCATGACCCACTTTCGCAAGGCCTTTGCCTAATTCGGTGGCAACCACTCCACTACCTCCGAAGGTAGGGTAACATACAATTCCTATTTTCATCTACTGGGCAAAGGCTATTACAACGTGCTGATAACACGCTTCAACTATAGTTTTGTTCAAAATAAAAGATTTTTATGCTTCCTTTTTTCCTCCGAAAAGAACCCAAGAAGAAAAAATCTAGCGCGCAACTCCACAAAAATCTGAGTAATTTACCAAAGAAATCGGAGACACTTATGAAACATACTTTTCTTTTACTCGGACTAGTGATCCTTAGTTGGGCCTGTACCACCTCCCCAAATACAGAATCCGCTCAAGAAAAAATCGATCCCAGCACCTACTGGGGCGAAAACCCTTGGCCAGAAATCCGTAAAAAACGGATAAATCAATTGCTCCCTGAAGCCTTAAAAAATGCGAAGGTTGCGAGTTGGCTCGTGATCTGTAGAGAAAACTACAACGACCCCATCGCCACGCATGTGGGAGGTGAAAACGCAAGCGGTACAGCAGCCTTTCTTTTTTACAGCGACGAAACGGGCTTCCACTCGCTGGCCTTTTCCCCAGAAGGAGAAGCAAAGGCACTAGAAGACCTTGCCATCCATGAAAAAGTAGAACGCATCCCTCGAGGAGAATCTGCAGTCGCTAGAGCGGTGGCCTTCATCAAAGAAAAAGGTTTTCCTACCATAGCCATCAATACCTCTGCCAGCAACGAAATGGCCGATGGACTTACGCATAGCCAGCACCAAGAATTGGCTTCCTTGATGGGAAGCGATGTGAACAAACTCGTTTCCTCTGAAGAATTGGTGTACGAATGGCTTTCCATCAAACTCCCCGAGGAAGTAGAAATTCTGAAGAAAGCCGCACAGTTGGCATCTGATTTTCAAGAAGAGGCCTATGCCAGCATCATCCCTGGCAAAACCACCGATGCGGAAGTTGCCAAATTCCTAAAAGCCAAAATGGCCGAATACGGTGTAACCGATGCTTGGCATCCCGATCAAAATCCGAACGTCAACTCCGGTCCTGACAGAGGCCACTCCCATGCCACCGACAAGGTAATTCAGCCGGGTGATGTCATTCAAACCGACTTTGGTGTCAAATTGTACGGAATATGGGTGAGCGACATCCAGCGATTTGCCTATGTCCTCAAAGAGGGCGAGACCAGCGCCCCCAAAGAAATTCAGACCTATTGGGAAAATGGAAAAGCCGGCAGCCGAATTGCACTAGCAGCCATGAAGCCTGGCGTGAAGGGTGAAGATGTAGACCGTGCCCAGCGAGACCTGATGGACGCCAATGGATCACTTTATGTGCCCTGGAGTACGGGTCACCCCGTGGGTTATGTGGCTCACGATGTGGGACCAAATTTGGGAGGTGCCCGAATCCCTAAACCCCGACCTGCAGCCCAAAAACTCTTGAAGCAGGGGATGGTTTTTGCCTTTGATGGGTTCCACTGCTGGAAGCAAGCAGATGGTACAGAGAAAACCATCTCTGTGGAAGAAATGGCTGTGGTCAACGAAAGCGGAGCCACTTACCTTATCGCTCCCCAAGAAGACCTGATTTTGGTTGGAAAAAAATAAGTTGACCGAATTCAATAAATACAAAAGCCAGGGAAACTTGGCTTTTGTCCTTTAACGATTTCAAATCCAATAACCCCCCAAAAGCGTTACTTGAAGAGCCACAAATTTTAACTTTTTCAATCATTCAATTTTGCAATTGGTTACCTTTGAACAACCAAAATCTTCACCTTCCATGAACGAGCGCTACCTGCAGCGCGGAGTTTCCGCATCCAAAGAAGACGTACACCAAGCCATCTCTAAGTTGGACAAGGGACTTTTCCCCAAGGCCTTCTGCAAAATAGTAGAAGACACCCTAGGCAACGACCCTGAGTACTGCAATATCATGCATGCGGATGGAGCAGGGACCAAGTCCTCCCTTGCCTACCTCTACTGGAAGGAAACTGGCGACCTGAGCGTCTGGAAGGGAATCGCGCAAGATGCGATCATCATGAATACGGATGACCTCCTTTGCGTAGGTGCCACCACCAACATTCTGGTATCCTCCACTATTGGAAGAAATAAAAACTTGATTCCAGGTGAGGTGATTTCTGCCATCATTGAAGGAACTGAAGAAGTACTGCAACTGCTCCGCGACCATGGCGTCAATGCGGTCCTCACCGGCGGTGAAACTGCCGATGTGGGAGACTTGGTACGCACTATCATTGTGGACAGTACCGTAACCTGCCGCATGCGTAGAGAAGACATCATCTCCAACGACCGCATCCAAGCAGGCGATGTGATTGTTGGCCTTTCCTCCTTTGGTCAAGCCAACTACGAGAGCGAATACAATGGAGGCATGGGCAGCAATGGACTGACCTCCGCACGCCACGATGTGTTTCACAAAATTTTAAAATCCCGCTATCCAGAAAGTTTTGACCCTGCTGTTCCGGACCAACTCGTGTATGCGGGAAAATATCAACTTACTGATCCTGCTCCTGGTACCTCGGTGAACATGGGCAAATTGGTGCTTTCTCCTACTCGAACCTATGCCCCAATCCTAGCAGATGTATTGAACTACATGCGTCCTAAAATTCATGGACTGGTGCATTGCTCAGGAGGCGCTCAAACCAAGGTCCTACACTTTGTGGACGATGTCCACATCATCAAGGACAACTTGTTTGAAACCCCACCCTTGTTCCGCATCATCCAAGAAGAAAGCGGAACCGACTGGAAAGAAATGTACAAAGTCTTCAACATGGGCCATCGCATGGAAGTCTACCTCGACGAGCGGCATGCGGAAGAGGTCATCGATATCGCCGAGTCCTACGGGGTGGAAGCACAAATTATCGGTCGAGTAGAGCCCCACAAAGGCAAAAAAGTAACCATTCAAGGTCCTTACGGCACCTTTGAATACTAAAAAGGGGATTACTTCCTCAATCGGACTTTTCTCCCAATTGCTATGCTTCGGATGCTACGCGTATTTGCTTGGGTAGTGGCAGTTCTCCTGCTCCTGGGCGTAGCCACGCTTACGACAGTAGACCGAAGTCCACTTGAGGAGCAAGATTTCTACAAAAGCACCTTTGACCAACTAGCAAGCAGCACCTGGAGCAGTAGCAGCAGCGCACACTGGCTAGGAGGATGGGCTACCGTGAATGTGACTCCTGCCCAACCCGCGGAACTGGTAGGCTATTCCCCTCGAGGTCCCTATACTTTTGTCCAAGACTCCAGCCACGTCAAGGCCTTGACGCTGAGCAATGGAAAATCCAGCATCGCCTGGCTCAATTACGAATTACTGATTGTGCATCCCCAACTTGCCGATCAGGTACGCGCAGGGGTTCAAAAAGCAGGGATCTCTGTAGACCAACTTATTTTCACCGCTACCCACACTCATTCCGGCATGGGAGGATACATGCCAGGGCTGGTAGGATCACTTGCCTTTGGGGGCTACGATGAGCAGGTGGTCGAGCAACTGGTGGCTGGGTCCGTTCGTGCCTTGCAAACAGCACTTGCCAGCCAAGATACGGTCACCCTTTCCTACAAAAAAACAAGCGTTTCCGATCTTGTCTCCAATCGCTTTGTCAAAGGAGGCGCCATTGACCCATACGTTCGCCAGGTATTTTTTCAACGAAAGGATGGACAGAAAGCCAGTTTCTTGACCTACTCGGCACATGCCACCGCCTTGAGTTCCAAGTTTATGGGCCTCTCTGGAGATTACCCAGCCTTTCTCACCCAGCACTTGGAAGAGGAGAAAGTAGATTTCGCCCTATTTGCAGCAGGCACCGTAGGGAGCCATCGTCCACTTACGGAAGGAAACACCCCCGAAGAGGTCAATGCCTACGCACTTGCCATTGATGCTCGGATCAGCGCAGATACGAGTACAGTTGCGTTGGCTGGTGAAGCCAATCTTCGCACTTCCAAGGTGGGTATCCAATTGGGAGAACCCCAACTTCGTGTGACCACCAACTTGCGTATCCGCCCCTGGCTATTTCGATCCCTACTCGGAGAAATGCCGGCCTACCTAGACATTACCCAAGTGGGAAATATCCTTTTCATTTCCAGTAGCGGGGAACTGTCCGGTGTCTTTTACGAAGCATGGGATGCCCTGGCGAAAGAGAAAGGTCTAGAATTAGTAGTCACCGTATTCAATGGAAGTTACATTGGATACATCACTCCTGACGAACTGTACGATGCACACTACCACGAAGTCCGCGATATGAACTGGTTTGGACCAGGAAATGGGCAGTATTTTGATCGCCTCATCCAGGAAGTCATCCGCAAAGCAGAAAAGTAAACCCACAAACCCATGTCCCAACGAAGCGGGCTTTCCAGCATCCTCAGTCTCCGCTGCCCAAAATGCAGAACGGGACAGCTTTTTCAGTCTGGTAAAATTTCAAGACCGGGAAGTTTGTTTACCATGCATCCTGCATGTCCTCATTGCAAGCAGTCCTTCGAACCCGAACCCGGGTTTTACTATGGGGCCATGTTTGTCAGTTATGGCATCAATACCGCACTATTTTTGGTTTTTTGGGTGGCACTACTCCTTATCTACCCAGACTATACCTTGTCTTTACTTCTTGGTATTCTTACAGCAGTAGTGATCCTGAGTTTACCTTTGAGTTTCCGATGGAGTCGATCGATTTGGTTGGCTTTGTTTGTGCGCTTTGACCCAAAGGCCGGAAATACCCTAGACTCCTAAATCCAAAGTAGCAACCAAGGAATCCAAAAGGCGAGTTCCATCCGTTGCCTTTTTTGTGCTGCTGAAAGACCGTTTTGAAAAAAAGTTAGGTAATGCACCAACAGCAGCAATAGCAGCAAGCAAGAAAAAGGACGGTAAAAAGAGGGGAGCAAAATAAATACGGCTAGGGACGCAAAGATGCCCAAAAAGGAAAGGCTACGAATCCATTGGATAAGTTGAAGCGGAGGATAGACGTGTGCAATGGAAAGAAACCCATGCTGTCGATCTTCCTCTCTATCCAAAAAGGAGAGCATCCAAAGATTGAGCAAAGCCAACACAAAGAATATGGCCGCAAAAATCAGTACAGCCCAGGTCAAGTCTGCGGCTTCTGCACGAAGCAGGGGGAGCCAAATCGTACCCACCACATAGAATAAGGCGATGGATACCTCCTTCAAAAGGATCGGACCAAATTTTTGAATCGCCCAGCGACACCCAAACATAGATAACGCCAAAATCAAAGTCAGTTGGAATTCCTTGCCCCATCCCATCCAGAAAAATGCCCCCACAAGTCCTGAGAGGACCGCGATAAGAATACCCACTCCAAGGACAACTTGGTACCTTCGATGGAAAGCCCTTCTTGGAGAGGAGGTATTCGCAATTTTTCGAGCATCCAGCAAATGGTCCAGGCTGTAAATCGTCCAAACAGCAAGTCCCAACAAGACAAATGCAGGCCAGTCCAAGGATACATGCAGCAGTTCCTGGAAAAAATAGAGACTAGCCATCGCTCCAATCACCACGTCTAGGGATAGCCAGGAAATAACTTGGAAAACTCGTTGGATTAACCTCATTGCCTAAATTTAAAGCCAAGGAGGCAGAGCACCCAAGGAATGATGGATTTTTAGGTAAGATTTTCTACATTTAATCAGCCCAACAAGGATACACAACGCTTCAAATCAACAACCCAAAACCATGAAAACCTACTTATCACTCATAGCACTGCTGCTACTTCCCCTACTTACTCTAGCCCAAGAACCCATCAAAATAGCCTTTGTAGGCAATAGCATCACCCAAGGACCTGGAAGAGAAAACCCTGGATCTTTTCCCCTGCAAGTAGGCCAAATCCTAGGAAATGCATACGAGGTAAAGAATTTTGGCGTAAGTGGGCGCACCCTATTGAAGAAAGGAGACTTCCCTTACTGGAACGAACCCCAGTTTCAACAAGTAAAAGATTTTCGTCCAGACGTCGTGCTTATCAAGTTGGGCACCAACGATTCCAAACCTCAAAACTGGGCCCATAAGGGTGAGTTTGTTCAAGACTACCTAGACTTGATTGCCGAGTTTCGTGACCACATGCCCAAGGATGGCAAAGTATACGTGATTCTTCCGGTGCCTGTCACCCGGGTCAATTTTGGAATTACTCCAGACGTGATGAACAACGAGCAGCGTCTTATGCTTTTTGAGATCATCCAAAAGTCAGGTGCTGAAGTCATCGACCTCTACACCCCCTTGATGGATCGGCCTGAATTATTACCAGATGGCGTTCACCCCAATGCTGAAGGGCTGAGCATCATGGCTCGAGTGATCAGTAGAAGGATTCGGATGTAAATCCGGCAACCCCTAAAAACAAAAAACCACAGCCTGGATCAAGCTGTGGTTTTTTTATGATTTGTGGAAATTACTTTCCTGCCAGTGCATTTGCACCCGCCACAATTTCGAGGATTTCGTTGGTGATGGCTGCCTGACGAGTACGGTTGTACATCAACTTCAACTCTTTAAGCAATTCACCAGCATTTTCAGTTGCCTTATCCATCGCAGTCATACGTGCACCATGCTCAGAGGCATTGGATTCCAGCACTGCCTTGTAAAACTGGATCCGCAAAGAAATAGGCACCAATTCTTCAATGATGTAGGTACGAGAAGGCTCCAAAAGGTAATCTGTTTCAGCAACAGCAGCCTCTCCCTCCTGTGGAGCCATAGGCAAAAACTGCTCTACGCGCACCACTTGGGTAGCTACATTTTTAAACTCGTTGAACACCAAGACCACTTGATCGTAGTCTGCTGCCAAAAAGCCATCCATTGCGAATGATGCTGCTTCCTTCACTACATCAAAATTCAATTGCTGGAAGACAGTAAAATAGGTGTCAATCACCTGATAATTGAACTTCTTGTAGTACTCGTAGGCTTTTTTACCAAGGGGAAGCACGGTAATCTCAGCACCTTCAAATTGCTCCTTGATGGCCAGGTTAGTCGCTTTTAGGATATTGGTATTGAATGCACCGCAAAGGCCCTTGTCTGAAGTTACAGGAATCAACAACACCTTCTTCACTTCACGCTTAGCCGCAAAGACGATGTCTGAATCCCCTTCAGAGGCAGCAGATACATTGTTCAAGATTGCAGTCAACTTTTGTGAATAAGGACGCATTTGAACGATCTTTTCTTGCGCTCTACGCAACTTGGCAGCGGAAACCATTTTCATGGCTTTCGTGATCTGCTGCGTCGACATGACCGAGTTTATTCGTTGCTTTACTTCCTTTAAGTTAGCCATCAGAGATTGCTTTGTGCGTATAACAAGCCCTGCCAGCAAGCCGGCAGGGAATTAATGGAATTTACTTTGCGTACTTAGGTGCTAGTTCAGCAGCAGCAGTAGCAAGAATTTTGCCTGCGCCATCGATATCACCTTTCAAAATCAATTGGATTGCTTCTGGGTAAGATGCATCTAAGAGTAGGTAAAACTCTTTTTCAAATGCTCTTGCCTTTTCAACAGGAACAGTGTCCATCAAGCCTTTCGTGGAGGCATAGATGATCGCTACTTGATGCGCTACAGATACCGGAGCATACTGCGCTTGCTTCAAGATTTCCTGGTTACGACGACCACGCTCGATCGTACGCTTGGTAGAAGCATCAAGGTCAGATCCAAACTTAGCGAAGGCTTCCAATTCACGGAATTGCGCTTGGTCAAGTTTCAAGGTACCTGCTACCTTCTTCATGGATTTGATTTGTGCGTTACCACCCACTCGAGATACGGAGATACCTACGTTGATCGCAGGACGGATACCGGAGTTGAATAGGTTGGTTTCCAAGAAAATCTGACCGTCTGTAATGGAAATTACGTTAGTCGGGATATAGGCAGACACGTCACTGGCCTGAGTTTCGATGATTGGCAATGCAGTCAAAGAACCTCCACCTTTTACCAAAGGACGAATGGATTCAGGAAGATCATTCATCTCTTTCGCAATCGCGTCAGACTGGTTGATTTTTGCAGCTCTTTCCAATAGTCTGGAGTGCAAGTAGAATACGTCACCTGGATAAGCTTCACGTCCTGGAGGTCTTCTCAATAGCAAGGACACTTCACGGTAAGCTACCGCCTGCTTGGAAAGGTCATCATAAACTACAAGAGCTGGACGACCGGTATCTCTAAAGAATTCACCAATCGCTGCACCTGTAAATGGCGCAAAGAATTGCATTGGAGCAGGATCAGAAGCAGGAGCTGCTACGATTACGGTGTAAGGCAATGCACCCCCTTTTTCAAGAGCGGCAACTACACCTGCAACAGTAGAGGCTTTTTGTCCAATCGCTACATAGATACAGTATACTGGTTGGCCTTTGTCGTAGAATTCACGCTGGTTAAGGATGGCGTCAATTACCACAGCAGTTTTACCTGTTTGACGGTCACCAATTACCAATTCACGCTGACCACGACCAATTGGAATCATCGCATCAATAGACTTGATACCAGTTTGAAGCGGCTCAGTTACTGGCTGACGGTAGATTACCCCTGGTGCTTTACGCTCCAAAGGCATTTCATACAAGTTGCCAGTGATCGGGCCTTTACCATCGATAGGGTTACCCAAAGTGTCTACTACACGACCAAGCATGCCTTCACCCGCTTGGATGGAAGCAATCTTCTTGGTACGCTTTACTGTATCACCTTCTTTGATTTCCTTGGAATCTCCAAAAAGTACGGCACCGACATTGTCTTCTTCGAGGTTAAGAACCATGGCTTTTAGGCCATTGTCAAACTCCAACAATTCACCGGCCTGAGCCTTTGAAAGTCCATAGATACGGGCTACACCATCCCCTACTTGGAGGACTGTTCCCACTTCTTCTAGTTCGGCTTCAGTTCTGGCTCCAGAGAGTTGCTCTCTCAAAATTGCCGAAACTTCATCAGGTCTTACTTCTGCCATGATAGGATACGATTGAGTATTTTCGTTAAAACTGTTTTTCGTAATGATTTTGAGCAAACTGCACGCGTAGCGCATTTAGCTTGCTGCTAATGGATTCGTCGAGCTGTCGGTCATTGACGTTCAGCACAAAGCCTCCGATAAGTTCTGGATTGATTTTTTCCTCCAGCTGCACTTCTTTCATTCCACTGATCTGTTTCACAAGGGCTATTAGCTGCGTACGTTGGGAAGCAGTCAAGGCCGAAGAACTAATCACTTCAGCCACTTGAATGGACTTATGAAGGTTGTACTGCGCAACAAACTCCCGAGCCACATCCAAGAGGATGCTTTCTCTATTCTTTCTAGAGACAATCTCAAAGAAAGAAAGGGTAAGTGGGCTTGCTGCTTTGGCAAACAAGGCCTTCAATACCTTTAATTTTTTGTCTGAGCCCAACACCGGATTGGCAAGCGCATTTCCAAGCTCACGAGTAGCCTTACCCATGGCCGCTAGATTTTTGAAATCTTCAAACACCCCTTCCAGCTGTCCTTTCTCAATGGAAAGGTCCAAAATGGACTTGGCGTATCTGGAGGCAACGCGATGGTTTGACATGCCGGATTAGTTAAGCTTAAGGTCTTTGATAAATTGATCGACTAGCTCCACTTGAGCTTTATCGTCGGACAATTTCTTTCTGAGCAACTTCTCAGTGACTTCCAAGGTCAATAAAGCCACTTGGTTTTTCACTTCAGTTAAGGCTGCTTTCTTCTCTGTTTCAATGACTGCCTTTGCAGATTCAATCAACTGCGCACCTTGCTTGGAAGCTTCATTTTTGGCGTCCTCAATCATTTTGACAGAAGCCTCCTGTGCTTTTTTCAAGATAACGTCTCGCTCAAGTCTAGCTTCCTGAAGCAATTTTTCATTTTCTGCCTTCAAGTTGGCCATTTCATTTCTAGCTTGCTCAGCAGACTTCAATGCGCCATCAATGCTTGCCTCACGTTCAGCCAAAGAGGCCAAAATAGGTTTCCAAGCAAATTTGATTAGAATAAACAAAAGGGCTAAAAAGCCAATGAGTTGCCAGAAAATCAGGCCGGCACTAGGTATGATTAGATCCATAGTAGGAAGGATTAATTACGTTTTTGTTCAAAAGAAAGGGATTGGCCTAGCGCCAATCCCAATTCATTTTGTCTTAGAAGAAGGCGATGCCACCTGCGTTCAATGCAATAAGCAAACAAATTACTACTGCAAACAGGGCAACCACCTCAATCAAAGCTGCAATGATAAGCATGGCGGTTTGGATCTTGCCAGCAGCCTCAGGCTGACGAGCAATAGCCTCCATAGCCTGGCCACCAATACGACCAACACCAAGACCTGCGCCAATCGCAACAAGTCCAGCACCGATACCAGCACCCATAAGTGCAAATCCAGCAGTCAATAAGATAGAAGTTAACATAAACATTGGTTTTATAAATTGAAGAAAGAAATTACAGTTTAATGATGATCGTCGTGATGGTGTTCAGCTACCGCACTGCCAATGTACATCGCAGAGAATAGTGTAAATACATAAGCCTGAATCGTAGCTACTAGCAACTCAATCACATTGATAAAGGTCACCATGATTGTAGACAGAACCCCAATCGAATAGGATTCGAAGATGAATACCAAGGCGATAAAGGAAAGGATTACAATGTGACCCGCTGTGATCGCCACAAACAATCGGACCATCAAGGCAAAAGGCTTGGTAAATAGGCCGATAAATTCAACTAGAACCATGATCGGCAAAAGGGCCGCAGGTACACCAGGAGTGGCAAACACGTGCTTCCAATAATCCTTGTTCCCGTTGACATTGACAATCACAAAAGTGATCATCGCAAGGGTAAAGGTCACTGCAATGTTTCCGGTGAGGTTAGCTGCACCTGGAAGAAGTCCCAATATATTTCCTGTCCAAATGAAGAAAAACAAGGTCAAGAGGTAGGGAACAAATTTCTTATACTTAGGCCCTATGGATTTGTGAGCGATTTCATCACGCACAAAAATAACAATAGGCTCTACAAATGAGGCGGCACCCTTAGGAGCCACTGCACCGTTTTTCTTGTAATGTCTAGCCGCAGAAAGTGTGATGTAAAGCACAAAACCAATCACAATAAGCAGCATCACTACATTCTTGGTAATCGAAAAATCAAGGATGGATACGCCATCTACTCTTCCCAAATGATCGTGGTCATCGATGAAGATTCCATTGTGGGCATACTCCTTACCAAATTTGTGGGTTTCGTGATTTTGAAAATCACTGGAAGTGTAAAACTCAAGCCCTCTATCAGCCGAATAGGTGATCACCGGTAGCGCTAACGTGACATGGGTATGACCTATCGTTACAAAATGCCACTCATGAGAATCCTTGATGTGGTGCATGATGAACCCAGTAGGGTCTTCTTTGCCTTCTTCAGTTTCTGCACCCGCAGCAAAAGATCCTGCAGAGAAACTCAGTAAAACCACTGAAAATAAAAGACTTAGTACCAGAAATTTGCGCGTCATTTACTCGTTTTTTGGAAGTCTACTTCGAAATCGGGCGCAAGTTAGAAATAAAGATGTAGATATCAAAAATCAGGTAGAACAAAAAAATGATAAAGAAATTGGCGATAAACAAAATAATATTTTCCAAATCAAGCACTGCAAGGATGCCAATAAAGCCCAAAGAACTCAAGATTCGGATGACCATTCCGAGTAATTTCAAAGAGAGCAAATTTTCTGGAGATTTCAGGTAAAGCCATTGGGTCACGACACTCAGTAGGTAGGATAGTATAACCACAAATCCAAAAATGCTCCAGATGCTTTCATGAATGATTTGAGGCAGAAAAGAACTAAAAAGGAGGATCAACCCTGCCACCACCATCGTAATGACACC
>CAJBER010000020.1 GCA_903952135.1 uncultured Algoriphagus sp.
ATCATTCAAAAACAATTAACTAATTAATACAATGGCAAATCTTACACAACTTGCAGAACAGTTGGTAAACTTGACTGTAAAAGAAGTAAAGGAATTGACAGACATCCTTAAGGATCAGTACGGCATCGAGCCTGCTGCAGCTGGTGCTGTAGTGGTAGCTGCTGCTGGTGGTGGAGGATCTGATGCTCCTGCTGCAGAAGAAAAAACTTCTTTCGACGTTATCTTGAAATCAGCTGGTGCTCAGAAACTTGCTGTCGTTAAATTGGTGAAGGACTTGACTGGCTTGGGCTTGAAAGAAGCTAAAGACCTAGTTGATGCTGCTCCTAAGCCAGTTAAAGAAGGCGTTGCTAAGGACGAAGCTGATGCGTTGAAAAAGTCTCTTGAAGAGGCTGGCGCTGAAGTAGAGATCAAGTAATTTGCTCATCTCTGTCCAAAACGGATAGAGATTGGCTCGAAGACCTGACTAATTTAGTCAGGTCTTTTCCTGTTTATGCAGGGGTTTAAAATTGCATTATTTTAAGCGAAAATAGTAGCTTTCTAATATTTAATTTCACTATTAAACTATACACTACCTTGGCTATCAAGAATCAAACCGCAAGGAAAAGTTTCTCCTCCATTAAGGTGGTCAAAGACTATCCGGATTTTCTAGATATTCAGCTGCAGTCATTCAAAGACTTCTTCCAGTTGGATACTCCTGCAGAAAAGCGTCGGGCTGACGGGTTATTTAAAGTTTTTGCTGAAAATTTCCCAATCAGTGATTCCAGAGAGAACTTCACTTTGGAATTTATCGACTATGCAGTAGATCCACCAAAATACAGCGTGGAAGAATGCATCGACCGTGGATTGACCTACTCCGTTCCCCTCAAAGCAAAATTAAGATTGCTTTGCCACGATGAGGACAATGAAGATTTTGAAACCATCGAGCAGGAGGTTTTCTTAGGAAACCTGCCTTACATGACGGAAAAAGGTTCCTTCGTCATCAATGGAGCTGAGCGTGTAATTGTTTCCCAGCTGCACCGCTCTCCGGGGGTTTTCTTTGCACAAAGCAAGCACACCAACGGTACCAAGCTGTATTCAGCTCGAATCATTCCTTTCAAAGGATCTTGGATTGAATTTGCTACGGACATCAATAATGTCATGTATGCCTACATCGATCGTAAGAAAAAATTCCCAGTTACGACTCTACTTAGAGCCATAGGTTATGGCTCTGATAAAGATATATTGGATCTCTTCGGACTTTCTGAAGAGGTTTCCGCTACCAAAACAGCCCTCAAGAAAGCTGCAGGCCGTAAGCTTGCTGCACGTGTGTTGAGAACATGGGTAGAGGATTTCGTAGATGAAGATACCGGTGAAGTGGTATCCATCGACCGAAACGAAGTGTTGTTGGAAAGAGATACCATCCTAACGGATTCAGACATTGAAATGATCCTTGATTCAGGATCTAAATCCATCATCCTTCACCGGGAAGATGTGAACGTGGCTGACTTCTCCATCATCTACAACACGCTACAAAAAGATAATTCCAACTCTGAAAAAGAAGCGGTAGAAGTAATTTACCGTCAACTTCGAAATACAGAAGCTCCTGATGAAGCGACTGCCCGTGAAGTGATTCAAAGTTTGTTCTTCTCGGACAAGCGTTACGACTTGGGTGAAGTTGGAAGATACAGAATCAACAAGAAATTGGGCTTGAGCATTGAGCCTGAAAAAATCGTGTTGACCAAAGAAGATATCATCTCCATCGTGAAGTACTTGATCGGTTTGATCAACTCTAGAGCGGTAGTCGATGATATTGACCACTTGTCCAACCGTCGCGTACGTACTGTAGGCGAACAGTTGTACAGCCAGTTTGGAGTAGGTTTGGCTAGAATGGCTAGAACCATCCGTGAGCGAATGAACGTACGTGACAACGAAGATTTCAAGCCAGTAGACTTGATCAACGCACGTACCCTTTCTTCCGTAATCAACTCCTTCTTCGGTACCAACCAACTTTCTCAGTTCATGGACCAGACTAACCCTCTGGCTGAATTGACGCACAAGAGAAGATTGTCAGCTTTAGGTCCAGGAGGTCTTTCTAGAGAAAGAGCAGGATTTGAAGTTCGAGACGTTCACTACACGCACTACGGTCGTTTGTGTACCATCGAAACTCCAGAAGGTCCAAACATTGGATTGATTTCTTCCCTTTGCGTGCATGCTAAAGTAAACTCCATGGGCTTCTTGGAAACCCCTTACCGCAAGGTGGACAATGGAAAAGTAAGCATGAAGTCAGAAGACATTGTTTTCTTGACCGCTGAAGAAGAAGATAACCACAACATCGCTCAGGCGAACGCGACTTTGGATGACAAAGGACGTTTCTTGAATGAAAAAGTAAAGGCACGTTTTGAAGGTGACTTCCCTGTGCTAGAGCCTAGCGAAATTTCCTACATGGATGTTGCGCCAAACCAAATCGTTTCGGTAGCGGCTTCCTTGATTCCTTTCTTGGAGCACGATGATGCAAACAGAGCCCTAATGGGATCTAACATGCAGCGTCAGGCAGTTCCTTTGTTGAAGCCAGAAGCGCCAATTGTAGGTACTGGTTTGGAAAGCAAAGCTGCTATTGATTCAAGAGCACTCCTTATTGCTGAGGCAGACGGAGTAGTAGAATACGTAGATGCGAAGAAAATCACCATCAAGTATGACTTGACGTCAGATGATTTGTTGGTGAACTTCTCTGATGAATACAGAACATACGATCTAATTAAATTTAGAAGAACCAACCAGGACACCACCATCAACTTGACTCCTTTAGTATTGAAGGGTGAAAAGGTGAAAAAAGGACAGGTGCTTGTGGAAGGGTATTCTACCAACCAAGGTGAATTGGCACTAGGTAAAAACCTAAAAGTTGCCTACATGCCTTGGCAAGGATACAACTTCGAAGATGCGATCGTGATTTCGGAGCGTGTGGTACGTGAAGATATCTTCACTTCCATCCACGTGGAAGAATTCCAACTTGAAGTTCGTGACACCAAGCGTGGTGAGGAGGAACTTACCTCTGAAATTCCAAACGTATCTGAAGAGGCTGTGAAGCACTTGGATGAGAATGGAATTATCCGCGTAGGTGCTGAAGTGAAAGAAGGAGATATCATTATCGGTAAGATCACTCCAAAAGGAGAAACTGATCCAACACCAGAAGAGAAATTGCTAAGAGCGATCTTCGGTGACAAAGCCGGTGACGTGAAAGATGCTTCTTTGAAGGCTTCTCCATCCTTGAATGGTGTGGTAATTGAAACCAAATTGTTCTCTAGACCTAAGAAAGACAAGGACAACCGTGCCAAGTCTAAGGCTGAGGTAGAAAAGCTAAAAGGCAAGTACGCCAAAGATTTGTTGGGCATCCGTGCGCGCATGATCAGCAAGTTGGTGACATTACTTGAAGGCAAAACTTCACAGGGAGTGAAGCACAAGTTTGGTGATGAAATCATCACGAAAGGAGTGAAGTTCAATGCCAAAAACATTGAAAGCAACCTCTTCCCTGCAAAGAACCCGTACAGAGACGAGTCTAACTACAATGTACCTGAAGAAGCAAACCTTGTTTCGGATATCATCCTAGATGAGTGGACTGAAGACACCTACACCAACAGCTTGATCGTGAAGTTGGTGAAGAACTACACCAACTCTAGAAACGAAATTTCTGGAAGATTCAAGCGTGATCGCTTTACCTTGGAAGTAGGAGATGAATTGCCTGCAGGTATCGTGCAGCTTGCCAAAGTATACATCGCCAAGAAGCGCAAGCTGAAGGTGGGTGATAAGATGGCAGGTCGTCACGGAAACAAGGGTATTGTAGCTCGAATCGTACGCGATGAGGACATGCCATTCCTAGAAGATGGAACGCCGATGGATATCGTTTTGAACCCGCTTGGTGTACCTTCTCGAATGAACATTGGCCAGATTTTCGAAACCGTCCTTGCATGGGCAGGTCAGAAGCTTGGAAAGAAATATGCTACGCCAATCTTTGATGGAGCTACCTTGGATGAGGTATCTGCAGAACTTTCGGCAGCAGGACTTCCAGCATTCGGAAGAACCTACCTATACGATGGTTTGAGTGGTAACCGTTTTGACCAGCCAGTCACTGTGGGTATTACCTACATGCTGAAATTGGGTCACTTGGTAGATGACAAGATGCACGCCCGTTCCATCGGACCGTACTCGCTCATCACACAGCAGCCGCTGGGTGGTAAGGCACAGTTTGGTGGACAGCGATTTGGAGAAATGGAAGTTTGGGCACTCGAAGCATTCGGTGCATCCCATGTTCTTCAAGAGATCTTGACCGTGAAGTCGGATGACGTAATCGGTAGAGCAAAAGCGTACGAAGCGATTGTGAAGGGTGAAAACCTTCCTAAGCCAAACATTCCTGAATCCTTCAATGTATTGGTTCACGAATTGAGAGGCTTGGCTCTTGAAATTACCTTGGATTAATTTGGCTCATGGGGCGGGCAACCGCCCTAAACATATCTCAAAAAACTATGTCGTTTAGAAAAAATAAAAAACTGAACAACGATTTCTCCCGAGTTACCATCAGCTTGGCTTCCCCAGAATCAATTCTGGATAGCTCCAATGGCGAGGTAACCCAGCCAGAGACCATCAACTACAGAACCTACAAGCCTGAAATGGGCGGCTTGTTCTGCGAGCGTATCTTTGGTCCAGTTAAGGATTGGGAATGTCATTGCGGAAAATACAAGCGTATCCGATACAAAGGAATCATTTGTGATCGATGCGGAGTGGAAGTGACGGAGAAGAAAGTACGCCGTGAGCGCATGGGCCATATTGAATTGGTGGTACCTGTTGCACACATCTGGTACTTCAAGTCCTTGCCAAATAAAATCGGTTACCTACTCGGTTTGCCTACCAAGAAATTGGATCAAATCGTGTATTACGAGCGTTATGTGGTCGTTCAAGCTGGCGTGAAGGCAGAAGAAGGGGTGCAATACCTTGACTTCTTGACCGAAGACGAATACTTGGACATCATGGATAAGCTTCCAAAGGAAAATCACCTTTTGGATGATGCCGATCCAAACAAGTTTATTGCAAAAATGGGTGCTGAGGCACTTGAAATGTTGCTTGCTCGCTTGGATTTGGATGAACTTTCCTATTCCCTACGTCACCAAGCAGCTACCGATACTTCACAGCAGCGTAAGGCAGAAGCCTTGAAGCGTTTGAAGGTGGTAGAAGCATTCCGTGATGCACGTACGCGTATCGAGAACCGTCCGGAGTGGATGGTCGTTCGTATGGTACCTGTGATTCCACCAGAGTTGAGACCATTGGTTCCTTTGGATGGCGGTCGTTTTGCAACTTCCGATTTGAATGACTTGTACCGTCGTGTAATCATTCGTAACAACCGTTTGAAGCGTTTGATCGATATCAAAGCTCCAGAGGTGATTTTGAGAAACGAAAAGCGAATGTTGCAGGAAGCTGTAGATTCCCTATTCGATAACTCTAGAAAAGTAAATGCGGTAAGATCAGATGGTAACCGTGCCTTGAAGTCTCTTTCAGACATGTTGAAAGGTAAGCAGGGTCGTTTCCGTCAAAACTTGCTCGGTAAGCGTGTGGATTACTCCGGCCGATCTGTAATCGTCGTAGGTCCTGAATTGAAGCTTCACGAGTGTGGTCTTCCTAAAAATATGGCTGCGGAACTTTTCAAACCGTTCATCATCCGAAAGTTGATCGAAAGAGGAATTGTAAAGACCGTGAAGTCTGCCAAGAAAATTGTAGATCGTAAGGATCCAGTGGTTTGGGATATTTTGGAAAACGTATTGAAAGGACACCCAGTGCTCCTCAACCGTGCTCCAACACTCCACAGATTGGGTATCCAGGCATTCCAGCCAAAATTGATCGAAGGAAAAGCGATTCAGTTGCACCCATTGGTGTGTACTGCATTCAATGCTGACTTTGACGGTGACCAGATGGCGGTACACGTACCACTAGGTCATGAGGCGATCTTGGAAGCATCTACTTTGATGCTTTCTGCACACAATATCTTGAACCCTGCCAACGGCGCACCAGTTACAGTACCTTCTCAAGACATGGTTTTGGGCTTGTACTATGTGACCAAAGGCAAAAAATCTACTCCTGAAGAGGTAATCTTGGGTGAAGGAATGACCTTCTACAGCCAAGAAGAGGTAATCATTGCCATGAATGAAGGCCAGCTTTCCAAGCATGCCAACATCAAGTGTAAGGTAAAGGTACGTACCGCTACTGGTGAGATTAAAGACCAAATCATCGAAACGGTGGCAGGTCGATTGATCTTCAACCAGTTTGTGCCTGAGGAAGTAGGTTATGTAAATGAACTATTGACTAAAAAGAAGCTTCAGCAAATTATCGCTGAGGTAGTGAAAGTGTGTGGCATCGCACGTACCGCTCAGTTCTTGGATGATATCAAACATTTAGGTTTCCAGATGGCCTACCAAGGTGGACTTTCTATGGGATTGAATGACGTTATCATTCCTGACGAAAAAGTGCCGATGATTGCCAAGGCCAAGGAGGAAGTGGACCAAGTATGGAACAACTACCTCATGGGTCTAATCACTGACAACGAACGATACAACCAAGTAATTGATATCTGGACTCGTACCAACTCTCATTTGACGAATAATCTGATGAAGAAGATGGAAGAGGACAAGCAAGGATTCAACGCCATTTACATGATGATGCACTCTGGAGCCCGTGGTTCTAGAGAACAAATCCGTCAATTGGGAGGTATGAGAGGATTGATGGCTAAGCCACAGAAAAACCTTCAAGGTTCTGTTGGAGAAATCATCGAAAACCCAATCTTGTCTAACTTCAAAGAAGGTCTAGACGTATTGGAATACTTCATCTCCACTCACGGTGCACGTAAAGGCCTTGCAGATACCGCTTTGAAAACTGCGGATGCGGGTTACTTGACTCGTCGTCTCGTAGACGTAGCGCAGGACATGATCATCACCGAGGAGGATTGCGGTACCTTGAGAGGCTTGGTTGTACAGGCCTTGAAAGACAACGACGAAATCGTTGAGCCACTTTCTGAGCGAATCTTGGGCCGAGTGTCCGTACACGATGTGTATGACTTGGCTACAGATGAACTCATTGTGCCAGCAGGTGTTGAGATCTCTGACGAAATCGCCAAGCGTGTAGACGTGTCTTCTATTGAAGAAGTTGAAATTCGTTCTGTATTGACTTGCGAAACTCGCCGTGGTGTATGTGCGAAATGCTATGGCCGTAACCTAGCTACCGGTAAAATGGTACAAGCTGGTGAAGCAGTAGGTGTAATTGCTGCACAGTCCATCGGTGAACCAGGTACACAGTTGACACTTCGAACTTTCCACGTAGGTGGTACTGCTTCCAACATGGCGGTAGATGCTAGCATCAATGCGAAATTTGATGGAGTAGTTGAATTCGAAGAGGAATTGAGATACTTGCAGACTACCAACAGAGACGGAGAATCAGTTACTGTAGTCATGGGACGTTCTGGTGAAATCAAGATCAACGAAGCGAAGTCTGGAAAAACCTTGGTGTCTAATCACGTGCCTTACGGTGCTGTTTTGAACGTGAAAAACGGTCAAAAAATCACCAAAGGGGAGTCACTATGTACTTGGGATCCATACAATGCGGTCATCCTCTCTGAGTTTGACGGTACGGTAGAATTCGAATCCGTAGTAGAAGGCATTACCTACAAGGAAGTAGCTGATGATCAGACTGGTTTCCGTGAGAAAGTAATTATTGAAACTAAAGATAGAGCGAAGAACCCTGCGATTATTGTGAATTACAAAGGTGATTCCAAGACGTACAATATCCCTGTAGGCGCCCACTTGGCAGTAGAATCAGGCGAAAAAGTGAAGTCTGGACAGATCCTAGTAAAAATCCCACGTTCTGTAGGCAAAACCCGTGACATTACTGGAGGTCTTCCTCGAGTAACGGAATTGTTCGAAGCTCGAAACCCATCGAATCCAGCAGTAGTATCTGAGATTGACGGTGTAGTAACGTATGGTGGTGTGAAGCGTGGTAACCGAGAAATTGTCATCGAATCTAAGGATGGGGTGGTCAAGAAGTACATGGTATCCTTGTCTAAGCACATCTTGGTTCAAGAAAACGACTTCATCCGTGCGGGTGAGCCGCTTTCTGATGGAGCCATCACGCCTAGCGATATTCTATCGATCAAAGGTCCAACTGCAGTACAGGAATACCTTGTAAATGAAATCCAGGAAGTATACAGACTTCAAGGTGTAAAAATCAACGACAAGCACATCGAGGTGATTGTATCACAGATGATGCAGAAGGTTGAGATTCTTGACGCTGGTAACACGAGCTTCTTGCAAAATCAAGTGGTAGATAAGTGGGCATTCCGTGAGGAGAACGATAGCATCTTGGATAAGAAGATTGTCCTTGAAGCGGGTGATTCTGCTACTTTGAAGCCAGGTATGATCATTTCTGCACGAAGACTTCGTGACGAAAATTCAAGCTTGAAGCGTAAGGACTTGAAGTTGGTTCAGGTAATGGATGCCGAAACGGCAGTTTCTGCGCCAACCTTGCAAGGAATTACCGCTGCTTCTTTGGGTACAGAAAGCTTTATCTCTGCGGCTTCCTTCCAGGAAACAACCAAGGTGCTTTCTGAAGCGGCTATCCGAGGAAAGCGGGATGAATTGAAAGGCTTGAAGGAAAACGTAATTGTGGGCCACTTGATTCCTGCCGGTACCGGTCAGCGAAGCATCTTGGGCATGATTGTAGGATCCAAAGCAGAATACGACACACTTTCTGAAAATATGGAAAAGAAGTCCGCTAAAGCTACTAGCGAAGCGATTCTTTAATACCTACTACTAACAAACTAAAAGGCCTGTACGTATTCTACAGGCCTTTTTTAATCTTTAAAATCATGGAAGATAATCAGTTACTTGATCAGCAAATCAATGTGGAGCTCCCTGAGGAAATTGCTGAAGGGGTTTACTCCAATTTGGCGATGATAGCCCATTCCAATTCGGAATTTGTCATCGATTTTATTCGATTAATGCCAGGAGTACCCAAGGCAAAGGTGAAATCACGAATCATTGTGACTCCCGATCATGCCAAGCGCTTGCTGGCTGCACTGAAAGAAAATATTGAAAAATATGAGGCTGCCTTTGGAAAAATCAACCAAGGTGGAGGTGCTCCTACCTTTCCGATGTCCTTTGGAAAAGCAGGAGAAGCTTAACAAAAATATAAGTGCTTAATTTTGTTACTCTTATTACTTCTTGTACCTTTGCGTTCCAAAAAATAACAGTTTACAGACTATCTAAATTTTAATCAGTTAATGCCTACTATTCAACAACTAGTAAGAAAAGGTAGAAATACACTGGAATTCAAATCAAAATCTCGGGCTTTGGACGCTTGTCCACAGCGTAGAGGGGTTTGTACTCGCGTGTACACTACGACGCCTAAGAAGCCTAACTCAGCGATGAGAAAGGTAGCTAGGGTACGATTGACAAATGGAAAAGAAGTGAATGCTTACATTCCAGGAGAAGGTCACAATTTGCAAGAGCACTCTATCGTATTGATTAGAGGTGGTCGTGTAAAGGATCTTCCAGGTGTAAGATATCACATCATCCGCGGTGCATTGGATACTGCTGGAGTAAAAGACCGTAAGCAAGGTCGCTCCAAGTACGGTGCTAAAAGACCTAAAGCTGGCAAGGGTGCTCCTGCAGCTGCTCCAGGCAAAAAGAAATAATTAAGACATTAAAAAGAAATGAGAAAAGCGAAACCAAAGAAGAGATATATTCTTCCTGATCCAAAGTTCAATGATACTTTGGTGACCAAGTTTGTAAACTGTCTGATGTATGACGGGAAGAAGAGTATTGCTTACAACATTTTCTACGATGCAGTAGCAAAAGTAGAAGACAAAGTAGGCGAGAATGGTCTTGAAGTTTGGAAAAAAGCGCTTAACAATATAGCTCCCACCGTCGAGGTGAAGAGTCGTAGAGTTGGTGGTGCTACGTTCCAGGTTCCTATGGAAGTCAGACCTGAAAGAAAAATGGCCCTTGGTATCAAGTGGATGATTCTTTACTCTAGAAGAAGAGGAGAGAAGACTATGATGGACCGACTGGCGGGTGAGATCATCGCGGCAGCAAAAGGCGAAGGAGCCGCTGTCAAGAAGAAGGACGATACGCACAGAATGGCTGAAGCGAACAAAGCGTTCTCCCACTTTAGATTCTAATCGGAAATGGCAAGAGATCTAAAATTTACCCGTAACATCGGTATTGCGGCGCACATTGATGCGGGCAAGACGACCACCACAGAGCGTATCCTTTACTATTCTGGTAAGTCACACAAAATCGGAGAAGTGCACGAAGGTGCAGCTACGATGGACTGGATGGCTCAGGAACAAGAAAGAGGGATTACAATCACCTCTGCGGCAACCACCGTATTCTGGGATTACAGAAGTAACCAATATCAAATCAACATCATCGATACTCCAGGTCACGTAGACTTCACAGTAGAAGTAAACCGTTCCTTGAGAGTTTTGGATGGACTTGTATTCCTTTTCTCTGCGGTAGACGGGGTTGAGCCTCAGTCTGAGACCAACTGGAGACTAGCGGACAACTACAAAGTCGCTCGAATTGGTTTCGTCAACAAGATGGACCGTTCAGGAGCTGATTTCTTGATGGTGTGCAAGCAAGTAAAAGAAATGCTCGGTTCTTATGCCGTTCCATTGCAGTTGCCAATTGGTGCTGAAGATAAGTTTACCGGTGTAGTTGACTTGATCAACAACCGTGCGATTATCTGGAATGAGCACGACATGGGAATGACCTTCAAGGAGGTTCCGATTCCTGAGGACATGAAGGAGGAAGTAGCAGAATACAGAGAGCATTTGCTTGAGGCTGTAGCTGATTACGACGAGTCTTTGATGGAGAAATTCTTCGATGATCCAAACTCTATCACTGAAGCTGAAATCTTGAAAGCTTTGCGTGCAGCGACCATCGATATGAAAATCGTACCTATGGTTTGCGGTTCTTCATTCAAAAACAAAGGTGTACAAACCATGCTAGATCTAGTAATGGAGTTGTTGCCTTCTCCATTGGATAAAGACGCCATTTTTGCAACCGACTTGGATGATGAGGATAAAGAAGTAGCTATCAACCCTGTGGAGACTGAGCCATTCACTGGCTTGGCATTCAAAATCGCTACAGACCCATTCGTAGGTCGTTTGTGCTTCGTAAGAGCATATTCTGGTGTATTGGAATCAGGTTCTTATGTATTCAATAGCCGTTCAGGCAATAAGGAGCGTATTTCTCGTGTATTCCAAATGCACGCCAACAAGCAGAACCAAATCGAACGATTGGTAGCCGGTGATATCGGAGCCGTTGTTGGATTTAAAGATATCAAAACGGGTGACACCCTTTGCGACGAAAAGCGCAAGGTGGTCTTGGAATCCATGGTATTCCCTGAGCCAGTAATTGGATACGCCATTGAGCCTAAAACTCAGGCGGACGTAGACAAGCTTGGCATGGCGATCGCTAAATTGGTAGAAGAAGATCCTACGCTACAAGTAAATACAGACCATGAAACTGGTCAGACTATCCTTCGAGGAATGGGTGAACTTCACCTAGAGATCATCATCGATCGTATGAAGCGTGAATTCAAGGTAGAAATCAACCAAGGTGCTCCTCAGGTGGCTTACAAAGAAGCTTTATTTGCTTCTGTTGAACACAAAGAGGTATACAAGAAGCAGACTGGTGGTAAAGGTAAATTTGCAGATATTGTATTTGAATTGGGACCTAAGGATCCAGATCCAGAGACCAAAGAAATCAAGGCAGGTTTGGACTTTGTCAATGGTATCGTAGGTGGTGTAATTCCAAAAGAATTTATCCAGCCAGTACAGAAAGGTTTCCAGGAAGCGATGAAGAATGGTCCTTTGGCTGGTTATCCAATCGAATCCATGAAAGTTCGCTTGTTCCACGGTTCTTACCACGATGTCGATTCGGATGCACTTTCTTTCGAATTGGCTGCTAGAATTGGATTCAAAGAAGCTGCGAAAAAGTGTAAGCCACAGTTGTTGGAGCCAATCATGTCCGTAGACGTAATTACGCCTGACGAATATACTGGTCCGATCACAGGTGACTTGAACAGAAGAAGAGGAATGATGAAAGGTATGGATACCAAGGGTAACTCTACGGTAGTTAAGGCCAACGTTCCTTTGTCTGAGCTGTTTGGTTACGTAACTGATTTGAGAACAATCACTTCAGGAAGAGCAACGGCTTCATTGACCTTCTCTCACTATGAGCCTGTTCCAAACAACGTTGCAGAAGCGGTAATTGCTAAAGTAAAGGGTGAAAAATCCTAATCGATAAGAAAATGAATCAGAAAATCAGAATAAAATTGAAATCATACGATCACAGCTTGGTGGATAAGTCATCAGAGAAGATCGTGAAGGCAGTGAAAGCGACCGGAGCTGTAGTAGTAGGTCCTATTCCTTTGCCAACAAAGAAAGAAAAGTTTACCGTGTTGAAATCTCCACACGTAAACAAGAAAGCAAGAGATCAGTACCAGCTTTGTACTTACAAGCGTCTGGTGGATATCTACTCTAACTCTTCTAAGACTGTGGATGCTTTGATGAAAATCGAACTTCCAAGTGGGGTTGATGTAGAAATCAAAGTCTGAGGATCTTGGTCAAGAATAGAAAGGCCCCGCACATGCGGGGCCTTTTTTTTGGGGTGGATTGGTCCGGTTTGGTGGATGAAAGATCGGCCAGCCTTCATTTTTTTTTGTAATTAATTGAAAATAGTAGAGTTGGGATTTGCTGCCAAATATTATTTCAGTAACTTTGCAGTCCTTAAAAAGGGCCCAAGTGTACATACCTTGGGTAGTTATCAAAATATCTTTATAAAGATGTCTGGTATTATAGGTAAAAAAGTAGGTATGACTAGCATCTTCAGTGCCGATGGACGTAACGTCGCATGCACGCTAATTGAAGCTGGTCCTTGCGTAGTGACGCAAGTAAAAAACGTTGAAACAGACGGGTACAACGCAGTGCAGTTGGGATTCGGTGAGCGCAAGGAGAAAAACACTCCTAAGCCACTAATCGGCCATTTCAAAAAGGCTGGTACCACCCCTAAGCAGAAAGTTGTTGAGTTCAGAGACTTTAAGGGTCAGGTTGAACTCGGAAAGACAGTAAGTGCAGGAGAGCTATTCGAGGAAGGTGACTTCGTGGATGCTGTTGGTACTTCAAAAGGTAAAGGATTCCAAGGTGTAGTAAAGCGTCACGGTTTTGCTGGTGTGGGTGGACAAACTCACGGTCAGCATAACAGAGGAAGACACCCTGGTTCAATTGGTGCTTGTTCTTGGCCTTCTCGTGTATTTAAAGGTATGCGTATGGCGGGTAGAACAGGTGGTGATCGTGTAACGGTAGCCAACCTACGTGTGTTGAAAGTGTACGCAGAGCAAAACCTAATCTTGGTTTCTGGTTCGGTACCTGGTCCAAAAAATTCATTTGTTATTCTGGAGAAGTAAGCCATGGAATTAGCAGTAATTAATCACAAAGGACAAGATACAGGTAGAAAGGTGAGCCTTTCTGACGAGATTTTTGGCATTGAGCCCAACGATAACGCCATTTACCTGGATGTGAAGCAATACCTGGCCAACCAGAGACAGGGAACTCACAAATCAAAAGAAAGAAACGAAGTAGCTGGTTCTACTAAGAAGATCAAGAAGCAAAAAGGTACCGGTGGTGCTCGTGCTGGATCTTTGAAGGCTCCAAACTTCCGTGGTGGAGGTAGAGTATTTGGTCCTAGACCAAGAGACTACTCCTTCAAACTAAATAAAAAAGTGAAGCAACTGGCGCGTAAGTCAGCGCTAGCTTACAAGGTAAAAGAAAACAGTTTGATGGTATTGGAGGATGTGTCATTTGATGCACCAAAGACCAAAAACTACATTGCTTTGTTGAGTGGCCTTTCTTTGTCTGACAAGAAGACCCTTTTGGTACTTTCTGAAGACAATAAGAATGTGTTTTTGTCAAGCAGAAACCTGCCAAAGGCAAAAGTTGTGACCGTAGATGATGTAAATACTTACCAACTCCTGCATGCTGACCAATTGGTACTTTGCGAAGGATCTGTAAGTAAGTTAGAAACCATTTTATCGAAATAAGACAATGGAAATTCTGAAACAGCCTTTGATCACGGAGAAAGTATCTGCAGGTAATGAAAAGGGAGTTTACGGCTTTATCGTCGAAAAAACTGCCGACAAACTTCAGATCAAATCTTCAGTGGAGAAAAAGTATGGTGTACATGTGGTATCAGTACGTACCATGAGATATGCTGCGAAGCATAAGACTAGATACACCAACAATAAAGTAGTGTCAGGCTTCACCAATGCTTACAAGAAAGCGATTGTGCAAGTAGCCGATGGTGAAGTAATTGATTTTTACGGAGAACTTTAATTGAATCAATATCATGGCAGTTAAAAAATTAAAGCCTGTAACTCCAGGAACCCGATTTAGAGTAGCTCCTGCATTTGACGAGATTACTGCGTCAAAGCCTGAGAAATCTCTTCTCGCTCCTGTTAAGAAGACAGGTGGTAGAAATAATGAAGGCAAGATGACCGCTCGCTACATTGGTGGTGGTCACAAGCGAAGACTACGTATCGTAGACTTTAAGCGTAACAAGTTTGGTGTACCTGCTTCTGTAAAGAGCATTGAGTACGATCCAAACCGTACAGCCCGTATTGCCCTACTGTATTATGCAGACGGTGCTAAGGCCTACATTATCGCTCCGGAAGGTTTGCAAGTGGGACAAACAGTGATTTCCGGTGAGCAAGTTGCACCAGAAGTGGGCAACGCCATGCACATGGCAAACATTCCAATGGGTACGATTGTACACAATGTGGAATTGAAACCAGGTAAAGGTGGTGCATTGGCAAGAAGTGCTGGAGGATATGCTCAGATCGTAGCTAGAGATTCTAGATACGTGACGGTAAAGCTTCCTTCAGGAGAAATGAGACTTATTCTTGGTGTATGTATGGCTACAGTAGGAACTGTATCCAATGCAGATCACATGAACGTTGTGTTGGGTAAGGCAGGGCGTAAGCGTTGGCTTGGTGTAAGACCTCGTACTCGAGGTGTTGCGATGAACCCAGTAGATCACCCTATGGGTGGTGGTGAAGGCCGTTCTTCAGGTGGTCACCCTAGATCACGTAAAGGGCTTCTTGCGAAAGGTAAGAAAACCAGATCTCCCAAGAAGTATTCAAACAAGTTCATCATCAGCAAAAGATCTAAGTAATTATGGCACGTTCATTAAAAAAAGGTCCTTATATCGAACACCATCTGGTGAAGAAAGTAGATGTTATGAACGAGTCTGGCAAGAAATCTGTCATCAAGACTTGGTCAAGAAAATCTATGATTTCCCCAGATTTCGTAGGACATACCTTCGCTGTGCATAACGGGAATAAATTTATCCCTGTGTTTGTAACCGATAACATGGTAGGTCACAAATTGGGTGAATTTGCACCCACTCGTAACTTCCGTGGCCACATTGCTAAAAAAGATAAAGGAAAGAGATAATCATGGAAGCACTAGCAAGATTGAAAAATGTTCCTACCTCCCCTCGCAAGATGCGTTTAGTCGCAGACTTGGTGAGAGGCAAGCGCGTAGGTGTGGCACTTAGTATTTTGAAATTCACGCCCAACCACGCAGCAATCCGTTTGGAGAAGTTAGTTCTTTCCGCGGTAGCCAACTGGCAAGCAAAAAATCCTGAAGTGAAATTGGAAGAGGCTGATCTTTTCGTAAAGACCATCATGGTTGACGAAGGACGTTCTTTAAAGAGACTTCGGACTGCTCCTCAGGGACGTGGACACAGAATTCGCAAAAGATCCAATCATGTAACACTCGTTATTGATTCATTCAATACTGAAGAAGTTACCGCTGATGTAGTAGTAAACAACGAAAAGGCAAATTAAGAAAGACTATGGGACAAAAAATTAACCCAATAGGATTTAGACTTGGTGTAGTCAAAGGCTGGGATTCCAACTGGTATGGTGGGAAAGACTTTGCTGAGAAGCTATACGAAGATCAACAAATCCGTAAGTACGTTCTTGCCAGAATACCTAAAGGCGGTATTGCCAAAGTGATCATTGAGCGTACGCTTAAGAGAATCACCTTGACAATCCATACTGCTAGACCAGGTGTTGTCATTGGTAAGGGTGGTGCCGAAGTAGATAAGCTTAAGGAGGAACTAAAGAAGATCACTAACAAGGATATTCAAATCAATATCTTTGAAATCAAGCGTCCCGAAATGGATGCCAAATTGGTAGGTGAATCTATCGCACAGCAACTTCAAGCTAGAATATCTTTCCGCCGTGCAATGAAGCAGGCGATAGCAGCCACCATGAGAGTGGGCGCTGAAGGAATTAAAGTTAAGCTTTCTGGCCGATTGGGCGGAGCCGAAATGGCCCGTTCTGAAATGTACAAAGAGGGAAGAATTCCTCTTCACACGCTTAGAGCAGACATCGATTATGCCCTATCTGAAGCACTTACTGTGTACGGATTGATCGGCATCAAGGTCTGGATCTTCAAGGGTGAGGTGTACGGAAAAAGAGACCTTTCTCCAAACCAGGGTGCAGCAAACGAGCCGAAAGGTCAGCGTACGCCAGCGCCAAAGGGACGTGAGAAAGACGGTCCAAAACGCAGAAAAAGAAACTAATTTTCCCTTTCCAAGTGAGAAATCATGTTACAGCCGAAAAGAACTAAATATAGGAAAATGCACAAGGGCCGTGTCAAAGGTCTTGCGCAAAGAGGGCACGAGCTCTCTTTTGGCAACTTTGGCATTAAATCCCTTGAGCCAGGATGGATTACTTCTCGCCAGATCGAGGCAGCACGTATTGCCATGACAAGAGCTATGAAGAGAGAAGGTCAAGTTTGGATCAGGATTTTTCCTGACAAACCGATCACAAAAAAGCCCGCAGAGGTTCGTATGGGTAAAGGTAAGGGTGCTCCAGAATACTGGGTTGCCGTTATCAAGCCAGGTACAATCCTTTTCGAAGCTACAGGCGTGAGCCTGGAGACTGCTCAAGAGGCACTAAGACTTGCACAGCAGAAGCTGCCTGTAAGTACGAGATTTGTTGTAAGAAGAGACTACGCTGAATAATCAGGAACTATGAAAAACACTGAAATCAGATCACTTTCAGCAAGTGACATTGCCGAGCGAATTGTCGCCGAGCAGGAGAATCTGAGCAAATTGAAATTTGCTCATGCGATTTCTCCTATTGAGAATCCTAATAGAATCAGAGAGGCTAAGCGTTTCATCGCAAGATTGAAAACTGCTTTAGTTTCCAAATAACTAGCTAACAGAAAAGAAAATGGCTACGATTGAGAGAAATCTTCGCAAAGAGAGAGTTGGTAAAGTCGTTAGCAACAAGATGGACAAGTCCATTACTGTAGCTGTAGAACGTCGTGTAAAGCACGCGATCTATGGCAAGTTTGTTGCCAAGACTACCAAGTTCATGGTTCATGACGAGAAGAACGAATGCAACCCAGGTGATGTGGTTAAAATCAGTGAAACCCGTCCGCTGAGCAAGAATAAGCGTTGGAGATTAGTTGAAATTATAGAAAGGGCTAAGTAATCATGATACAACAAGAATCCAGACTAAGCGTTGCGGATAACTCCGGTGCCAAAGAGGTATTGGTCATCCGCGTGTTGGGAGGAACTAAGAAGCGTTACGCTTCTATCGGTGATAAAGTAGTCGTGACTGTAAAGTCAGCCCTATCTTCCAGCAACATGAAAAAAGGTACCGTTTCTAAAGCGGTTATCGTAAGAACGAAAAAAGAAATTCGTCGTAAGGACGGTTCCTATATTCGATTTGAAGACAATGCTGCCGTGTTGTTGAACAACAACGATGAGCCTAGAGGTAGCCGTATTTTCGGCCCTGTAGCAAGAGAGCTCAGAGAAAAGCAGTTCATGAAAATCATTTCCTTGGCCCCTGAAGTACTTTAATCATGGAAAGAAAATTCAACAAGCAGCCTAAGCTGCACATCAAAACTGGAGATACTGTAAAGGTGATCTCTGGAGATGACAAAGGAAAAACCGGTAAGGTTCAATCCATTGATACAGAGAAAAGAAGAGCCATCGTGGAAGGGATCAACATGATCACCAAGCACGTGAAGCCTACTGCAGCTAAGCCGCAGGGTGGTATCGAGAAGAAAGAAGCTGCGCTTCACATCAGTAACTTGATGCTTGTCGATCCTAAATCAGGTGAAGCAACTCGTACAGGTCGTAAGGCTGGCGAGAATGGTAAATTAGTAAGGTATTCAAAGAAAACTGGGGAGGTGATCAATGGCTAATCCAAGAAAAAAAGTTACGTACTTGAATGACGTAGTACCTGCGTTGAAGGAGAAGTTTCAGTACTCTTCCATCATGCAAGTGCCTAAGCTCTCCAAGATCGTCTTGAATAAAGGGATCGGTGCAGCAGTAGCAGACAAGAAATTGGTAGATCAGGGAGTTGAAGAACTTTCTTTGATCACTGGTCAGCGCGCTGTAGCTACTAAGTCTAAGATCGCAGTCTCTAACTTTAAGTTGAGAGAGAACATGCCGATTGGTGCTAAGGTAACCTTGAGAGGTGAGAAAATGTACGAATTCCTAGATCGTTTGACTACTGTGGCATTGCCTCGTGTACGTGACTTCAAAGGAATTTCTGACAAAGGATTTGATGGACGTGGCAACTACACGCTAGGTGTTACTGAACAAATCATTTTCCCTGAGATCTCCATCGAGAAGGTAACTAAAATTACCGGTATGGATATCACTTTCGTAACTACTGCGGCTACAGATGAAGAAGCTTTTGCGCTTTTGAAAGCTCTGGGTATGCCTTTCGTTAACAAAAATAATCCTGAATAATCATGGCAAAAGAGTCAATCAAAGCTCGCGAGCGAAAAAGAGAACACTTGGTAGCCAAGTATGCCAAGAAAAGAGCCGCGCTTAAAGCTGCTGGCGATTACGAAGCACTTGATAAATTACCAAAGAACGCTTCTCCGGTAAGACTTCACAATAGATGTAAACTTACTGGTCGTCCGAAAGGATACATGAGAAAGTTTGGTATCAACAGGGTTACTTTCAGAGAAATGGCTTCTGCAGGTAAGATTCCTGGTTTGACTAAGTCTAGCTGGTAAAATAACGACAGTAATTTTTATTCTAAAAATCAATTCGTAACTTTGCACGCCCAATTCGGGGGTGCTAGACAATAGAAAAACATGACCGATCCAATAGCTGATTATCTAACCCGATTGAGAAATGCCATCAAGGCTTCTCATCGTATTGTTGAGATACCTGCCTCTAACATCAAGAAGGAGATCACCAAAGTATTGCACGAGAAGGGATACATTCAAAACTACAAGTTTGAAGACAATGGACCTCAAGGCCTTATCAAAATCGCTTTGAAGTTTAATCCTACTACCAAGCAAAATTCCCGAATACATTACTATTTGTAATATATCCCGGAGAAAAGAAATTATTTTCGCCTGCATATGTAGCAACTGTTACATCAAATGGTGTCCCATTACCATAATCATATCCTTTGATTTGAATAGTAAACATATTACCCGCATCCCAAGGAATGTTAGTAGTAATTGCTAATGCTCCGGTTGCGCCATAATAATTATCGATTGCACAAAGATTTTTGTAAACTTTGTATGGATAACCATAATGTTTTACCACTCCTGCAAGAGAACTTACTCCTGATATGTTAGCACCGATTGC
>CAJBER010000021.1 GCA_903952135.1 uncultured Algoriphagus sp.
AAATACCAAAACCTGATTGATGATTTGCTCAAATTAGATGATTCAGAACTTAATTCTTTGATTAATTCGATTTCCAAAGACCCTATTGCTTTCGAATATGGCACAGAGGGGGAACCTGTAGAAGCCAAGGAATTAAAGAAATGGTTAGTAATGAATGGATATATAAATTCTGTAGATCAAATGAACAATACAATGATGCCGTACTATTCAATGTTTCCAACAGATGTAATTCTACTGACAAGACGGATTTCCAGATCTTACCCTGATTGGACAAACAGAAAAACACTAGAAGAAATGAAGAAGTTTTCAGTACATGTTCAGAATAATTTACCGGTTGATTAATTTATCTGAGTTTGTCAAAATCACTTTATTTTGATGACTAAACGAACAAGTTCAAGAGATCAACTTCTTTGCTATAATTCTAAGGAGTGTGTTTTGCTAGGGGTTCATTTCTGTCTTCTACATACCAATTAAAATATTAGTTCAAAAAATAACCAATTATATATTCGAAGTCGGACTCTACTAAAGATTTATCAAGCCTCGGATTTTTACCCCCATCCCAATTGTAGGAATGGGGGTTTTGCTTTGTATTACTCTCAATCCAATTGAAAACTTTTGCATTTACTAAATTCTACTACATTTGTTTGAATCGAATCAGCCCTTGAAATAACCATGAAAAAAATCCTTCTTCCCCTCCTCTTGATCTCTGCCACTGCGGTAGGTCAGTCCAAACTTCATCCCAGCATTGACCAGAAAGCGCAGGGCGTAGAAGCTAAAGTCATCGAATGGAGAAGGGATTTTCACCAACACCCCGAACTGGGAAATCAGGAAGTGCGCACCGCCAAGATCGTCGCAGATCACCTCCGTTCTCTAGGCATGGAAGTCACTGAAAATGTAGCGGTCACTGGCGTAGTTGGTGTCCTTCGTGGCAGCAAACCCGGTCCCATGGTCGCCCTTCGTGCCGATATGGACGCCCTTCCTGTAACAGAGCGAGTAGATCTTCCCTTTAAGTCTACCGTGACTGCCAACTACAATGGACAGCAAACAGGCGTGATGCATGCTTGTGGACACGATTCGCACACCGCCATCTTGATGGGGGTAGCCGAAGTATTGGCGGCACATAAAAATCAATTGGAAGGTTCGGTGAAGTTTATCTTCCAACCAGCAGAAGAAGGGGTCACTGAAGTGCCCATGGCAGGAGCCGAATTGATGGTGAAGGAAGGGGTCATGAAAGACGTGGACGCTATTTTTGGCCTACACATCTGGGCACAGGTAGAAGCCGGAAAAATTGGTTACCGTCCAGGCCCAACCATGGCCGCGGTAGATATCCTAGGCATCAACGTACTGGGCACCCAGGCTCACGGTGCTTCACCTTGGTCGGGGGTAGACCCCATTGTCACTTCCGCACAGATCATTACGGGCTTACAAACGATCCTATCCCGAAGTGTCAACGTAACCGAAAACCCAGCAGTAGTGACTGTAGGCGCCATTCATGGGGGCATTCGCCACAACATCATCCCTGAAAAAGTAGAACTCATCGGTACCATCCGCACCTTTGGTGAAGCGCAACAAGCACTCGTGCACCGAAGAATCAATGAAATCGCGACCAATATCGCCGAAAGTGCTGGTGCCAAAGCAGAGGTCAACATTCTCAAGCTTTACCCTTCCACGATCAATGACGAGGCATTAACTGCCAAAATGCTTCCTTCGCTCCATGCTGCCGCAGGAAAAGAAAATTTGATCTTGATGGACCCAATGACGGGCTCAGAAGACTTCAGCTTTTTTCAAAAAGAAAAACCAGGCGTATTTGTGTTCTTGGGTGGCATGAAGCCAGGTGCTGACCCCCTCAAAACTCCCTCTCACCACACCCCAGACTTCTACCTGGATGAAAGTGGATTTGTACTCGGTGTCCGCGCCTTGAGCTACCTGGTCGTGGATTACATGGGGATCAAGAAATAGGCTATTCTAACCTACGAACTAGTTCGAAAAAAATTTGACTCATCAAGGGTTCGGCTAGGCCAGCAGCAGCAATCACATCCTGCAGTGATACTTGATGGATTTTTCCAGGAACACCCAGGTCTGTGATGGCGGACAAGCCAAACACTTCCATCCCAGCGTGACAGGCCACCAATACCTCAGGCACAGTACTCATGCCTACGGCATCTCCTCCGATGGTGCGCAGGTAGCTGTATTCTGCAGGAGTCTCCAAGTTTGGGCCCTCCACACCACAATAGACTCCTGTGTGCAGCTTGATGCCTTTTTCATGTGCAATCTGTAAGGCCAAGGCAATCAATCGAGGGGAATAGGGCACACTCATGTCTGGAAATCGTGGTCCCCAGGTGTCGTAATTTTTTCCTCGCAAGGGGTTTTCTGGAAATAGGTTGATGTGGTCCGAAATCACCATCACCTCACCCACGGCTTGTGCAGGGTTCAATCCCCCTGAGGCATTGGATACCAGGAGGGTCTGTACCCCCAAGGCTCGCATCACCCGAATGGGAAAGGTAACTTCTTTCATGGAATACCCTTCGTAGTAATGGAAGCGCCCTTTCATGGCCAACACTTTTTTCCCAGCCAATCGGCCAAAAAGCAAGGTACCGCTGTGACTTTCTACGGTGGAAATAGGAAAATGAGGTATGTCTTGGTAAGGGATTTCCAAGTCCACCTGGATCTGGGAAGCCAGGTTACCTAGCCCGGTTCCTAAAATAATTCCTATTGCTACGGGATCGGAATGAATCCCTTGGATATAGGCCATAGCCTGTTCCACTTGCTGCTTGTAGTCCATTTAAATTTTAAGATTACCTGTTCAAAGATAGGATTTTGAAAAATTGTTCGAACTTTTCTTGGTACTTGTGTGTATAAAGGTGATAAAATTCACCCCATGATTAAAATTATTGTTAGTACCAATCGTAAAAACTCAGTTTCTGGTACCATCGCTACCCTGTACCAGCAGATTTTAAGGGAAAAAGGAGCTGACTCAGAGATTCTTTACTTATCCGACTTGCCCGCAGATTTTACGGCAACCGCCTTGTACGAAAACAATGGGAAAAATCCGGAGTTCAACGCCTTTCATGACCGGGTCAAGGAAGGAAAAAAGTATGTGTTTATCGTTCCGGAATACAATGGATCCTTTCCAGGCATCCTCAAAACATTCATTGATGGGATGACTTATCCCAATTCATTCCAAAATAAAAAGTGTGCGTTAATCGGTTTGTCCTCAGGAATTGGCGGGGGTGGCATCGCTATGAGCCACCTCACCGACATCTTCCATTACCTGGGTATGCATGTTCTTGCTCTCAAGCCCAAACTGGCTAAAATAGAGCAAAATATGTCAGATAACCTGCTCACCAACAGGCTGTATGTAGAACTACTACATACCCAGGCAGACATGCTGCTCGACTTCTAGGACTTAGTCCACGTTGTCGTGCAAGAATCTATTGTTCCCTAGAATCTCGTTCTCCTCACTGAGGTTGAATCTGCTTAGGGAAGATTCTGAGCTATGCTGCGGCTCATTCAAAATCACATTTTTGCGCTGATAAGCTGGTACTACCATCTTATCAGTCAGATCATCTGAAGCAGTAGTTAGGGCCCGTCCACCTTTCAATTTTTCGAATCGCTCGTGGGCGCGCTGAATCGCCTTCATCTTCATTTGCTCGTAGTAGTCTGTAGCAAATACTGGAGCAGTCGGTTGTTGCGGTTCATCCGTTTCAACTGGAGCAGAAGCAACTGGAGTCACTTGTTCCTGATACAATTCATGAACGATTTTCTCTTCCACTTGCGGCTCCTCCATTACAGGAACTTCTGCTACAGGCTGGATATCAAAAGAGAACAGCTCCTCTTCCTTTTCTTCTTCCACCTCAAGTACAGGCGTCACCACCGCTACAGGAGCTTTGGGTAAGGAAAAGGTGAAGGTTGCTCCTTCGGAAATGGGTTCTTCTTTTACTTGAGCTGACTTTCCAGAATCCAAATCAATCACTGTTTTAACTTGCTCAGGAGCGGGCGCTGGAGTTGGAGCTATTGGTGTAGAAAATGCAGTTACAGGAGCGGAATTAGCTGTAGTAATTGGCACATTGGCAAGTCTATCCATTTCGAAACCGGTAGCAATGACGGTCACACGGATGGCTCTACCCAATTCAGGATCAATACCCTGACCAAAGATGACCTCTGCATTGTCTCCCGCTTTTTCTTGGATGTATTCAGTAATGTCGCTTAGCTCATCCATAGAAAGTTCTTCTTCTTCACCAGACATGATGGAAAGCAAGATTTTCTGAGCGCCTTTGATATCTACATTGTTGAGCAATGGAGAGGAAATCGCAGAACCTGCTGCGCGGATGGCACGACCCTCTCCCTCTTCGGTAGCAGAACCCATCACTGCAGCACCTGCATCTTTCATCACTGTTTTCACGTCTTCAAAATCGACGTTTACATCTTGGTGGATGGTGATGATTTCAGCGATGGAACGTGCAGCTGTACTCAAGACATCATCTGCTTTGCTGAAGGCAGTTCGGATAGCGAGGTTGCCGTAGATCTCACGCAACTTGTCGTTGAGGATGACCAATACGGTATCGCAATTTTCACGAAGGGATTCAATCCCTGCTTGGGCAACTGCCATCTTCTTTTTTCCTTCAAACATGAAGGGGGCTGTTACAATCCCAACAGTAAGGATGTTCAATTCTTTAGCAATTTTGGCTACGATTGGTGCTGCACCAGTTCCGGTACCACCACCCATACCCGCAGTGATAAATACCATTTTGGTATTGTCGGCAAGGAGTTCGCGAATCTCATCTTCGGATTCTAAAGCGGCACACTTTCCTTGCTCAGGATTTGCACCTGCACCTAGACCTTCAGTCAAGTTAGCTCCAAGTTGAAGTCTCAACGGTACTGGGCTAGATTTTAAGGCCTGGGCATCGGTGTTAACTACCACGAATTCCACATCCTTAATTCCTAGACCATACATGTGGTTGACGGCATTGCTACCACCGCCACCTACACCGATGACCTTGATGATGGACTTTTGATTTTTTGGGAGATCAAATCTGTAATCTTTCATGTTATCTGACATTGTATTGTTGGTGAATTTAGTTTTTATGCTGGGGTACTTTTTGGGTGTTTTTTAAGAGTTATCCTCCATAGGAACTGTCGTCTCCGATATCATCGGAAATAATTCCCTTCAGACGCTCTCCTATATTTCTAAAGAAATCTTTGGAGAGACCCTCCCTCCCTTGAATTTTTGGTTTTACTCCGGTGTTGGCGACTCGGCTTTTGTACATTTCTTCCCGCATGTCTAGGGACTTGAATCCCGCGAGAACTAATCCCACGGTCGTAGCATACATCGGGCTTTTGACTTCCTCCAAAACGGACTTACCAAGGTGCTCATTTGGGAATCCTATACGGGTATCCAATCCTGTCATGTATTCAAACAGTTGTGCAATGAACTGCATTTGAGACCCTCCTCCAGTGAGAACAATCCCTCCTGCTAGTTTTTTATAATAGCCACTCTGCATGATTTCGTTCTGAACGATCTCAATAATCTCCTCCATTCTTGCTTGGATGATGGATGCGAGATTTCGAATGGATATTTCTTTTGGGGCACGGTTTTTCAACCCAGGAATCGATACGATTTCATTCGGATTGGCTTCCGCAGCAATGGCCTTTCCAAAGCGCGTTTTTAACAACTCGGCTTGGTTTTGCATCAGCATACAGCCCTCCTTGATGTCGGCAGTAATGATATTTCCTCCCAAAGGGATCACCGCCGTATGGCGGATGATGTTCTCATAGAATATCGCAATATCTGTGGTACCCCCTCCGATATCGATCAAGCAAACTCCTGCTTCTTTTTCTTCCTCGCTGAGCACAGACAGGGAGCTGGCCAAGGGCTCGAGAATCAATTGCTGGGAGGTTAGCTCAGCACGCTTGACACATTTGTTGATGTTGTTGATGGCTGAAGTCTGGGCGGTAATCACATGAAAATCCGCCTCCAAACGAGTGCCTGACATGCCTACTGGGTCTTTGATCCCGCCTTCGTAATCGACGGTGTAATCCTGTGGCATGACGTGAATGATGCTATTGCCAGGGGGTACCACGATGTTGTGCATGTCAGCAGTCAAGCGCTGCACATCCTCCACCGTAATTTCATCTTCCGTAGGCTGTCTCATGATGCTTCCATGCATGATTTTGCTTTGAATGTGCTGGCCAGCGATTCCCACAATCACTTCTCCGATGTTCACCTCCGCCATATTTGCACATTCTTCTACAGCCTTTTCGATGGCATGCACGGTCTTCTCGATGTTGGTCACGATTCCTCGTTCCACCCCATCCGATACTGACTTTCCCATCCCTAGGACTTCTAGTTTGCCAAATTCATTTTTGCGGCCAATGATGGCGCAAATTTTGGTCGTCCCGATGTCCAGACCTACAATTAGTTTGTCGTTTTCCATATCCAAGCTTTATTCACAAACGATTTGATTTTTATATTTTACACTGATTCGCTGGTAAGCGTCCCAGCCTTTTCTAGGCAATATTTCGTTGTAGAGTACCGCGATGCGGTTGAATTTGCTTTCAAAGTCTTTTGCATCTCCAAATTCAATGACTTGCTTTCCCACCTGCTGGTGAATACGAATGTCATTTCTCCCATTGATCTCCAACTCGGTCACTTGTGCGCTCCAAAACTTGTCTTGCGTAATGAATTGAATCAAGGGAATCAACTCAGGCATAACATCTAATCGGCCTTGGTCCATCAACGAACCGATGTAAGCCCCTTGAAGGATTAGAACTCTACTGGTATAAGTAGGAGAGGTAGAAATAAGTAAGCCCTCCTTCGTGATGTATCCATCCGCACTTTCTGGTCTGGCAATCCTAGCCATCGGTTCGTGTTGCGTCAGAATTAACTTCAAAATTCCTTGTTGATCCACAGAAGCCTCTACTGTTCGAATAAATGGATGGCCCAATAAGCGATCCTCAATATCCTTTAAAGGCAATTCCTTCATCGGAAGTCCTTTTTTCAGTTCTGGGAAAGAGGAAGAAAGGATGGATAAAATTTCCTTTTCTTCCACGAAATAGACCCCACTCACCGCTTCTAGGTTTACCTCCACCTGGTTGAAAGTTTTGGTTAGGTTTTGCTTTTCTACAAATCCAATATACCCTGCTGCGGTAAGGCAGAGCATTACAATTCCGAGTACCTTTTTCACCTTTGCCTTATTCATGCGTTCGAGGGATTAGGTCTAGAATTGGTCCATGCCGCTATGCCTGGCACTAGTCGGTCGATATCTCCTGCACCCAGGGTGACAAGCACCTCAGGAGAAGAGGCTTCCAAGAAATCCATCACTTCGGCTTTCTGAATGCACACCTTCTTACTTGCCTGTATGTCTTCCAAAAGCATTTCAGAAACTACTCCAGGGATAGGAAGCTCACGCGCTGGATAGATCGGCAATAAAGCCACCTCATCGGCAAGAGATAGGCTTTCGGAAAATCCAGGAGCAAAATCTCGGGTACGGGTAAAGAGGTGCGGCTGGAAAATCACCGTCATCCGTTGGGATGGGTACATGGCACGCACCGAACTCAAGCAGGCCTTGATTTCTTCCGGATGGTGTGCGTAATCATCGATGAAGATTTTGCCCGGCTGCGCGGAATGAATTTCAAAACGGCGCTTCACCCCACGGAAAGTTTTGATCCCCTCTCGGATTTGAGATTCATCTACCCCATGATCGAGCGCAATGGCAATGGCTGCAAGTGCATTTTCCACATTGTGAAAACCAGGAATGGGCAATTCAAGACCTTTGATCTGGTTTTTGCTGCCTATGTAATCGAAAACAAAGGAGTTGGGCTTCGCTATTATATTTTCAGCATGAATGCCATCTGATCGAAGGCCATATTCCCGAAGGCTGGAAGAGGCAATACCCTGATCTCCCAAGCGGTAGTGCGCATGACTCTGCAGGTACACTTTTCCTTTTTTGTCTACCAAAGACAAAAACTGTCGGAAGCCTTCCAAAATCGTTTGTTCATCTCCGTAAATATCCAAATGGTCTGGATCTGCACTTGTCAATACGGCTTCATTTGGATGTAGGTGAAGGAAGGAACGATCAAATTCATCTGCTTCCACCACGACGAGTGATTCTTTGGACTTGCCAGAAAGGATAAGGTTGCTGTTGTAATTCTGCGTAATCCCTCCCAAGAAGGCAGTTACTGCCTTTCCTGCTGACTTCAACAAATGCGCCACCAAGGAGGAGGTACTGGTCTTGCCGTGCGTACCCGCTACCGCGATGGTGTACTGGTCTTTGGTAATCATGCCCAAGACCTCGGCTCTTTTCTTCAAAAGAAATCCCTGCTGGAAAAAATGAAGCAGCACAGAATCCTTCGGAATCGCTGGCGTCCAGACCACCAATACTTCTTCCGGTCGCTCCCGGAATGGACTAGGAACAGCGGTAACCTGATCTGCAAAAATGACTTCCATCCCTTCTTCCACAAGCGCATCTGTAAGCGGAGAAGGGGTTTTGTCGTATCCCGCCACGGCATAGCCTTCCTGCTGAAACCAGCGTGCCAAGGCACTCATGCCTATGCCGCCGATTCCAAGGAAAAATACGCTATGTACCCCTTTGGCTATCATTTTAGAAGCAGTTCAAGTTCATGTACTAAGGCATTTGCCGCATCCGGCCTTGCCAATTTCTTTATAGCTGTTGCTAGCGCCTGAGCTTTACCCTCATGCCGCAACAAGTCGTCGATGTATTCTTTAAAATTCGCCACTGCATCTGCATCTGCTAGGAGCACTGCTGCATCCTGCTTCACGCATGCATTTGCGTTTTTGGTTTGATGATCCTCGGCTACATTTGGCGAAGGAATAAAGATGACTGGCTTCCCTACCAAGCAGAGTTCCGAAACGGATAGCGCTCCTGCGCGTGATACAATCACATCTGCTGCGGCATAGGCCAAATCCATCTCGCGTATAAATTCCCTCAAATGGATGTGCGTCAATCCTGCTTTTTCAAGGGCTACTTCCATGTCCTTGAAATAAAATTTTCCACTTTGCCACAACACTTGGTATCCTTCTTTTTCCAAGTCTACCATATGCTTGAGCATAGCCTGGTTAAGCGTACGAGCACCTAAGGATCCTCCCAAAACCAAGACTGTTTTGCGATTTCCATCCAACCCAAATACTTGGATTCCTTTTTCCCTTTTTCCAGCTAAGTCAAGTAAATCCTTTCGAACAGGATTACCGGTGAGTTTTAGCTTCTCTTTAGGGAAAAAGCGCTCCATCTCCGGATAGGCTACACATATCTTCGCCGCCTTCTTTGCCAAAAGTTTATTGGTCAATCCTGCATAGGAATTTTGCTCCTGCAGCAGTGTAGGAATGCCTTTATTCTGAGCCGCATAGAGCACTGGCCCGCTGGCATAGCCTCCTACCCCTACGACTAACTGGGGCTGAAACTCCTTGACGATTTTTGACGCCATGCGAAGGCTTCTCCAGAGTTTGATCGGGAAACTTAAATTGGCAAGAGTCAACTTTCGCTGAAGACCTGCTACTGGTAGGCCTTTGATGGAATAGCCAGCCTCAGGCACTTTTTGCATTTCCATTTTCCCTTGAGCGCCTACAAATAGAATCTCTGAGTCTGGATGCTTATCCATCCAGGCATTCGCAATGGCTAGGGCTGGGTAGATGTGTCCACCGGTGCCTCCACCGCTGATGAGAATTCGATATGTTGCTCCTGTTTTGATAGGGTTCAGGTTATGCAGTTCGTAATTGATTTCCTTTTTTACTCGTTTCTCCCGCGGCACTGGCCTCTTCTTGGTGGTCTCCTCGACTGACGCTAAGAATAATCCCCAAGGCCGTACCGGTAAATATCAAGGAGGTTCCTCCCATGCTGAGCAAGGGAAGCGGAAGTCCTGTAATCGGGCCTAGTCCCACCGCCACGGCCATATTGACCAAGGCTTGAATGACTAGGGCAAAGCTCAGTCCTGCGGATAATAAACCTCCGAAGGCTTTGTTGGAATTGGCAACAATGCGCATGCCTCGGTAGAGTAAGGCGAGGTACAAGAAGAGTACAGATACTCCTCCCACCATTCCGTATTCTTCCAAGATGATGGCATAAATAAAATCTGAGTAGGGATGTGGAAGGGTATTTCGCTGTTCACTATTTCCTGGCCCTTTCCCTGTAATCCCTCCTGTGGCGATAGCGATGTAAGACTGCTCAGCCTGAAAAGGAACCATGCTGGCATCGTCTTTCGAATTCATAAAGGTTTCAATTCGCGCCATAAAGGTGTCTTTCCGTTGCCCAACTACTATCGCAATGGAAAGACCGATGATACCTACCATCACCACCAAGGCAAGATGTTGCATAGGAACTCTGCCTATGAACATGATTAGCAAACAGGTGATCAGTAGTAAAATCGCTGTAGACATATTGGCCATGCCAATCAAGGCACTGATTATTCCGATGGAAATGATGATAGGGAGTAAAGTCCCCGTCAGATCTTTGATGTTGCTTTGACGCTTGGCAAGCATGGCTGCCAAAGCCGCTATCAAGGAAAGTTTGGCCAAATCCGAAGGTTGAAAAGCCTGGTTGATTACAGGAATTACTAGCCAACGATTGGCCTCATTGATGGTAGATCCATACAAATAGGTAATCAAAAGCAGGGGAATGGAAAGGAACATGAAAAGACGCGCATAGAGCGCATACTTCCGGTAAGGAATCTTATGTGCCAGCCACATCACCACCAAGGAGGCGAGAACTAGTTTGGAGTGCTTGAATAAATACTGCTCCGTATCCACATCCTTAGCTTGGTATACCAAGGTGCCGGTTGCCGAATACACCACCAGAATACTCAACATAGATAGCAAAATCACGATGGCCCAAATGATTGGATCACCTTTGAATTGCTCATCTATCCATGCTCTCACCTGGTTCATGCGCTTAGTTTTTGAGTTAATGCCAGCACTGCCGCTTTAAATTGATCTCCTCGATCTTCGTAATTCTTGAATAAGTCAAAGCTTGCGCAGGCTGGGGATAAGAGGACTACCTCTTTATCCTCGGCTAATTCCTGAGCCCAAGACACTGCCTCGCGCAAGTCTTGTGTTTCTCGGATTTGCCCAATGTGCGGGGCAAATGCAGTTTTTAACTTCACATTATCCTTGCCCAAGCAGATCAAGGCCTTCACCTGACCATTCACCACCAAAGGGGTCAATACCGAATAATCATTGCCCTTGTCTACTCCTCCTGCGATCCATACCATCGGCTGTTTGTAACTACCCAGCGCATAAAACGTGGCTTCTACATTGGTACCCTTGCTGTCGTTTACATAGCGAACTCCATCCAATACACGAACGAGCTCCATGCGGTGCGCAGCATTTTTGAAGGTTTGGTAGCCGCTGAGCAACTGATTCTCTGACAATCCCGCCAAAAGAGCAGCGACTCCAGCACCCATGGCATTGAGCAAATTGTGTTTCCCTTGAATGGTCAAGGCCGCCACAGGAATAGTTGCCTGAGTACCTGCTACTTGAAATACCAACACATCTCCGTCACTAAACCCTCCTTTACTAGGCTTTCCTTCCAAGGAAATTCCATACATCGAAGCCTGAATAGGCGCACGATCAAGTCCAGTCGTGGAAAAAGGATCTTCCAAGTTGAGAATTGCCACATCTGCCTGATTCATGTTTTTGAATAAGGCCATCTTGGAATCGATGTAGCGCTCCATTTGGTAGCCATAACGATCCAGGTGATCTGGTGTAATGTTGGTCAACAGGGCGATATGGGGCTTCAAACTCACCAAGCCATCAATCTGGAAACTGGAAATCTCGATCACCCACCAGGCATGATCTCCTTCGAGTAATTGTCCGGCCCAGCTTTTTCCTACATTTCCTGCAAGTCCTACATCCCAACCCGCTTCTTTCAAGAGGTGATAGGTCAATAAGGTCGTGGTTGTTTTTCCATTGGTGCCGGTAATCGCAATCACCTTTCCTTTGCTGTAACGACTGGCAAATTCCAGTTCATCCACTACGGAAATCCCTTGATTGATCGCCTGCTGCACGATTGAAACAGTAGGAGCTATCCCTGGGCTTTTGATGATCAAGTCGGCCGCCAAAATGCGAGCCTCGTCGTGCTTGCCTTCTTCAAATTCAATTCCTGCTGCTTGAAGTTGCTCTTTGCGTGCCTCCCCTATGCTGCCTCCATCCGAAACAAAAACGGCATAGCCCTCCCGCTTGGCGAGCATTGCTGCTCCCAACCCACTTTCTCCGGCTCCGAGGACGACTAGGCGATTCATGGTCTTACCTTAGTTTGAGGGTGGCTAATGTGACTACTGCAAGTAGAATCCCTACAATCCAAAAACGAGTAACGATCTTGGATTCGTGAATTCCTTTTTTCTGATAATGGTGGTGAAGTGGGGACATCAGAAATACCCGCCTCCCTTCTCCATATTTCCGCTTCGTGTATTTGAAGTAGGCCACCTGAATCATGACGCTCAAGTTTTCTACCAAGAATATCCCACAGAGAATGGGGATAAGAAGTTCTTTTCGAAGTGTCAAAGCCAATACAGCTATGACTCCTCCTAGCATCAAGGATCCCGTATCGCCCATAAATACTTGAGCGGGATAGGAATTGTACCAGAGGAATCCCACACAGGCACCGATAAAGGCGGCCGTGAAGATTACCAGTTCCCCGGAGTTGGGGATGTACATGATATTGAGGTATTGGGAAAAAATGGCGTTACCGCTCAAGTAGGCAAAAATGGCAATGGTCAAACCAATGATGGCAGAGGTTCCGGCCGCCAGACCATCGATACCATCCGTAATATTGGCTCCGTTGGATACTGCCGTAATGATGAAAATCGCTACAAAAATGTAAAGCACTGGAGTCATGGAATCACCCAAGAATCCTAGGAAATCTTCGTAGTTGAGCTCGTTGTTTTTGAAAAAAGGAATGGTGGTTTTTAAAGCTTTGGTATCCTGGAAAGCTGGAGTTTCGATCACTCCACTTTCCACCGATACAGGCGTAGAGAATTCTCGAATGACCACGTCGTCATTGTAATATAAGGTAGCACCCACAATTACCCCGATGCCAATTTGCCCTACGATTTTGAAGCGACCTTTCAGTCCATCCTTGTTTTTGCGGAATACTTTGATGTAATCATCCAAGAAACCTATCAATCCCAACCAAACTGTAGTGATCAACAAGAGCTGAATGTAAATATTGTTGAGATTGGCAAAAAGAAGCGTCGGGATCAAGATGGCTGCAATCATCATCAAGCCACCCATGGTAGGAGTACCTTTCTTTTGGGTTTGTCCTTCTAGGCCCAAGTCACGAACGGTCTCCCCGATCTGACGGTTGCGAATCCAGTTGATGATGTGGTGTCCGAAGGTGATCGTGATGATCAAGGAAACCAAGGATGCCATCCCTGCACGGAAAGAAATGTAGCGAAACACCCCAGTTCCTGGGATGTCCAACACACGATCGAAGTAGTCAAATAGTGAATACAGCATGTCAGGTTCCTGTCAGTTGAGTCAATAATTCCGTCACGACTTCAGCATCATCGAAATGATGCTTCACGCCTTTGATTTCTTGGTAGTCCTCATGCCCTTTACCGGCAATCAGGACGATATCCCCTTTTTGACAGAGCAGAAGTGCGGTCTTGATGGCCTCTCTCCGGTCTTCAATGGTCAAGGTTTTCCGAAAATCTGTTGGCCCTACACCCGCTTGCATTTCGCGAAGGATCTCAGCCGGCTCCTCAAATCGTGGGTTGTCGGAGGTGAAAATGGCCTTCGTGCTTTCTGAAACAGCAATTTTGGCCATGGTCGGACGCTTGGTCTTGTCCCGATTGCCTCCACAGCCTACGACGGTGATGAGTTGCTCATTGCCAGTTCGGAAAGCATTGATGGTCTTCAGTACATTGTCCAATGCATCTGGGGTGTGCGCATAATCTACGATCGCGGTGATTCCACCGATGGAGATTCGATCAAAGCGACCCTTGGCTCCCTTGATGGCAGACAATTCCCGAAGTACTTCATCTTCATCCTCACCTAATAGCACTGCGGTTCCGAGTACTCCCAACAAATTGTAAGCATTGAAGGAACCAATCATTCGGAACCAGATGAGTTTTCCATTCACATCCAACTCCAATCCTTCGATGGTATTGGAAAGGATTTTTGCTTTGAAATCTGAAGCAGACTTTAGCCCGAAGGTTTGTAGGGTGCCCCGGCAATTTTGAACCATCACCGACCCGCGCTTGTCATCACCATTTACCAAGGCGAATGCATCCTTAGGCAATTCATCAAATAGCTTTTTCTTGGCCTTGATGTACTCCTCAAAAGTGCCGTGGTAGTCCAAGTGGTCGTGCGTGATGTTGGTAAATACGGCTCCTGACAACTTTAATCCTGCGATTCGCTCTTGCACGATGGCATGGGAACTGGCCTCCATGAAGCAATGGGTACATCCTGCATCCACCATTTTGCGAAGCAGGGCTTGTACACTGACTGCATCCGGGGTGGTATGTGTCGAAGGAATCACCTCTTCGTTGATTTTATTTTCCACCGTAGACAAAAGTCCCGTGCTGTAGCCCATGCGGACAAACAACTGGTGCAGTAAGGTGACGGTAGTGGTTTTGCCATTGGTGCCGGTTACGGCTACTACCTTGATTTTTTCAGATGGGTTGCCGTAAAAATTAGCGGCCATAATTCCCAGAGCCTTTGCCGAATCCACTACTTGGATGTAAGTGATTCCTGTTGCGAGGGCCTCTGGAAGTTGCTCGCAAATGATGGTGGTGGCTCCTTTTTCTAAGGCAAGCGAAATAAAGTCATGCCCATCCACTTGGGTACCTTTTACCGCAACAAAGGCAGAATTTTCAACCACCTTACGGCTATCAAAGACGATATCACTCACCTTTCGCTCCATGTCTCCATAGGTCGAGGTCAGTGATACTTTGTACAATATGTCTTTGATCACGTTCATTTATCCAAGTACGAGGTCAATGGTGGAATTAGGCGCAAGGGGAGTTCCTGGAGAAATAGACTGGGTAAGTACCTTCCCCTTTCCATTGAAATTCACTTTGAGTCCTTTATTTTCTAAAATGTATAGCGCATCACGAAGTGCCATTCCAGACACATTGGGCACTACTTCTTTTTCTGTTTCTACTTGTTGGAATTGGCCCTCATTGTTAGCGGCAAAAACCCAATCTCCTTGAGAAGGAGATTTAAAGGGCAATTTCAAGTAATCAAAAATGCTTTGAAGTTCTTCCGATTTACCGGATGCGATGTAGGGGAATTTAGCGCCAATAGTTTGTGCAGGAGAAATTTTGGATTGGTTCACTACACTTAGATTCAAATCGGTTGCATAAATTTTATCCGCAATATCTTTGAAGACTGGAGCTGAAACATCCCCTCCAAAAACGGCAACACCTTTGGGACTATCAATGACCACCACCATGCTGTACTTGGGACGATCGGCAGGAAAGTAACCAGCGAAACTGGTGTAATAGATCTCTTGGTAAGTCCCTTTAATTACCTTTTGCGCAGTACCCGTCTTACCGGCAATTTTATAGTTCGGATTCTTGATGTTCCGAGCCGTCCCATTTTCCACCACTCCAAGTAGAAGTTCTTG